>JAFLCF010000072.1 GCA_017303735.1 Anaerolineae bacterium
CGACTGCTCCTGCACACAAAGGTGCATATGGATTGCGCCTAAAAATCGAGCGGGAAGGCAAGAAAGCATTTGTCTCTATGTCTTGTGAGTGTGAAGATTTCAAGGGGCGTGGCGTCATGATCGATACATCCCACATCCAGCCTTGCAAGCACCTGCTCAAGTTCATGAAAATAACTGACGTCATGGATGTGGATGCCCAGGCAGGTAGCACAAAACCGATCGCGCGAGCCGAAGAATCTACTTCCTCTGGCGCTCTGGAAGAGAAGGAATCTTTATTGCCTTTTTCCGAGCGCGTGAAGAACGCGATCAACAAGGCAGTGATGTCTCTTGCAGACGCAACTACCGCAGTATTAAATGAAGGATATGTTCCCTTCCTTCTTGGTCCGACCGGCTGCGGTAAAACATCTGCTGTTTCACAGGCCGCGATCAAGCTTGGTGCGCGCTTTTTTGAAACAGCGGGCGCGGACTCGTGGACAGATTCCGACCTGGTTGGCGTGATGATGCCAAATGGCACGCCCATGCCTGGACCGATCGGCGCTGCCATGACACACGCAGAAATGTCCGAAGACCGTGTACTTGTATTCCTCGACGAATTCCTGCGCTTCTCCCCAAGGGCGCAAGAGTCCATGATGCGCATCCTGCTCCCCAAGAGTGCCGATGTCGCAAAGACGATGGGTATTGAGCACGATGGCCCCGTGCGCGTGACCTCTGCCCCATTCTGGGGTGAGTGCTGGGCGCCAGCTGAACGGTTCATGATCGTTCTTGCGGCAAATCCTTGGGGTAACCTTCCCGACCCGGCATTGATACGCCGTGTTGAACCCATCGAAGTGAGCTTCTCGAATGATGTACTCTCCCTGTTCACCGGCAAGGCGAAAGATGCCATTGAGGTGAGTTGGAAGGGCGTGAAGGATGGAACGCTACCCCTGCCTGTGGAGTACGGCGAGTTATCTCGCACGAAAGCGCCGGATGATATATCGTTCCTAGGTCGCTACCTGTCTCGTCTGAAGGCAGTTGATCCTGTTGCTGCATCCGGGTATCAAACCCTGATCGGCAACACTGCAAACAGATGAGGCGGGATATGAACATCTCGTTTCTATCTGAATTGCAAAAGGTCCTCGACCTAGTTGTGACGCTGCTGATGGAAGGCGTTGCGCGGGTTACAGTCCCAACAGTGGTAATGGCTGAAGATGATACAGCCTCCACCAACGGGAAGTCCTATGTCCGAATGCCGAATGAATTTCTCGGTGTTCCCATCCAGAATCAAATGTCGAATGCGATTGGACTCCTTGCCCACGAGATCGGTCACTGGCTACAACCCCTTGATGAAATCATTAAGGTGGAGAAAGCTACTGGACTCGATCATGGTGTTGTCAACCTTCTGCTTGATATCCAGCTTGAGGAAAACATCGCACGTATCATGCCGCTTTTCAAAAGCAACTTGATCAGTGTGCGAAATGACATTGGAAGTCACCACAAAAAGGAGTACATTGACAGCTTGAAAAAAGCAGAAGTGGAGAAAGATTTTCTTTCCGCTGCTATCAATGGATTACTTCTTGGTAGATTTTGCAGAGACACATCCCATTCGTACAGTACGAATATGCTCTCCAATGTGAAGGATAAAAGATTGGTCGGATTCCTTCAGGACGCTTCTGCTTTTATGGAAGCGCATCCCACCCACCTGCCCAAGATGCTACACAGCATCGCAAGTAGGTATCCTGAGTTGTGTAAACCCCAAGACCAAAAAGGAAGCGCCAACTCTGAAAGCGAAGGAATTGCAAAGGTCGATCATATCAACCCCACATCAGCCGTGTCCAGCGGAAACGTCAATGAACTAAAGAGATTCCTTCAATTGGCAATCTTGATTTATCAAGGATCGGCTGATAGCAAATCGCAGGAAGATAGATTGTACGGTTCGATCCCTCCTGCCCCAGATGTGATTTCAGCAAGTCGCCGAATCCAACGACGCTGGGAAGTTCCCCGCGCATCAGGTTCGGTGATGGGTCCAGGACGTATGAATCGTCTCGCTGCGGTACGCGGCGATCCGATTCCATTCGATGTTCCCCAATCTGTTGGAAAGACAAAGCCGAAAGTTCAGGTGGTTTTGGTGGCAGACTGGTCAGGATCGATGCAGGGACTTCCCTGGTACGAAACTCGTCGAGCTGCACAAGCCGTGACCCTTGCAATTCGTTCAACGGGCGGTGACGTTCGTGGGGCAATCTTCGAGGATTTCCTTATGCACACGAAAGACTTTAGCGCAGAGATATTCTTCTCTACGAGAGTTGGGAATTTGAATATTTCAGACGCCCAAGGCAATTACACATCATTTGGATGGTTGCCGTTAGTCTGGCAAAAATTCCCAAAACATCGGGTTGTCCTGCTGACTGATGGAAATGGAATGACTCCCCATGCTGTTCCGGTTTCGTGCCGAAATCGCACATCGGCTATCCTTCTGAAAGTCAATGACGGTCAAATCCGCTCACAAGTGGAGAATACTGTCAATAAATTTGCGGAGCGTTTCGTTCATATCAATAACCTGGACGAGATCGCTGCTGCATGGTCGCTGGTGATCCCACGACTAGCACAATAATAAAGAAAAGCGAGGCATAAAAGCCTCGCTTTTTCATTTAATAATATATCTCCAATGTTGATAAATCATCACCATCGCCAGCGTATCGAGTTTGCAGTATTGCAGAAGAAGATTCTTCCACCGCTTCTTAATGGACATATCACCTTTTTGTGGACCATATAACATGGCCTGATACGCCGTGATCGCCCCAGTCCCCTCATTGACAAACGCATCCTGTCCGTTGATTTCCAAGGGTGGCAAGGATTTGTGTGGACTGAGCAACTTTCCATCTTCAATTTTTACATATTCGGGATAGCGTTTTCTCAGATATTCGTTGATCTGCCAAACTGCATCGAGCACCTTCTTGATCGAGGTTCTTCCCTTCATGATCGGGTGGAAGTAATGTTTGAGGGTCAGGTCGTTCATGTCCACCAAACGACCATCAGTGATCCAATCCAACCAATCGCCTAACTGCGCATTTTCATAACGTCTGTCCATTTGAGCGCGGATCTGCTTGAGGATTGTATTCTCATGCGTTGCCCACATGTACATCGTCCCACTGCGCCCGAGCTGCTTCATAAACGACTCGGCAAAGGCGAAGTTGGGATAGGCTTCTTCGAGGTTGATCCACTCAGCATGTATCGGTTCTGCACCAGGAGCTGTGATGGTGTGGCAACTCCATTGAAAGGCAACATTCTCGAACGGGCGCATACCCGCATGATAGGGCACTGCCAAGCCGGATGTCTCAAAGTCGATGAAGAGCAGCGGATACGCGTGAGAAGCGAGGATATCGCCCAGGGTGGGATCAATCCATTCGGTTTGGGATCTGGAATTCCGCATCTGAATTAACTGACGCTGGGCACGTGGACCTATCGAACCGTCTTTCTTGCTGAAAGCGGATTCGGGTAGATCATATAGGCTAGTTTTGCCTGCCTCGATCAATGCCTGCACTTCCTTGATCGTCCCACCGAAGTACAACTCAAGGATGTGCGGCTGAGGATTTGCCAGTTCGCCCCAGCACTCGCGGAAACCGTTCTTGATCTCACCATCATCCACACGGTATTCGCAGTCCTTGCAGGCGAAGGCGATTTGCACAGGTAGTTTGGTTAGCGGATTGAGGCTCTTGATAAACGTATCAGCGGCGACAGACACTTCGGGGAACAGTTCCTCAACTTCATGGTCTAGATTGATGCGTGTGAGAAAGTGACTGCGGCGCAGTTGCTCAACATCGCCAGTGAAGGTGAATCGGGCACGCGGATAGCCGCTGTCATCTTCTGCGATCTGATTGAGCGTAAAAAGTGAGTGGAGGTTGTCGATGTCGGTGGTCTTGGATTTGTCCGGCATCATCAATTCGCTGGTTAGCGTGAAGCCTGGAAAGAGTTCGCGCAGGATCAGCGCTTGAAAGGTGATGTCTTCGAGATAGGGTCTCCAGCTAGAGGCAATCCCACCGCGCTTGCCGTGAAATGGATTCTCTTCAGATGAGTCAAATGACTTGGCTTTGACTTCGATCAGGGTCAGTGTGCTGCCTTGTTTGATAAGCACATCAGGGCGGGTAAATTTGCCGTTGCTCTCGAAGGCGGCTTCAAGCAGGATGATGTTCTCTTGTTTGAAATATTCCCTGGTCAACGCCACGGCTTTGTCATGATCGGCCTCATCCACCAGTACTGCTTCATCGAAGAGCAGACTGGCGATCGCGCCGATCATATATCCGCCCTCGGCAAGCAATTCCATATATTCGTCCCCATCCTTGGTGGACGGGTATTTGTTCATGCGGTAATACAGCTTAGCAGGGCACGCACGCGCGACTTTGTAGTCGGTCTTGGAGATGGAGAGAGGATGATGCATTCTAAATCAATTAGTCGAGAAAATTAATTGGGCATACTTCTGTATCAGACATATTAAAGGCTTACCTCATTCAAGGTCCCATTTAAAATCAATTCTTCAAAGTGTTTTTCAACCAAACCCGGTAAATCTCCGCCGGAAACTAGTAAGCCCATCTCCATATTTAAATTCATTGCGTATTCAGTAAGATTTGCGCTCGAGATGTACAAGGTATCATCATCTCCTACCGCCACTTTTGCATGCAGTGACCCATATTTTCCATTAGGAGTGATCTCTCGTTTGGAGTATGGCCAGATAAATATTCTTGCACTTTTATTTAGAGTTTTACCCAAATTGGCGATCGTATCATGTGCAATCTTGCCTTCACTGACATCGGGTGACTCTACAACGACTTTGATTTCTACGCCACGATCAGCCGCGCGTTCCAAGGCGGAAAGAATCAACTTTGCCTTATAAACGGCAAAACTGACGATCAGGATCTGCTTTTGCGCAGAATCGATCAGCTCAACCAAAGCCTGATCAGTACGGCGTATATTGACATTACGAGTTTTCGGTCCTGTCCATGTTAGTTCAACACTCTCTTTATTTCGTTGGTAGTCAAGCGCAGCGTCGATGACTGATAGGGCAATACTCATCTCCTTGGGTGAGGGTGATTCATCCAACGCATCCCAATTTTCAATAAAAATGCGTATTTTTTCCTGCACATCTGCTTGTGGGATGACAGACTTGAGGCGATGTTGCAGGCGGTTTTTGTCAAAAAAAGGTTCTTTTTTAAGGATATCCACCACGCGCAAAATATATTCACCAGGAATATCTTCGACGAACTTAATAGCCATTTCGTTCAATTTACTGGATTTCATGGGGTATCAAAGAGAACAATTTTATCCAATTCAACCGTTTTGGATAGCGTGGATCGGTCCAAATAGCGGTTGCCGCGTTCGCAGGATGTTTCGGGGGCGAAAAGACAGGCGTGGCAGGCTGCGCCGTGAATGGTGCGACCATGTTGGCTGGGAGCATGTTCTGCGCACAAAGGATCACTGGCACATAACTGTGCATGTTCCAATGCCTGTGAGATATGAAGTCCCAGATTTTCAGGTTCGCCCAAATTGACCAGCCCGCCTAACGTGCCTTCGCTATCAGGTGCAGAGGTGTAAATCAAGAGCCCCGCCATTGGTTCCTTATCTGCGTTGGGCGTGGCGGAATAGATCCGCTCGCGGATACTCGCTGCTGCGTACCCACACTCCAAAGAGAGTTGACGCATCAGGGCATGTGAAAATGAATGAATAAAGATATAACGCATTCCAGGGAAGGATTTGGCAGGGTCTTCAATGCCGCGCGTCTCGCACCATTTTTTATGCGCTTCAAAAAAGAGCGCGTTACGTTCCTGCACTTCTTTCTTTTCCAGCCACGCCTGGATTTTTTCTTCATTGAACTGGATGAATATACCCTCGCCGCGTACTTCACTGGCAGGTACCCAGGTAGGTATATTGCGTGCGAGCGGGGCAGTGGATGTGGGAATATCCAAGTCATCTTCCTGCTCACCGCCAGAGTCAATGCGGGTAAAGCCAACCAGCGCGGTCACTTCGCGCAGACGTTCGACCAGCACCACCTGCTTGACAAAGTCCTTTGCGTTGGCGGGAGGCAGCACGCCGCGGAGTTTGAAATTATCACCGTCATTCAAATTGGCGTCGTGTTCGACAAAAACTTTCCATTCAGGCGTTTTCAGGTCGGGCTTGGTATGCCGTGTGCCGCCGTTCTGCTCCTGATTCTTGAACGCTTGAATTGCTTCAAAAATCTTTTCGTTCGAATATTGGCTCAGCCTGCCAAGATTGCCCACCGTTCGCAGAAAATCAACCGTGCTGATTTCTTTCACCGCGCTGAAAATTGCCCATTTCTCTTCGACCAGCTGCATGACAATATCAGCGGAAACGGGAATTGCAATGGCACTGAGCGAGACAGGGAACCACGTATTCGACGCGCCCAAAGTGATCGTGCGGATTTGAAGTTCACATTTTTCACTATCATGATCGCGCAAGTGCGGACGACGACCTGTACACTCGGGAAGTTTTGCGCGATTTTCAATTCCAAATGCGTCATTCATTCTGCGCTTTGCTTTGCAATTCTCGCAACTGACTTCGAGGTTGCGGGCTTCGCCAGAGGGACCTAATTCCAGCAGCCGCAGTTGCGGCGCGCTGCATACCGATTCTTTTCCACGATGGACAAACTCGACCCAGGGGAAATCATCGAGATGACCTTTTTCGCAGGCGGCTAAGAAGCGGGCAGGGATGACTTCGGGTTCATCCCACTTCAAACAGTTGGTATGTCGATAACAGGTTTGGTCGGGATGATAGAGCGAGGCTTCCAACTTGAAGAGGTTGGAACTGAGCGGCGCCAGCAAACGACAGCGCGGACAGACCATCCAGCGCGGGAAGGTGGCGACAGGAACGCCCACGTAAAAGGTAGGCGAGTCGGGATTGGTATCGCCGCTGTCGTCGGTGACCAGCGGAGGTGTGACCATCTTCTGGACATTGGATAAATGAAATTGAACCGCTTGCAGCAGGCGGCTTTCGGTGATGGTGTGGCAATATTCAGGGTTGAGTTGCCAGTCATCCAGCCCTGAGACAATGACTGAAATTTTAGGCAGGTCAACCAGCGCGCCAACGCCGTAGGTGAACATCAACTGGCTGGGACGCACCTCGCCCACGCGGTTAATTTGAATTGGGTTCGTCATTTATTCCTCCTGCCCTTTCGCTTCCGCAGTCTCTTCTCTTGGTTCGGGTCTGTTGTCCATGTCGTGATCGTTGAGCAGCAACTTGATTTGTGGCTCGACGTCGCGCAGGGAGTTGAGGCAGAAGAATTCGGTCACGCCTGACTCGGTGGGCTGTTTGAGCAAAGGCACGGCGCGCTCGTTTCCATATTTGTTATAGGTCAACACGCTGCCGCTCATCGTATTCGATGCCTTGCTTTGCCATTCGTCACGGCGGGTCTTGATCATTTTCTTGACCAGGTCTTCGGTTTTCTCGCTGACCATGACGCCGCGCGCGCGGGAACTGATGTCTTTCTCGACCGCAGAAATCAAATCATGGGGCCAGGTGACTTTGCCTGCGCCTTCGTTTTTATTGAACTCTTCGCTGAGCAAACGAACCAAGGAAACGTACACACCGCTCAAACCGCGATCCAATGCACGCGGCGAGAAGGGGGTGACAGACAACGCTTCGACTTGTTTGTAGAATGTGGCGTGATAATGCTCGAAGCGTTCGTAGTGACTGAGGTCACGCGGGCGAGCCCAGTTGTACACAGTGCAGACCATGCCAGGAAAAGCACGACCCACGCGGCTGGTGGCCTGGATGTACTCCGAGGTCGCTTTGGGCTGGCTGGCAACCACCATCAAGCCGAGGCGGTTGACGTCCACGCCCACGGAGATCATATTGGTAGCGAGGACAATATCGTATGGATGTTGGCGATCCCTGCTTTTGTCAGTGGGGTCAAAGACCGCTTCGAGGCGATCCAAAATGCGCGGAATATCGGTGGCGGATTTGCGCGAGGTGAGTTCCTCAATGGCATCAGACTCGATGAAGCGTTTGACCAGACCGCGCTCGTCCATTGTGCGCAGGCGGGTGCGGACTCCGTCTTCTGCCACGCGACGCATTCCACCCAGTTCGCGCATGGCGTTGAAATAACCAACG
Source organism: Anaerolineae bacterium (assembly GCA_017303735.1). Next base: position 8,095 of record JAFLCF010000072.1, read on the forward strand.
AGAGTCATCCACGGGTCGGCGGCTTTGGCATTTTCGAGATAGAGTTTTTGCGCGGCGGCGAGATAAGCGACATACACGCGGATGAGCAGCGTCTTCATGCGCGTGCCGGGTGCGCACACACCGATATATAAACGTCCTGGCGACTCAGGCGCGGCGGGGCGGCGAAGCGAGAAGAAGTTATCGCCCGCATCCAAACCAGAAGGTGGGAAGATTTGCACGTCACGCAAAAACAGATTGTGGACTTGTTTCTGCGCCTGACGAATTGTTGCGGTGGAGGCGATCACTTTGGGGCGCACGCGCACACCTTGATAATCCCATGAGCATAGACGGTCAACCGCGGTTTCATACAAACCGACCAACGTCCCAAGTGGACCGCTGATCAAATGCAATTCGTCTTGAATGATAAGGTCAGGCGGGCGGAGCGGATTGCAGGCTTTCGTTTTTACAGCAGGGAATTTCTCTGCGTTGCTTTTGATGGCGGGGTGACTATCGGTATCTTCCAACTGCGGCGAGCGCCAGCCGTGACGCGGACAATAGCCGTTGACCTTGCCGAACAGCATTTGCGTTTCGCCCTTCCACGGCATTTGCGCGAATTTATCAACCGTCGCAATCAACAGTGTGGGCAGGCGGCGATAGATTTCTTCATCCACCACGACGATGGGTAAACCTTCATCGGGGGATTGTTTTTTCGAGAAGGCACAAGTTCCCATTGGGTCGCTGCAATATTGGAAGGTACGAGCACGTCCCGACTTGAAAGATTCGACTTTGACATCATTTGCGCCGATGGGCTTTCCACACCACGGACAATTAGTGAGTTGGATCGGCGTGCCTTTGTTGCCCAGTCCCATCCATTGGCCGTGATTTTGCTGGATGGCTTGCGCGGAGTCTTCTGTGCGGTTGGGCGTGGACTTTTGACCGACCCATAAGCCAATGCGAAAGGGTTCTTCGCCCCATTTTTTATCTTGATCATTTCGGCGAATTAGTTCCATCGCGCAGATAAGCGCGGTGGCGCGTTGGAATTGCTGCAGGGTGAGCAATCTCAAGGTGTAACGCATGATGACCGTCACGCCTGCCGCGCCTGAATAGCCATCCATGTCACCTTGCAAGCGGCGCAGACCCATCGTGAAGGCGGCAACTCCCAGATACGCTTCGGTCTTGCCGCCGCCGGTGGGAAACCAGAGCAGATCGGCTTTGGCAAAGGTGGGGTCAATGCGGTCGGGGTGAGTTGGATCAACTAGCGCAGGAATGTTGAGCAGCATGAACGCCAACTGGAAGGGACGCCATGAACGATTCTTCGGGATTTCGAAATCTTCGACCTTGAGTTTGTCGTTTTTCTTCTGGCGCACTTCACGGGTATAGATGGTACGGATACGCTGCTGCGCCATGGCTTGATTTGCAAAGCGGAAGGCTTCGGCGGCTTTTTCATCCAATGCGAGCAGGTTGATCCCATCGCGGATTCTGCCGAGGGTGGCACGACAAGTTTCAAGGGAAGATTCTGCTGACAGGATATGAGGAACAAGATCGGGGGAAGGCGAAGCGAGGCGTGCTTCCTGTTCGAGAATCCATACTTCGTAAGCATCCGCCAAAGGCTTGAGGGCGGCGACCAGTTCCGTTCCATCCAATTGAGAGAGGGCAGACATATCAAGTTGAACGTTTGCGAGCGCGGGGATTTCTTTCGCACTGGGTGCGTCCACCTGTTCAACCTCATGCGCGGGGATGACTGCGGTGCGGATTTCGTATGCACGATCCCATTCGCCCGCGCGTTTTTCAGCGTGTATGCCCGTGCCATGACCGACGGCAAATTCCCGCTGCCGCCTGTAGATCATGGACATGGATTTTGTTTCAGATTCTTCGTTTACCTGAACATCGAGTTTACGCGGCGTGAAAATGGACTCGCCGTTCGCATCGTTGATGATGAGTTCGGGTTGAAAGACCCACGCGGTATCTATCAGCGTTTTTGGTTCCTGCTGCCCGTTGACCAGAAAAAGCGTGACCGTCCACGTGCCGTCATACTTGCGCATGAGACCCGTGACCTGCACGTCGGGGAAATCGGCGCTAGGACTCCACGGGGAAATCTTGCCGAGTTTGAGTGGAATTTCTTTGGCGGCTTGAATTTGTTTGCGCTTCCAAACCAGTTTACCTTCGCCTTTATCGTCTTTTACGATTTCACTGCGTGCGCGGAAGTAATGCCCCCAACGAGCGGTGACTTGAATGGTCTTTGCCTGTGCAGAGACTGAGAAGGTCATGCCAAACGAGGAAGGCATCATAGAGGGGATCGCTGCAGTGGGCGAGGATGGTTTGCCGTCCTGCGTGTCAGTGCCTGCAATGGCGAGTTCGCCATCGTCATCTTCTGGCACGGCGGTTTGACCTTTGGGCGCGAGTAAACCGACCACATACCGCGAGCGGACAGTGGCTTCTTCCACCGTTTCTTCCTCGCCGCCTGCGGGACCGAGCAAATCGGCAACGACCATGCGGTGCAGTTCGGTGCGGAGTTCGAGCGGGGATTTTTTATTTTCGAGTTGACTCATGTGTATTCCTTCAACGCTTATCTAAAATTTACAAGAATTATGAAAACATTTTTCTTATAGCAAACTCTTCCAATAACGCACTTGCAATTAGCCAAATAACAGAGATTGCAAAAGAGACAATAGCCTGCCATTTGAGTTTTGATTTTATAGACTTAAATACCTCGTTCTCTGCAATGTAATCATCTCTGTTTCCTTGATTGATTAACAGATTAATCAAAACAGCAGAAGTCAGCAAAGTAAATCCTATGCTGCCACCATATAAAATCCATTGATTAGAAATGTATTGTTTCAAAAAGAAAAAAGCGACGGACAAAACCAAAGGATAAGGAAGTATTAACATAAATGACAGGAGTGCAAAACCCTTTAATGATTTTCTGCCTTCCGCCTCTTTTTTCTCCTTTAGTCGTTCTTGCCTTTCAGCCTCAACCTTCTTTTGCAAATCCGCGATCTGAGATTTAAATTCATATGTTTCTTGCTTAAATTTTCCTTTTGTCTCTTCTAATTCAAATACTAATTTTTGACTGTTTTGCACATTTTCTTCAATCAGCTTCTCTGCATTTTGCAACTTATGTTCATACTCCACAATTTCTTGTGCTAAATGCTCTCGAATTAACTCTACTTCTTCTGCTTCTGACAATTTGCCACTTAACTTTCCTTTTAATCCTTCATCAGTAATGATAGCTTGGAGAGTCTTTACAGGCATATTCTCAATACCCTCATAAAGAGAAAGTTGCTTGATAATTTTCAAGGCAATTTTTTCGACTTTAGGATCATAATCCTTTACAACGAGAGGAAATCTCATGGTGCTAAGCATAATTTTCTCAAAATCAACCGAGCGTGGGCTAAAAAACCTGAAAACTTGAATTAACTGTGAAGGTAACATGCAAATTGGCGATATTCTTAATTTATCGCTTTTGAATCTGTCAAAATTCACAAACCTATAATCTACTGTTACTATCCAATATTTTGAATCAATCGGTAGTGCATTTAATTTTTCTCGAAGGTCTTTCACATAATGCCATAACACCACGTCGTTTGTGATTTTCGCTTCGCTTTTTGCCTTATCTTTATATTTTCCTTTTTCGTAATCGACCCGATTGTATATATCTGATGTCACATCTGGGTACTTAAAATACTTGTGAATTTTTTCGTTGTTAACTACAAAAATATTTTGTCCCTCCAGGATTCGAACCAAATTCTTTTCGTAAAGAGAAAAGTAGTCATAAGGATTTGCGCCACCTGACGACGAACTGGCTTGTTCAAAAAAACTTCTATACAAGCCAGAAATATTTGATTGGGTAGCTGCTTCTGCAAGATTAGAAGGATAATTTCTATTTTCTAAATCACGTTTTTTATGCTCGATTGACTTTTGTGTTTCTTCCAACGTAATAGGACTTACAACAAATTTTACTTTTACACTCTGAGCTGCCGTCTCTGCCATTTCCAGTAGGTCTTTAGCTGCCTCGTTGGATGGGTTATCATGTAACCTCAATACGGAATAAATGAAATTAGTGTCAACATAAACTTCAAACTCTGCTGGATTATCACGAAGCTCATATAACTTTTGCGTTACTTTCTTGCTAAGCCCAGATGAACTGACTGCAAAATACGCATCCAGATACGAAAGAATAAACTTTGCAACTTCTTTGTCGTTTGGATTAATAAAATCAGAAATTGCCCTGCTAAGATCTTCTAAATACTCCTCGGGAAGTTCTTCGAGAAACTCTTCGGTCAACGTAATAGAATGGCCATTTTTGGGAGAATTGCTAAATAGAAACTCGTAAATTCTTGCTCCAGAATCTGAAACTAATGGAACAAGGAGTTTTGCTATAAAAGATTCCCATAGATGAAGTCCATCTACCGACGGACATACTTCAGAGATTTTTGCGACAAACCTTGCTTTAACATTTTCCTCGAGTGCTTTTGAGTTTACAACTTGTTGTGACAGCAAATTTTCGCACGTCAAACTTAATTTGTATCTGCCATCTTTCAAATCTATCACTTGATCAGATGAGATCAACCTAGACAATGACGCATTTAACTCAACTAATTTTAGGTCTAACCCTAACTCGTCAAAGACTTCCTTTCGGATTTTGTTTGTTGGTACAGGTTCTTTGATGTACCACAAAATCCCCAAGACACACCTGTCTGTGGTTTCTTCCCACCAACCTGAATTATTTAACTCAACATAATGTATTAAAGCGATTAATGGTTGCGGCAAAGTATGCATACAGATCTCCTAATTATACAAATCACAACAGCCCCATCTGCCCCGCATCTGACTTGGACTTTTTCTTCCGCACAGCCTTTTTCTTTTCTGAATTCTGAATTCTGCCTTTGTTCTTCTTCGTATCTCTCATGATTCAATTTAGACTCTACGGGAAGTTTTCACAATAGACTTGGGACTATAAAACTTGGCAAGGTTATTCCAATAAAAGGAAATGAATTCTTCACCAACTTCAAGCTTAAGCATTTGTCTGATTTTGCCGATAACGATTAATCTCAAGAGCGAAGGTTCGCTATGGCGTGGAAAACGATAAGAAAAATATATTGAATATCTTTCCCAGACATTTGGAGGCACAATAGGCATCCGCGCTAGCACTCCACGATTTTCAAATGCTGTAAAAGAAAACTTTGCTTGGTGCGTGAAGGTATTTCTGCGGAATTTATAAATATAGTCAATTATTCTCGCAAGTTTTTTACTAGGACTTAATTTTTCCCAGAATTCAAAATCTTCTTCAGGCTCTTTCAAAAATAAATAAGATTGAAATAATTGGTCTTTCAGGTGTTTATTCAGCCCATTAAATAAACACCTGAAACGATCTCCAACGCCTTCAATGTTCCTGTCAGCCAAAGAATCAAAGCATGTGCAATACATGTAAATTTGAAGCGCGTCTGCGCTGATTTGTGTAAACGATTCAAATGTAGACTTTGTATATTGAATTGAGTCTATTAAGCGCAGCCTCGAACACGCACCAAAAATTTGATCTTGTTCAACAAGCGTAATTCTGTCAAAAAGATTTTCTAATCCAACGTGCTCCACCTCTGCACCAATGACAGAATAGATTTGATTCAAAGAATTTCCCATCTACAACAACTCCATCTGCACATCAGCGGACTTGGACATCTTCCAGCCTTTTACCTTTGATGTTAATTCTTCGGAAGCGTATACTTCACTGATGATGTCTTTCCTTCTCGTATCAGCTCTCCAGAATCAACCATGCTATTAAATAGCCTGATTACTTGGTCGTAACCTAAATCAAGCAATTCCCGACATTGCCGATTAGTTATGTGACCATTCTTTTTTACAAACTTAATAACAGTCTGCCGCATTTCTTTTGAAATCTCTACCGTTGTTATTGTTGTCATTTGTGCCTGCCTAAAATTACCTTTTATTTGATAATGGATTTACAGTGAAATCAATTATAAATTGAATAAGCTGGTGTTTTATGCAGGAATGTTATTTGCCTGAATCCAAATAAATGACGAGCACGTAACCAAACGCAACTATATATCATCAAAACAGACCTATCTGTTTGTTGTCAGTGGATTTAGGCTTCTTGGGTTTCTTTTCTTTCTTTGTTTGCTCTTCGGTTTTATTCATGGCTGATTGCTCCTCTTTGTATCTTTCGTGATTTAGTTTTAGCAACCGTGTCAACATCTCCCGTCGAGCGGCTTCACTAATTGAAAATCGTATTCCTTGTGCTGTGTTGTAAAAGTCGTGTTTCAAGTCAAAGTCATTCCATCCATAAGCATATGCCACAGCATTGTCCAACTCAATATGTAATTCCCGTAAGCGAACAATGTCTGCTGTAGTCTCTTCTGGATTGTGAAAACGGTTATACGTTGTAGTCAGCCCATCTTGTCGTGACCGCATCATTTCTCGTCGATGGTCATAGTACCTTTCTCCGATATCTCTCAATTTTTCAATATTTACAGGAAACGGAAAATTTTCAAAGCAATCTGTCGGAATATATCTTAGGCGAGTTTCAAGGGTAGAAGCATATTTTCTTACCCAATAATCATGAAACGAGGAAGTAAGAAGCGCAAAACTAGAATAATCATCTATAGCGAAAACAACTGTCATATGAGAATAAACAATATCCTTAGGCTGGAAACCAATTGAAAGATATTTTGATGTTTGAACTGCAACTAAAACTTGTTTTAATGGGGCAATTGTAATATAAAGTTTTTTTGCATCAGAGCCATAAAGCCACCATTTTTTACCACGCTTTGTACCTATGGGGTTTCTCCCAATCAATTTATCCCTTTCGGGTTTGACTAATCTCCTTACTTGCTCAAAACAATCAGTAAATTGGGCTGCCGTTTCTAATGGCCAATCAAAAAAATTTATAACCCATCGACTTGGTGATTGGTCTGGACGAGAATTCAAATCTTGCCCGTTCAAGTATGGGAATAAGACCTCTTTATTTTTTGCATCCTTTTGAATTAATGCTTGCGCTTCTTCTGGTTCAAGTGTGAATCCCATACCTAAAACATATGAGCCTATGAAACTTTTCCCTGAATTCGATTTTAATGTTTTTGGACTCCCTAAAGCTACAGCGTCATCCAGTAATGATGAGATAAATTCCACTTGATTATTATCAATCGACTTAATTCCTGCGAACGCACCTTTAACGCCATGAACAATGCTTACATAGACCGCAGCCGCACCTGGCCAGGCAGTAGATGGTGAAACGTTATAAAGAGTACATCCATTTTTAATAATTTCATCAAGGCCAGTTACTCGTGTATCGCCTTGTGCAATGGTGTTTGTTGCTATTAACCCAAACGTGCCATTTTCCGTTTGAAACTCAAATGCTCGCAAGAAAAAGAAGGCGCATAAATCCGCAGTTCCATTTGAACTAGGATATACATTTCGCAAATATCGAAAATACGAATCGCCAAACATCGTACTAATTTTTAATCCACCAATAAACGGCGGATTTCCCACAAACGCACTAAACCCACCGCGCTCAAACACTTCGGGAAACTCAAATTCCCAATGAAAAACACGTTCCTTTTTAGCGGCACTTAACGCGCTCGCAGGGTCGGGGTGTTTGTCCGCGTCAATCACGCCATCCAACTGACCCACAAGAAACGAGTCAACCATCCGCAACTGCAAATCTTCCGCATCCTGCGCGTTCAGTCCCAACAGCTTCACGCCCGCCAGGAGATCGGCGCCGCGTTTCACATGCTCCATCGCCGCATCCGCTTCCACCAGCAAAGCAGATTTGCGTTCCGCATCGCGCACATCCAGCGCCACAAAAGACTCCAACTGCTTGCGAAGTCCGCGTGCCTTGTCCAACTCCTCGCGCAGCACTTCCTGATCCAGCGACATCGCCGCCGTCTGCTTGCGATTCGCCCAGCGTAGAAAATCCTCCGCGCTCGTGCCCACCAACGCATCCCCGCACTTCAAAGCATGATCCAAAAACGTAAACGGCTTCTCCTTCGCCAGCGTCACCAGCCACAGCGAAAGTTTCGCGATCTCCACCGCCAGCGGGTTCTTGTCCACGCCGTAAATGCAACGCTCCGCCACAAGACGACGCGCATAATTCAATAAATCTTCATCTGACATCGAAACATTTTCAGGCTTGAACGTTTGAACGCTCGAACCTTCCGACCTTTCAACCTGCCAACTTTCAACAAGTCTCTCCGCCAAATATCTCACCACCTGAACAAGGAATCCAGCCGAACCCATCGCCATATCGCAGATCTTCAGATCCAGCAGTTCCTCCGCCGAACGCAGCTTCCATTCCTCACGCGGCAGCCCCTCCGCCACGCCCGCATACACCAGCGGCTCCAACGTATGCTGCACGATCGGCTCTGTCAAACTGCGCGGCGTATAATGCGACCCCGTCGCGCGGCGCGACGTCCCCGCCGTCACATACACACTCCCAGGCAAGATCACCGCAGGGTTCCCAAAATCGTCCATGCGGATCAACCCCGCAAACGGCAAAATCCGACCCAACAGCGCATCATCGTTCCCGCACGCGCTCCGCAGACGGCTCAACTTCAAAGCATCTTTTTGGATGTCTATCGTAAGCGCATTTTTCAACGCTGCGGGAGATTTCTGCGTCTCATCCTTCAACCACGCGACGAAAGACGCTTCGCCCTTACCCCGTTCCTGCTCCAGTTTCGAAAGAGCCATCTCAGGCTCAAGCCGCTTCGCTCCGCCCAACCCCAGCATCACCTCAACAGACCGCACCGCCTTATGATCCAGCAACCCCTCATACACATGCCCGATCTGCTCCACATCCAACGCCCGAAATGACAACCGCCGCATCTCCCCATCCACCCGCAACAACTGCAACGCATCCAACAAATGCAAAACGGTACGATTATCAATAGCAAGAGGCACTTCTTTTGCCTTTGCCCTTTTTTCATCATTCATCATTCCGCCTTCATCATTCTTCCCTCGACCCTCTAAGAATGGAAAACGGTCTGGATTAAAAAGACTCCCCCCATACGCAGGCAAATTCAACTCCTGATGACGAATCCCCCCATGCACCGCCCGAAACACCGCCAACAACCTGCTCCACGCATCAAAGCGACGCTCCAACACCTCTTCCCCTTGCTGGCTCGCCAACGTCTGCAACTGCTCGCGCAAAGTAGACACCGCATAATAATTAGAATACTGGTCATCGTCTATCGGCAGCAACTTGCGCTCCTCCGCCGAAAGCAAAAACACAAGGCGCATCATCACTGTCAACGCCGCTTCATACAATACATCTGGCTGTACGGGCACGGCGCGCCGTGCCCCGACATTCTGTTCCGCCTTATCCACCGCCTGAATCAGAATCTCCACCGCATGACGCACCTGCAACCCCAGCTGATCCGTCACCTCCTGCTGATGATTAGCGCTCCGCGCCAACAGACTCTCCAGCGTCTCATCCTCCGCCACCCCAAAGAACCGCCGTACCCCCAACACACTCTGAAACGCATTCAGCGTCGAACGTTCATCAAACCACAAAGACGCATACCACGTCGTAAACCCCGTCGTTTCCCCGCGCGGTGCGTCCACCAACATCCACTGCTCGCCATTCGTCACCAACCCCAAACGGACTTCGGTTGCATGAAGCAACTCCATCATCCGCGTCCCCACCGAAGCCGCCCAGCGTGACCCCGTCACCGCCTTCCCCAAATCCTGCGAAGGCGGAAATACTTGAATCAATAACTTCGGTTTCCGTTCTCCACCGCCTGAACTTGGTTCTGCCAACACAAAATCCGCCCGCACCGTCTCCTCATGCTCAGGAAACTCCGCCTTCAACCCCGCAGGAATCATCTGACCTGAAAGCAGCACCTCACTCGAATATCCCAACAAAGAATCCAAAACCAATTTCACCCAAGCCGAATGCACTGCAACATCATCCGAACTCTCCTGCCAAAACTCAAAATCCGCCCGCAACGAACGCGCCAATTCCGCAGGCACATCCTCCAACCCCTGTGGAAACACCTCCGCAAGAATCGGCATCGAAATAAACGGCCCCGAAATCTCGATCAGGGATAACCAGTCAGCGTGGGTTTTGGTAATAGGGTTTGCCATAAATATTCTCTTAGTAGTAATTATTTCTACATTTCCATTTGAGATGGCTGATTAATAATTCGCTCTACGTCAGCATCAAACAATTGCGTATCTTTTGCAATATCCTTAATTTTCTTTAAAAGATTAAAAGTTCTTGCATGAGCTTGGAGAATTACAGTGCTATAGGTCCTAATAAAAATCTTGGTCTGATCACGGTCACCTTCCTTGTGTGGTTCCCTTGCATCACTTGCAACTGTTGAACCTAGGACAAAACCAATAATTTCTGTTTTATTTTGAATCTTTCCGCTTTTTCTCAGCTCATTAGCGTATTCCGTGGCTTGCCAGATTTCTTTCCTTGTAAGCTCAAAACCGCCGCGTTTAAGTTCAACAAGTAATATTTTTTCGACACCATCCACTTCGCCCCGTTCATCATGAGAGTCACGAGAATACAATGAAACAGAAGAGTTGGGCAAAGTTACAAAATCAGGACGTTTTTTAGGATTGTGCAAGGGCATTACTAGATCATCTTGAAAGTATTTTTCTACGACCGTTAACAATGTTTTATTTGATGTAAAAGATACTCCTTCATATTCTGGACCGAAAATCCAAAGCCCAACGCCGAACAATGGTTGCAATCCGTGCAACTCGTCTGTTGAAGGATTATCAACAATTTCCTCAAGTTTTTCGATAAGTTTTAAACGTCTGCCAAGTTCATCTAAGACAATAGTGGCTTCCTGCACAGTCCAGGTAGAAAGTAATTGACTTAATCCATCCAAATCATCGGGAGATAAATTTGCAAGCTGCTCAAGTAACATAAAACCAGATCGACTTTTTTCTAGTTTTGAAAGAACATCAACTGTCGCGCTTAATTCTCTTTCGCCAATCGTAGGTAGCGTTCTTTGAATTTCATCCAAAAAAGTTCCAAGCATATAACGAGAGGATGGTGAAAGCTCCTTTATTTCTTTTTGGTTGGCAGTAATAGCGGCTTCTTTGCGTTCACGATACACGTCCTGCATTAACTTACCAAGCTCACTGCCAATAAAATCTTTGACTGCAATTTGCACAGTCTCAAATTCGGAAGTCTCTTTGAAGTCACTCCAATCCTCTTTAACTGAATTTACAAGCAAATCCGCTTCAACAATAAACGTGTGGCGTCGAGCTTGTGCTCGCCGTGCATCAAGGTATGGTATATCATCAAACCCGCGCCAAGAAGGCTCTCCAACAAGACGTTTTTGAACCCACCAAGCTACACCGTTCTGCTTGCTGGTTCTTCCCCCAACATCACTTTGTATATGGCGAATCAACACTTCGCCAAAATTTTCAATAGTCAGGATGTGGATTTTTGTGAGATCTTTTACATCTGTCAACTCAACTAATTCGCCATTAACCGAAATTCTAAAAGCAGGGTCAGAGATAAATTTTGACCCGATAAGCTCTCTAACATCTTGTATTGTCAAATAGTTCAAATAAAGATTGGCACTTATGGATGTTCCATGTCCTCTCTCGCCAACTTGGCCTGCTGGATAAACTAAAAATGGCGCCGAGGAATCAAATGCTTTACGAACCTCAAACACAGAATTTGTTCCATCCTTTGTTGTTTTAACAACATAAGAATCTGAAAAACAGAACATTGCATGACGCCCTTTTCCATTCCTGCCAAAAGCTTTTCTGCTGCTATTCATGTTATCCAACGGGAATTCCACATCATCCCCTTGTTCATGCTTACGGTTGTACTTTAAATGTAACCAACGATGACGAAATTCATCAAACGTCATTCCAGTCCCATTGTCAGAAATGCTAAAAAGATCACCATGATTTTCAGGCCAAACAATTTCTACCATATCAGCGCCTGCGTCCCAACTATTAGCAAT
>JAFLCF010000073.1 GCA_017303735.1 Anaerolineae bacterium
CCCACTTGCCGATGGTCGTTTCGCCGGAGGTTCCGAGTGAAACATCTTTCCATTGATCGTCGTTCTGATAAAGGTTTTTTGTGACGAACATACAGCCCTTCTTTCTGCAAAGAGATTGGATCGAGATGTCTGGATAATTTTACTCCATTTCATCCGATGCCGACTCGTCGATTTTTTAAGGTTGGAGGAAACCCCGCCTCACCCCGACTTTGAGCCTGTCTGCTCGCCCAAACCGGAGTGTACGCTTTGGCTTGATGCACCAATTTATATGAGCAACTCACCTTATGCAGTTTCTATGATTTACGTCACTTGAATTGAGGGAATAGTTTGCACATAATGTTATTTTCTATTGAAATTAGCTCAATGGTTGAATTAGGAGCGGAAAATATGAAAATACAATTCAAGATTGCCTTTCTCATTTTCTTTCTAACAGGATGTGTACCTTCCCCAGCTATTCCTATTGATGCGCAAAATACAGCCATGGTAGCCGTGCAGACTTATATCGCCCTCACCCAAACCGCTGCACCAACTCCTACTGTAATACCTACTGCAACTCCCCAAGCAACGTTAATACCTACACTACCTCCACCTCCCATCCTTACGCCAGATGCGATTCAAGTAGAACGATGGAGGGAATATGAAACCGCATTGGCAAAGGTTGTCCTTTCTTTTAAAAAAGCAGGTATAGAATACGATCCTGAAATAGCCGAAGATGCTTTATGCGAATGGGACATTTTAGGGAGGGCTGGTCAGGAGGTGTACGTATTTGTAGTGTGTGTCTTTCCTAAGGGTCATGGTGACATGAGAATCCCCGCCATCATTTACCTTGAATCGGATGGATCGATTCGGTTGGTGAAACATCCTGAGCCTAAAGTAACAAATAGTTCAGTGTTTAACTATGATCCATTTCCAGTAGAGGTACAAGAAAAATTCTGCCATTATTTTTCATTTCAATCTGACCTCTTCTCGTGCCCATATGTTGGCACGGCTCCACGTCCAAGACTCGATATGCTATACGCGCATATTGAATATAGAAAAACCCACCCAGAAGAACCACCATTGGTGGTTTTATCCTTTACCTCTACAGCAACATTTGAATCAACAGTCACTCCTATATATCCAACCCCATCGCCGTTACCCACACTACCTCCACCACCCATCCTTACGCCTGATGCAATTCAAATAGAGCGATGGCGGGAATATGAAACTGCACTAGCAAAAAACATTCTTCCAATGTTTGAGTATATGGTGCTTTGTGAATGGGACATTTTAGGACGCTCTGAGCAGGAAGTCTATGTATGGGCTATTTGTCAAGTTCCTGTTGGTAACGACTCGCGACCAGCAGTGATTCGCCTAGGACTAGATGGGTCGATTCAGGAAGTGGAAGTCCTTAAGCGTAGCACCTCTTCCAATGTGGATGAGTTGTTTCCCAAAGAAGTACAAGAGAAATTTGACGCATATACTGGAAACTCTATTATTGATGGAAGGATAAAAGAGATGCATGACCATCTTGTCTATCGGGAAACCCATCCAGAAGAACCACCGCTAATTATTCTTAGCGCAATGCCTGCCCTAACCCCAACACCATAGCATAGCCCCAGAAAAAGTAAAACGTACTACAAGCCATCTCAAAATACCATGTCACCCTGAGGGAGCGTTCTTCGCGACCGAAGGGTCTCTCACTTTGGGCGTAGAGATCCTTCGCTCCGCTCAGGATGACATTTTTCAGAAAAGACTACTGACCCACAGGATCACAGACCCTGTGGAAGCATAAAAGTGCGAGAGGTGAGTTACTTAATTGCAAAATGCGGGCGCATCGAAGAATTCCACTTGGGTGATGAACCAATTGTTATTGATCTTTTGAATCGTAATGGTCTGTGGCAATAATTGCGGATCGTTGCTTTGCACCAAAGCGCTATCTGAACGACGATAGAACTGGGTAGCCCATACCTCACAGGTATTGACTTGCAATTCAGTATTGCTAACAATGCGGATATCGTCAATATAACTCTTGTAATAATTAATTGCGGCAATTTCCACCAGTCCCTGCTGGTTGAGCGTATCGATTTCTGATTGCAGCGATTGCAGCACATCTCCCGCCATGATGCTTGCCGCTACAGAAGCGTCCCCTTTTCGGTAGGCTTCGATCTGTAATTGGATCGCCCGAGTTAGAAATTCTCCAACTTCCTTAGAAAGCTCCGGTGATACTCCATTTGCCTGATCTGGCAACAAGGGATTTGTGCCCGCGGCGATCTCTGCGCCGTCGTTCACTCCATCGTTGTCCATATCTGCATCGAGCGGATTCATGCGGTTCACGACTTCCACGCCGTCACCCAAGCCATCATTATCCGAGTCTGGGTTCTTCGGGTCGGTGCCGGTGATGAGAGTCTCATCGGTATCAGCCAAGCCATCACCATCTGAATCTTGTTTCGGGCTTTGCGGCGGAGTCTCATTTGGCTTGGGCAGTTCCGGCGCGGAGGGTGCTTCACTCGCCAGCCCATACAGTGATTGAATGCCAGCGACATCATCCTGCCCAAGGAAACGATGCGGTTCACTGTAGGATGGATACATCAAAGCATTTGGGTCGTCACTATGTCCCAGCCCGAGGGCATGACCAATCTCATGGGCAGCGACCGTGAGCAGGTCCACGTTTTGTGAGGCGCTGTTCACCCATCGTTCTGCATCATCAAAATGTAAAAAGACCTGACGGTCCTCATACGGATTGGGATAGGAGGCATGTGCCAGCACATCACCGGGTCCATCAAATGGATCGCCGTCTCCATGTTCGCCTTCTGCCCAACCGATGACGATATCAGCATCCTGACGTGACGTGGTTTCAGTAAAGGTCAACGACGTTTCGGCAGCCCAAAGTGCAAAGGCTTCACGGATCAATGCCTGCTCGTCATTGCCAGAGATCTTTTGAGTGCCATTGATAAAGTAATAGGTGATATTGGTCTTGCCCCATTTTGAAAGCGCACGAAACTCAGATGCTGCGCCAGTTTCATCGGGGTGATTGTCGTACCGGTATCCATCCTCATTTGATGTTGAAGGCGTTAGGGAAGAGCATGCGAGCATGAACACAAAACTGATGGATAGGAATTGCATAAATCGTTTCATTGAGTGACTCCGGTAAAGAAGAGTTCAAGAGATCAAATTAAAACCCGCAGCAGATCCACGCACCCGCCAGCAATTCTTCAGGGATGCCATTTGGTTCAGTGAATTGTCGTGCTACAAATTTGCCGCCTTGCATCACATACTCTATATTCTTTCGGTCTGCCAGAGAGCGCAGATCATCCAGCGGATTCTTTTTTACCACGATCAGGTCTGCCAGCTTTCCCGCTTCAAGCGTGCCCAGTTTGGAGTCCCAGCCGAGAGCGCGCGCCGCGTTCTTTGTCGAAGCGACGATACAGTCCAGTGTTGAAATGCCTGCCTGCGACATGTAATACAACTCCAACGCATTCTCACCGTGGAAGTTGTATGGGGTGGCTGCATCGGTTCCCATTGCGATGGGAACGCCCATCTCATACGCTTTGCGGATCGATCTCATCGCATCTTCCTGCGTCTCTTTGCTTTTCTCCATGATCCAATCCGGAATGCCCGGTCGGTCGCCATAGACCACGTCAAAGCCAGCTTTCAACGTAGGCACAAGGAATATCTCCTCTTTTGCCATGCGGTCCATGATGCGCGGATCTTGATTCAAGTAAGTGCCATGCTCAATGGTCTTTGCACCTGCTTCAACTGCATTGCGAATGCCTTCGATGCCATGCGCATGTGCGGCAACGATCTTGCCGACCTTGGCGGCTTCCACCACTGCTGCACGGATCTCTTCCAATTCAAAGGTGGCGGCACCGGGCTTCTCGCCAGGGGCAAGGACAGCTCCCGTTGCCAGCACTTTGATCAAGTCTGCGCCTGCTTTCAATTGCTCGCGTGCCGCCTTGCGCACTTCTTCCACGCCATCGGCTTCGCGATACATGCCGTCGTACCATTCTGTGCCGGTGGTTGTGATCGAGAGCAACTTCCCAGCGAGTGACATGCGCGGAGCGGCGAACATGCCTGCTTCCACAGCTTTACGAAGCGAGAATTCCAAATGATGTCTGCCGCCCACATCACGGATGGTCGTCACTCCCGCCGCCAACGTGTTTTGGGCATGCTTCAACATAATCAGCGTGGACCAACCCCACGGTCCCGCCATGGTGCTATCTGGCAGAGACTCAGCCGCAATATGCACATGGCAGTCGATCAAGCCGGGCATAATCGTGCGCCCTGTGAGATCAAGTTCATGGGCTTCTTTGCCTTCGGGTGTTTTCCAATCTTCTGCCTTTCCAGCGAAGACGATCTTATCGCCCTCAATAACGATCACTCCGCGTTCGATTGGTTTTGCACCTGTGCCGTCGATCAATGTGGCATTCTTAAGGATATGCAGAATCATACGGTATATCTCCATTTTTCATGAATAACGAGCTTGAATCAAAATGCGGCTTTAAGCCGCATTGTTTACTCAGAGATCAAGGTTACCGATTCTGATATTGCTTGAACCACCAGTCTTCACTTGGCAGACCGCTAGACTTGACATGCTCAAGCAGTTCGTCAATATCGAAGTAGATGCGGCGCATATCCGAGCGCAGAAAATCCCCCTCCTGTTCAACAATACAGTATTCTGCCCAAGGTAAAAGGCTCGGTGGGTTGCCCGGGCTAAAAGCGAATTTGAACGTATTCCCAACACTACCTGCATTCAGAATCAACTTATCCCCGTATCGCCGGTGCATTTGAATATGAGAATGCCCGCCGATGAACACATTGGCTGTGTGTCCTTCCAAACACGCATCCAGGGTTTCATGCGGGGTGGTGGCAAGGATCAAGTCTGTGGTTGATTTGGGCGAACCGTGAAAGGCAAGAAGTTCGACCCCATTTGGGAATTGAACTTGATGGGTGGGTTTAAACGAAGCGAGATATTGCATATCCTCTTTTGAAAGGTGCTCGCATCCCCACAAAAGATCCGGGATCAGGTACTCGGTAATTTCATACTGTGCAGATTTTTCAGGCTCCATGATCGCCTGATCATGATTCCCCATGATGGTAACAGCCTTCCACGATCTTAATGCCTCAAGCACCTCTGCGGGCTGCGGACCCAGGCTGACGGTATCGCCCAAACAGATCAATTGATCGATGTTCTGCCGTTTAATATCAGCAAGAACTGCTTCGAACGCTGTAAAATTCCCATGAATATCTGAAACAAAAGCAATGCGCATAATTTTTCTAATTGTACACGACGCGACCGGATTTTTTAGCAAAATAGAACTTTTGGGTGATGGAATAAAATCCGCATCTTCCCTGTACCGGGCTGGGTCTGCCTCGTTGAGTTTTCAGCCAGACCGAACTGTGATCTCCTCTACATTTAACGTCACTTCAAGCATATCTCCATAGTGGATGCCCGGAATTTCATATGTGATCACTTCGACCAGAGATGGGTTTTGAAAATGGGTCTTCTTCGTCTCTGGGTGTGGATAATACACCCAACCGGCATATTCCACGTTTTTAAAGATGACATTGCAACGCGAAAAGGAAAAGGTCTCTGGCGGGTGCAGGTCTGTCCATTCCACAAGTGGAAAGGTCAACTCCGGCGCGGTCATCTCAAAGGTGAATGGGGCAATCGAAATGTTCAACGTGCCGTTAAAGAATCCATACAGGTCTAAGCCGCGTTCTTTAAAATATGGTTTTTGTTTTTCAAGCGAACTGTAGGGATATGCAGCAGAGGGCCGCGAGGCAACTTGATGTCCGGGGGTGAGGATGCCTGGCAGGCGTTTGTTCATGATGAGGCAGTATATCAGGGGTTTGCTAAAAACTCCCGGCAGAGAAAATGCCCAAAGCGGGCAACCAATTCAGGGTTAGGAAAGAGGCGCAGTTTAATTTATCCGTGTGCGATTTGTGCTATTGTATATATGCCCAATCGGTTCGAACGTAGATCGGGCAGGAGTAAACTGATGGAACTCGAAATTGGAAAGGTCATTCACTATTACAACCACCTGAGCGTGGCGGTGCTGGAATTGGTGGAAGAACTAAAATTGGGAGATAAAGTCCACTTTGTTGGGATCTCCACTGATTTTGTTCAGCGGGTTACCTCTATGGAAGTGGAGCATCACCCGGTGCTGTGGGTAAAGGCAGGCGATCACATGGCGATCAAGGTTGTTCAACCTGTCCATGTGCATGATGTGGTCTATCGCGTAGTAACAGAGGAGACGGAGCCAATCGCCTGAATCTGACCTGCGATAGGAATGGTTGATTGTAAGCAGGCTTTTGAGCGATGCTTTAGTTCGGTGTGTCAAAGAGGCGGACTTTCAAAAGTCCGCCTCTTTGTTTGATCAGTTCATCTTGCGCCAAACCAAAAATTGCAAGGTTGCGAAGGCATCGACGCAGATGGCGGTGATGCCAATCGCCCATTTGGCTTCTGCTGTGAAGGTAAAAACAGGCAACACGAGTAATAGAATATTGAGCAGAACCCAGGCTGAATCAGCGAGGATGGTGAAAAGAGTAAACCTTCGGGTAATGACGGGGCGAGTTGCCATGAAGGTGATAAATGCCCCGTAGAGGATTAATCCAACGCCGAGTCCGGTCATCACGATGGGGAGCGTGTTGAGAAAGCCTGCCAGCGGTTCGGCGGCGAGTGTGAAGATGATTCCGCTGGTGAAGCAGAAGGTGCCGTTGGAGACAAGTAGTCGGCTGAGATTAAGTTGATCGTTCATGGCTTACGTTTTCTTGAAAGTTTTATATGTGGCAGATAATGGAATGGCGAACAGCAGGATAAAACCTACATTGAGCACTGCATTTTGCCAGAAGCCGGTGGCAATAGACATAATAGTATCTGGAATGAACCAGAGTGTCATGGCAACGGCAATGCTGACCCAGCCTGTCCATTCGCCGTTACGGAAATGAGTAAAGAGGGTGTACATCATTGAAACACCCCAGCCGATCATGACCGCGCCCATGATGGCATGCGCAAGGGTGATATATCGTATGGCATCTGGCGGAAAGGTTTCCATGTAGTCTGCTGAGCCGAAGACCATCAGGCTAAAGCCCTGACGCACGAGATTTGGGAGCAGTGATTGTGCGACACCGAAGACGATCACGATGATATCCGCGGCGACGAGCCAGCGCCACCAGAAGTTGAGTTGGGTTGATTTGTTGTTCATTATGAATTTCTCCTTTTTGCCCCATTCTAGGAGTTCGCGGACTGCCATGTCCACGAAAAAGACTGCCATGTACTGCCAATTTATTTGCGAATGTCTTCTGCGATCAAACGTGCGGCGGTGTTTTGCCAGTTGTGCAACGTCCGCTCGGGGACGGAGGTTTGGAACCATTCAAGGGTGGCACGCGCAGACTCTTCGAGTGTGGAAAGGTCTGCACGGCGGGTGTAGGGTTTGAGCCCAAGCACATACGGGTAATGGACGGCGTTGTAATAGCGCCAGGCGTCGCTAGTGCCAGAGGCTTCGCCAGTTTGCGGTTTTAGCTTTTGGATGCTTTGAATGAGCAGAGATTTTAACGAGTGCGCACGGTCGAGCGGATTGGTCCCTTGCACGGCGGGGAGATTCACGAGCGGGCTGGTCGCCAATTTGGGCAGGTCGCCCAGATGTGAGAGCGCGCGTCGTGTCAGACGGGTGAACTGCTCCTCGTCTGCTGAATCAGGTTCGAGCGGGGAGAGAAGCGGAAGCGCATCGGCTGTTTGGCGCAGGGCGGAGCGTTGATCGTTCAAGCGGGCGGGCAGGGTGAGTGAGTCCAATCCTTTTTGAATGAGGTTGGAAAATGTTTGAGTGAGGATTCCAAAAGTGAGCAGCGCAAGTAAGAGCGGCGAGGTTGGGTTGAAGAGGCTTGCAATGAGCAGAAGCGCACCGGCATAATAAAGATTGGAGATCAGGGATTGAAGCAGATGCGCTCGAAGCGACTCGCCTTCGTCGAAGGCATCGAGTGTGGTGATGAGGATGCCGAGGATGAGCAGGTCGAAGCCAAGCAAGCTGAAGCCCCAATTAAGTGGGAGCCAGTTGAGCGGCAGAATCAATAAGCCAGAACTAAGTGCTACAAAAAGCGCAATGACGGCAAGTAGTGTGTAGGTGTTTTTATATTGGGAACGAAACGCAAGCCGTGTGACCATGCCCGCTGAAATGAGCAAACACACAACCACAATGGCAGAGAACCATGGGCTGACCTGTGTGAGGATCGCCAGCGGAATGGCGGTCACTGCCCAGGTGCGGATGTAGGTGTTGCGGAGGGTGTCTTCTTCGGGAAGCAGATGTAATGCAGCACCGACCCATAGCAGTGCGGGGATAAGCAGAATGATGAAAAAGAATTGCCCGGTAAGGATGTAGATGCCGAGGGCAAGGGCATAGGCAAGCAAGCCCCAGCCGGTGAATTGCACTGTGCGGTTTTGGGATGCGCGTGCAAGTAAATATGCGCCAAGCCAGAGTGTGAAGCCAAAGAAGAAGAGTTGCATGATCCTTAAATAGGACGCGGACAAACGCCGGATATCTGCGTTCGTCCGCGTCTAAAAATTATTTGTCGAGTTGCTGAATGAGCTTATCGAAGACTTTGCCGTAATTATCGGTGGCGGCGATGAGGAAGTCGGTGAAGCTGACGTTGGCAGAATGGTCGGCTTTATCAGACATGGCACGCAGGCAAAGGAATGGGACTTTGTTGATCTCGCAGGTGTGCGCGATGGCGGCGGCTTCCATATCCACGGCGAGGGCGTTGTGGATGCTGAGCAGTTGACCGGCTTTTTCGACACTGCTGATGAACTGGTCGCCGCTGACGACGCGCCCTTTGTAGACTTTTGGAGTATGTCCGCCCACCTCATCCAGAGAGACAGATTGAGCAGATTCGAATGCCAACTCGGTGAGCTTGGGGTCGGTGACGAAGGCATGGCGTGACGTGAAACCGAGTTGCCCCGTCTCCGGCTTGGTGACGACATCGAAAAGGATTTCACCCGGCTTCATACCCCAGCCGGTCAGGTCGAAGTCATGTTGAATGGCATCGGTTGCGACAACAAGGTCGCCGACTTCGAGGTTGGGCGCGAGTGCGCCGGAACTGCCCATGTTGAAGAGCACATCGGGTTCGAAGAAGTCGAGTAGCTGTTGAGTGGCGATCACCGCGTTGACCTTGCCCGGGTCGCAACGGGTGAGGTAGACCTGATGTCCGTGCATGTCGCCATGCCAGTAGGTGCGGTTGCCGCGTTCGATCTTTTCGAGATGCTGTGAGAGTGCGCGGATGGGAATAAGTTCTTCGTCCATTGCGCCGATGATGCCGATTTTCATGAGCACACTTCCTTCAAATGGATTTTCTGTATTTTAACGGATGACTGTTCTTAACCACAGATGGACACAGATAAACAGGATAAAAACAGATTGTTTAGCCGTAATTCAGACAACCAATTTGTGGTGAATTACAAAAATTCCTTATCTATTGACGTTGTTTTACCCGTTCGAAAACGGCAGCACATGCCATAGCATCACAAGAAACATAAATGTATTGCCCGCCAAAACACAAATATGCCAAATTTCGTGATTGCCAAAATACGGCGGGAAGGGATTAGGCTTGCCAATCGCAAAGCTGATCGCGCCGACTGTGTAGCTTAATCCGCCCGCGATCATGAGGAGGATGGCGTCCATACCAAGTTGGGTGTAGGCGGGTTGAATGAGGAAGACCACGATCCAGCCCATGAGCAGGAAAGATGCCTGTGAAAGCCAGACGGGAATCTTCGCAAAGAAGATGGATTTAAGCGTGATAAAGAAAACCGCCAAGCTCCAAATAATTCCGAACAACACCCAGCCCGTCGCACCGCTGAAGATGGTGAGACAGAAAGGCGTGTACGTTCCTGCGATCAGAATGTAAATGGCGTTATGGTCGAGGATGCCG
This sequence comes from Anaerolineae bacterium, assembly GCA_017303735.1. Next base: position 9,901 of record JAFLCF010000073.1, read on the forward strand.
AAGACGCGGTAATACTTATTGAACAGCAAAAAGAAATGCAGCAAGCAACTGAATAGAAATGAGAGAAATAAACTCGTGCCGTAGATGGCGAATCCCACCACGTGGGCTGGCTTATCAGCGATGGCTGCAAGTGAAACCAAAACCGCCAAGGCAGAGATCGAAAGGATCGCCCCAATGAGATGGCTGATGGAGTTGAAATACTCGTTGCTATCTGGCGACGAGATCATGGGGTCGAGCATGGGTTTTTGTGATGACATGGGCGCGAGTATAACTTAACTCAAGTTGCTCCCCTGTAGTTTTCAGTGGAGTTCGTCCGAAATTTTTATCGCAAGGTCGCAAAGGCGCTAAGATTTAAAGACTTTTCTTTGCAACCTTGCGCCTTTGCGTTAAGTTCTTTGAAACAAGCCATGCAAGTAGCAATGACGACCTTAAAAATGAAAACATTCCCGTATTTGTGGCAGGAATGTTTTCATTTTAACTAGCTGGTTGCTTTTTCGCTGAGTTCCCACAGTTTGGCGGCGTTCTGGTCATTGTCGAAACGATTTGTGCGGCTAACTTTGCGCTTGGTCCAATACTTTCCATTACTAGTTTGGGCAGATGGGTCTTCTGCAAGAAACACACCCGTATCGGCACCGGCTTCGGAGTCGATGGTGAATAAGGCTTCCATCCAGCGTGGATACATGGAGCGTTGCGATGGTAAACCACGGGTTTGTTTCCCGAAATCAGAACGGACAAAGCCGGGGTGGTAGCAATGCGCCGTGACGCCTTTTGACTCAACTCGACGGGCTAACTCGCGAGTAAAAAGGACATTTGCAAGTTTGGTTTTGCTGTAGGTTTTGAATGAGCTATATTGACTTTTCTCATCCATCCAATCATTCCAGTTGAAAGATGTAAAGTGATGAGCGCCAGAACTGGTAGTGATTACTCGCCCTTGAACCGGCTCAATGAGCGGAAGTAGTTCGCGGGTCAACACAAAAGGAGCGAGATGGTTAATCGCCATGGTCATTTCCCAGCCATCTACGCTGACCTTGCGTTCGTTCAACATCAGCCCGGCGTTATTCCAAAGAACATCCAAGGTTTTGGTTTGCTCTTTGACTTGCCCGGCAATCGATTTGACTTCTGCCATAGAAGAAACATCACCAGTGACAAGTGAGAAGTTCGCATTCGGTGCTTCTTTTTTTAGCTCGTCCAACACGGGCTTTCCACGCTCTTCTGACCGCGCATGCACAAATACTTTCCAGCCACGACGCCCTAATTCCAATGCGCCTGCTTTGCCAATTCCCGTTGTGGAACCGGTGATCAAAATTGATTTACTCATAACAATTTCCTTTTGCGATGGTATGTCTACCTCGTGCAGATTGGCTGTAATAAAAAATTCTTTCTCTGGATAATTAATAATTTTGTGAGAATAGGTTTACAACAAAAAATGCAGCTACAAAAGGCTGCATTTTTTTGTTTGATACGAGTTGTAAATTAAAATTCGACGGGCAATTTATTCAACCCGCGAATGACGAAGCCGGAGGAAAACTCTGCTTCTCCCGCCGGGCGGATATTCGGGCAGCGTGTGAACAACACACTGAATAACACTTGCAATTCCAAGCGTGCGAGCGGAGCGCCGAGGCAGTAATGCGTACCAAGACCAAACGTCAGCAAGGGGTTATCTTCACGAGACAGGATCAATTCATTCGGTTGAGTGAAGCGGGCTTCATCCCGATTGCCTGAGATGTACATCAGCGCCACTTCCATGCCACGCTCCAACTTGACTCCGTTGAAGTCCATATCTTCGAGGACGTAACGCTCAAACATCGGCAGCGGAGTTTCATAACGCAACATTTCGTCGACGCCAGTTTTGAGCAGGGATGTGTTGCCTTGAGCGACCGCTTCTTTCAACGCCTTGAATTGGTCGGGTTTCTGGAAGAGTGCCCGCAGCCCAAGCGAAGACCCGTTGACCGTAGCCTCGTGCCCGGCGTTGAGCAAAAAGATGGCGGTGGCACGCAATTCATCCTCGGTAAGCTTGTCGCCTTTTTCTTCCACTTGCACGAGTTCGGTGATGAGGTCATCTTGTGGATTGATGCGGCGTTCCGCAGCGAGCTTGCCGATCATTTCCATGAACTCAGTGGCGGCGCGGTTGGCTTCTTCCACTTGTTGGTCGGTATAGCCGAGTTCATACATCTTGACGATGGCATTCGACCACGGGCGCAGATATTGGATTTGCTCATCGGGAATGCCGAGCAAACTGGCGATCATAATGACTGGCAACGGCTCAGCAATATCGTGGACAAAGTCCGCTTTGCCATTGGCTTCTACGGCATCAATAAGTTTGTGAGTAGTGCGTTCGAGCGTGGCACGCATGCTTTCCACGCGTTTGGGCGTGAAGACCTTCGTCACCAGCGAGCGGATGCGGCTGTGGGCGTCTGCTTCCATATCCATGAAGACGTTGTCTTGATAGCGGCGGAAGGGCGCCTCGCGTGGGTCGGGTGGGGGCCAGCCGATCTCATCGCGTGAGTAGCGGTGAAGCATCGTCCGCCCGAGACGTTTGTCTTTGAGCAGGGCGGCAATATCGGCATGGCGGGTAAAGAAGACCTTATTCCAAACCGAGTCGAGATAGACTGGCATTTCTTTTCGCAGGTTCGCCAGTTTTTCGTACGGGTCTTTGATGAAATCAGGCTGATTGATGTCGATGTGATGGGAGGGTAGGGACATGGGGGTAATTTTACCTTACCCTTTCTTTAAGATCGCGGCGTTTTTCTCCAGCAGATTGTGGAGTTCGTCATCAAAGGTCACTTCGTCTGTTTTTCCCTTTTGGTACTTTACCTTCACAAGGACGCCGGGTTTGAGCAAATAGGAATTTGTCATGCCGACCTGCATGACAGACTCAAAGGGCGCATCGTCTTTGGGCTGAACCCGCACCCGAACGCTTAGCATCGGTTCGACGCCTTTGTAGTTATTGTATTTGGCTTTCTGCATTTCCTGATTCATGATCGCCAGCCCGTCTTCAAGGACTTCTGCCATGGCTTGCGTTTCTTCTTTTTTACCAAATAAAGAAAACATGTTGCCTCTTGACCTTAAGAAAAATTCACCACAGATACACACAGATAAAAAGGATGTTGAACAAGTTCAAAAGTCCATCCATGTTCATCTGTGGTTTAAACCAAACTTCAAAATATTTTTATGGAATCGAGTATGAGGTCAATTCAATGGTGCTATCCAACCCGCTGCCGGTGGTGACGGTTTTCACCAAGCCGACTTTGATGGCGTACCAGTTGGTGTTGGTGAGTGCAATAGGTGTTGTAAACGGCGAGCCGGAAAGATCAATCGTGATGTTCATATTCACCTGACAGTCCACGCGCATGGCATCGAAGGTGCCAGCTGGGACCGTGACCGATTCATTTCCAACGGCGGTGCATGCTTGGGTGACCTGATTGCTCACGGGGAAGCTTTCGCCGTTGACGGTCTGAGTGCCTTCCAAGGTCAGGGACTGGGACCAACTGTCGCCGGGATTGATCGAGGCGGGCAAGGTCACACCTTCGTGAGCCGTAGTTTGGAAGTCCACCGAAACGCCTTCTGTGTTCACGTTTGCCGATCCGCCGCCCGATGGGTTGAGCGCGACGAGATTGCCATTCTCACACAGCCACTTCCCCGTGCGAGTGACGCCTGAGGCGAAGACATCCTGCTCGGTAAAGCCATCGGCTTCGATCGAAAGAATGCTATGGGTGTAGGTATCGGGCGTGGAACTGGTGATGGTGTAATCCCAGCTTGCGCCGAGGATGACCGGCATGTAGGGATTCTCGCAAATGCCTGCTCTTGCGGGAGGAACCTCCGCCTCGTTGACCGGAGCCGGAGTTGATTCGGTTCCCCCAGAGTTTGGGTCACCGCTGGGAGAGTCTGATGGGGCAGGGCTGCCCAGGTTGCAAGCCAGCATGGACAAGATAAGGGTCGTGATCGAAAGGGTTAAGGCTTTTGTTTTCATTGGGCTCTCTCTCTAAATAAAATACGTTGACGCGAAGTATAGCATTTCGCGTCAACGTATTTTGAAATTTAGGACGAATGGGGCAGGGATTATGCAGGCACTTGCAACATGCCATTTGCCGCCATCACACCCAGCGCAGACATGAGCACGACCAGCACGAAGAAGATTCCCAAGACCCAGTTCAGCCATTTCTTTTCAGGATGATTAACCCAGTAAACCAGCAAGCCTGCAAACAAAAACGCCTGCGGAACGACCTCGACATAGCTGAAAAAATTGGTGGGATAGTTGGTGTAGATCATGCCTTCAATCGAGCCGGGAGCCGCGCCAAAGGTGGAGAGGATTCCCAACGCCGTCAGCACCCAGCCGAGAATCAGCCAGCCATTCTTCTTGCCGAAAAATATCTCGCGCAGTGGATAGAACGCCAGCGCAAAAATAATGCCGCGAATCCACTGCAGACCCGGTCCCGCCGCCACCCAGGCACTATCCGTTGGGCGCATGTAATTTTCCAATGCGCCAGTAACGAAACTATCTTCATAGTTCAGAAAGTTATAGGCAAGGATGCCCATGAGAAAATACGTCAGCGTATGCGCTACACTGGATTTTAGGATGAGGCTTATCAAAGTAGGTTGATTGGTGGTGTTCATTTCAATTCCTTTCCTCCCTAGGATATAGGTTTTGGTGGGTGGGGACAAGTGAGATTAATCCTGTTTGTACAGATCTGTCAGGTCTTTAACCCTCCACAATTCGTATCTCTTCCTCACTCATTTTTATTTTCTGATTTACCAACATAGGCTTCCCAATTTTTTATCATAAACCCCCTCATTCCCAAACCTGGGTTATAAGACGGATATATTTCTCTAAAATCTTTTTCCGCCTCAGAAAACTCTTTTGATACCTTGTCTGTAAATATTGCTAAATAAAGTAATCCAATACTGGGAGAACGCGACTCACCTAAGTTGCAGTGCACAAGAACTTTCTTTGAGTTATTCAGATTTTCATGAATATATTCAATGGCAGCGTCTATTATTTCTTTTGGAATATACATTGGATTTGGCGCATCTACTAAATTTAGAATAAGCCTCCCCTCTCGTCTTGCAATCAGGTATTCAGGGTGGGTGTTTGGCGCAGCACGACCAGTGTAACCTAACTCTTTTTTGTGATATGGATATTTACATGCATGAACAATAACCCAACCTGGGTTTCCCTTAACTCCAAACTCGTAATCTTGTTCACTACCTATAAAAAGATTTGGATATATTTCTAACATAGTTAATTCTCCTGCACTAAAACTTTATATTTCTCAAACTGAAAAACTATTTATCCATAGAAGTAAGGCGTTGTTCAGGATCACTTAACTGTGCTTCTTCTGGAAGGGTTGCTCGGATTGTATTTTTTAGATTTTCCGCAGTTTCCTTTAGGTTACTTGAATCCCACAAAATGGTTGTATGATGATTTGTATCAAAATGGGTCTTCTTTTCGTGAAACTTCTTTTTTTCACAGGTATAGATTACTGGCTTACCTAAACCTTCAGCATATCCTGCTTCCCAATAAGCCCCTGCATTTTCATGAGTTAAGTCAGCAATTAGGAAGCGGGATGTTCTTATTTCTATTCTGAGCCTGTCGTCAATAAGACCAGCTTGGGGAGCGTCATCCAACCGGAACAACTCAAACCCAGTATCTTTTACTGCTGGTTTGAAACAATCAGTTAACATTTCATCGAGTTCTTTGTCACCAAACTTCATAGCCATAAAGGCTTTTTTGCTAAACACGCTCCCTTTTTTGATATTTTCAAAATATTCCCAGCCTTCTAGTTTTAACATTATCTCCCATTGATTTGGCTCATCTCGTGTAGTTGTTAGTTTCTTTTGTTCAATATAATTCTTTTCACTAAGATGATTGATAATGGCACTTACTCCCATTGGTAATCTGGTACCAACAACTGACTGTGTTCGCAGGTCATCAACCAGTACTTTTTCACCTATACTGATAGATTTATCTCCCAGCCATAGTACAAAGTTTGTGACTTGTTGAAAAGGAGAAGGAAGAGGATTTTGAAGAATTTGATATATAGTATTTTGATTTAAAAAAGGAATATCTGTTTTCCCTTGCATTTTTCGGACTGCGTGACTAAGGATTGCAATTTTAGTTAAATCGGTTTCTGCGTTGCTATAACCTTTTGCTACTCGTTCAATCATAAACGTTCCGCACCTTGGACATTCATAGTAAGATGGATTGTCACCAGTTTTAGCTAGAGTTTTACAAATGGGGCATTTTTCCATATTAATTATCCTTTTTTATAATCCTAATCTCTTCTAAAAATCGAGAGAACTTTACTAATAAAAGAGAACAGAGAATCAATTTTGAACTCTTCAACTCTTTTTTGTTGTTCAGATCGAATTTCAATTTCTTTTTTTGTATATTCAGCAATTGTACAGATTTGAATTAGTAGTCCTTGAATTATCAAATTCCTGAAAAGACTTAAGTAAGTACTAAGTATGGCAAATGCAATAATAAATATGCTAATAGTGACCGCGTATTGTCCAAAAGTTAAACTTAAATTGTCTCTGGGAATAAAAATTTCAATTGTGTACTCATATAATACCTGTATCAAATTTCCGAAGAGCTTTTGAAAGATTGGCAAAGTTGCAAGAAAACCAATTAGAGCTAGTATTATTGCTGCAGGAATAGTCTTTTTCTCGGTAGCTTCTAAATTATTCGACGCTAATTCCTTAATTGTATTTATTTTTTCTATATTCAAAGTTGATATTTGCCAATCTTTATTTTCTGATTTTACAGGCTTACTTATGGCGTTTTGCATAGTATTTTGTGGGATGACTGAATGTGAGGCAAAAAATGATCTGCCGATATTAATTGCTAATTCGACAATGCTTTTTCCTAAAAATAAAAAATTGAAACCTAGAAAGGCTATAAGTGGTATTAAGATCAAAAGTAGAAACAAATATGATGTTTCTAAGTTTAAAAGGATTTTCAAGTTTAAATTATGGCTTGTTGCTGTTTGAAAAAGAAAAAACGATACTGTTAGTAAGGATATTGACCATGAGATTTTTACTTGCCCTGTAACTCGTTTAGTTATGAGAAACCATGTTGTAAAAAAATAAATATAAATTGATGGAGTAAATAATAAAAATAAGACTAATATCCCTGTAAATTGATTGAGTTCAGTACTAGAGCCATCTGAAATTGTTGGATTGTTTGTAAGAAAAACTGTTAATAATGCCAGCCAGACTACTGAAACTATAAACCAATAATAATACGTAATGACTTTTTTGGGACGACGCGCTGAGGGATGTGTAACTAGAATATAGGGAGCGCATGTATCTGCAAGTACCCTTTGCCAATTATTCATTCTGTCTAAATTTGGGATTTCAATAAATTTTATTTCCCACCAAGGAAATAGATTAGTTTTTATATGCTCGACAAGCTCTGTATAACTTGTGATAATAGAATTTGCATTTTCATTATAGATATTTTGATAATCTTTCATTCTACTCTCCCTCCACAATCCGTATCTCTTTCTCGGACACCCCATACAACTTATAGACCAGACCATCGCCCTCTCGATCTGTGGGTTTTATCTCGCTCTTGACCATTAATTGTTTTACAGGTTGCTGAATAATTGCTGGAGTAATCATAAATAAAGTTCCCTTTTGGGTATTATACCCGCTAGACCTGACAGGTCTCATCAGTACCTTGGTCGCTCCATGCACCTACACAGAAGGAGATTCCTTTCGACCATGACCTTGTGAAGACCTGTCAGGTCTTTTTATAAAAAACATCAGGACATTTTTAAGAAAACATCGGGATGTTTTTGGGAAAACATCCCGATGTTTTTTAGAGCTAGTCGTCGACAGGCGCAGGTTCGCTGGTTTTCACAAACTCGATGGTATCCAGCACCTTTTTGAACTCTTTCCCGGCATTAAAACGCGGCAGAATACTGGAAATCTGGCTGGCACGTACCGATTCGGGGGTTTCTGCGCCTTCCGTTTCAGAGCGTAGCCAGAAATTGCCAAAATCGCCCAATTCTACAATATTTCCGCGTGAAAGCTCTTGCGGGATCACCGTCAACAGTGCTTCCAATACTGCCAACGTATCGGCACTACTGACGGTAGACATCTGCGAGATGGCAGTTGCCAACTGGCGCAGGGTCACCCGTCCGCTGGAATGAATGGACGGATAATACTTCTTGGGCGCGGCGGGGTCGCCGGGCTTGCCACGTTCGATTACATTGAATTTGACGCTCATGAGATATACCTCCTATGTCTCATCTATCAGGAGGACATCCGTATCCCCCTGCTTGAGAATAGTGTATGGAAAGCAGAGGGCAAAGTCAACTAGGAAATTGGTACTGGTTCAGATTTGAACTCTCGACCTCATGGACCCGAACCGTGTGCTCACTCCCCCCATATAAGGGTTGAATTGTGCGACCTTTTGGGTATAAAAAATCACTCTTGCGATTTTTTTGCACGCTTAAAGATATCCCTGAATTCAGAACTGTTGAATAAAAGGTCATTAATTCGTTTTTCGATCTTCTGGTTATCCACATCTTTTGCATGAATTCGAAGAACATCGATCAAGCGATTTGTGTCACTTTCAAAGCGTCTATCTCCTATTTCGAGCGCCTGTATACCACTAAGTAGCTTCATGCTATCTGGGAGCCACTCTTCTTTCGGTATCTGGGCTGTATTTATCAGAACGGGAATAAAGGGGATTTTATTTTTCAAGGCTATTTCGATTTCTCTGCGTACGAAATCGTTCGGGTTTTCCAATCGTCTGTTACCCATCGGGTCTTTGGCGTTCAGCCAGTCTTCACCGATCAGGCAAATAAAGACAGTGCATGTCAAGAGAAAATCCTCGATCTTGTCGTCAACCTCCTGCCCGGCGACCAAGGTCTCCACGTCAAGAAAAACATTTTCCTTCCCAAAAATTAAGCCAAGTTTTTGTTGCAGGGCAATGGCGTATCCTGGCGAGTCTTTCCTGCGGTAATTGATGAAGATTTTCATTGTTCTTCCTTCATTCAATATCCAGATCGAATCCGCTCACTTCAGAGTTTAACCAACGGATTGTTTCTTCTCGGCTATTAAGCATGTAAGTTAAAAATTTATACTTTGTATCAGCTGACATTACCAAAGGATATAGCTTATCAAAAAGTTCACTAAACTTATCCCTTGATTTCTTGCCAAGGAACGGCACTGTGAGTATTGCCGTTCCAATAATTGGGGCTGTAATGACCGCTTTTACGGTATCCACTGTTGACATAACTTCATATTCTTTGTAAAGCACCGTTTTGGAAGATTGGCAGTATTGATATGATTTCAAAAACCAAAATTTAGCGTCTTCTTTTTTATTCAATAATAGCCAGCAAATTCCGATCTGGTAAGTGATTAACATTGATCGGAATTCGTCATTCTTTTCCATTGCAAACGCATCAATGAATTTATCCCTTGCTTTTTCAATAAATTCCACCCTTTCTATTGGGGTTCTATATTCTTTGGATGCTTCCATTAACCAGATTACCCCACTGTTGTAGGCACCCTCTTTGATAGCTTTTACATCTAGGTGAATATCGATTAGCTTTCGGTTTTCCTCACTGACAAGGGTTATGATTTCTTTTATGACGAGTTGTAATTTGGTAGTTTCCTCAGTATCTACCCCAAGAGATGCAACCTTCAAGATAACATCTTTCCATGTATTAATATCCATTTTCAACTCCACAAAGATTTGAGGATTATATCACTCCGATTTTGTCTTAATCCCTGCCCCTCCCCAAATTCCCTTATGACCTGTATAATCGCGCCCATGCAACAAACCTTCAAGCCCTCCGCAGCCGCTCAAGCTACCGCCGCCGCTACATGCGCGCTCTGTGAACCTGCCACGGCTTGAGACGGAACCGAAAGGAAACCCAGTCCCGAAACCAACAGGTTCTCGGGACTTTTTTATTTTTCAGGACATTGTAAGGGCGACCCTTCAGGGTTGTGCAAGGTGACTTCATCCCGCTGGGCGGGTCGCCCCTACG
>JAFLCF010000074.1 GCA_017303735.1 Anaerolineae bacterium
TGTAATTCAAGGCACCTTGTTCTGCAAGCATCATCACGCCCATTGCTGTAAACTGCTTGCCCACCGAGCCAAGATGAAAAACCGTATCGGTTGTGATGGGAGCAGAAGCCTCCACATCGGCAAATCCATAGCCGTTCTGATGAACGATCACGCCATCTTGAACGACCATCACCGCTCCGCCGGGACCTTCAGCATAGCCCGCCATAAGTGCATCCACATCGGCAGAAACTGTCTCGTCTGCATTGCTGCCATCCCCTTGTTCCACCGACGGACTCGCTGGCGGCTGCTCAACATTATCAGGTATCAATCCGCAGGCAAGGGCAAAGATTGCGATCAACGACAATATCCATTTTTTATCAACCACAGAATTCTCCTTAGAAAATAAAGGAGATTATAACGAAGCAGCGCTCATGATCTCCACGGCTTCTTTTTCTGTGGCGGCAATTCCCAACACATGTTCGCGCAATTCCGCACGGAAATTTGCGGTCTGTGCTTCATTGAGCGGGAAACAATCTGCCATATCAGATTCTATTTTTTTTAAGCGAGAGTTTATTTTCTTAATGTCTTCCAATGCGCCATCCGCATTTTCGATAAAAGCCTGATGTTTCTGCATCAACAGCTTCTTCGTCTCAGCCAGGGCAGGCACGCCAAATGGCAATAAGGCATCGGCAAATGCCAGCCATTTCTTATGGCTCAAACGGAATTGTTTTGCCGCATCCTTCAACGATTTCTTCTCCAACAAAATGGCAGCTTCATCCAAAAAGTCGGCATACAAGGCACGCTCTGCGCCATCGCCTGCACTAAAATACTGAATCCATGTATACATGCCTGGAGGAGCAAACACTCCTTCGGCTTCCGCCGTCCCTGCCAATGCGTTGAATAATTTTGCGCCCGCCGGAAAGAGCCGTTCCCAGCTATGTTTGTTGCGTTTATTGACAAGCATCTCTGCCAAATGCTCATACGCGGCAAAACCAAAATTCGTTCGCGCCCCTTTGGGTGGTTTATCGGTAAAGAGCGAGACACACTGCCAAATCCCTTTTTGGGTTGCAGCGACCAGTTTCGAGGTCAGAGGAGAGCCGAGCGTGATCATGCGGAATTTGTCATCTTTGACTCGCCCCCGCGCCTGAGTCAGCGCCTCCATCTTCACCCGAAACGGTCTCGCCGCCCGATCAGCTACTAACGCCTCATCCCCATCCAACCCATACACCACCACTGGAATCATATTCCAATAGGCTGAGCCTTTTTTGCTGGAATAGGGCAGACTGCATTCATCCGCCAGCACCAAAGCGGGCAAACCAGAAGCGATGGCTTCTCTCAGGTTTTTTTCAGCGATCTCCGGCTTTGTGGTTTGGTACACCTGCTGCTCCACGCCTAAACGTTCCAACATGGTTTGGAAAGGGTCAAAGGTATTCCGGGTCAACATCGCCACATGCGGCAATAGTCCCTTGTATTCAAAAGTGAAATATCCAAACGTAATGCCGCCGCTCACCCCAAGCAAAAAGGCTTCGGAATAGGGCGCTTTGGTGTGCGGAGCTTTTATATCTTGCAGCATCAGCGCATTATGAACGCTGCCCGTCTCGTAATGCCGACCTGTAAATTGAGTTGTTTTTTTCATAATAAAATCTCCTTTCTAAATGACGATCAACCATTATTTTTACAATGACGACATTATAAGGAGCTTTAAGTGGAAAATGAAAAATCAGGGATATAGTCTCGACTTTTTCGCTTTGTACTTTTTTCTGCTCTCCATATCTGCTATAATTTGCATATGACAACGCCTTTGCCGAACCAAGAGACGACCCCTCCTCCACCCCCGCAATTGACCCCGGAACAACTGGCGGAAATCCGCGAACAGGACCGCAAGCAAAAGCAGATGATGGCTGGCATCATTGCCATTGTGGTGCTGTTGGTTGCACTGCTTGGAGTGGCGATCTACTTCCTGCTGCAACCCGCCACTCCCACCGACAAGATCCGTGATGTCTTCATCATTGTAGTGGCGCTTGAAACGCTCGTCATCGGTGTGGCGCTGATCGTGCTCGTCATTCAACTTGCCAGCCTAATCAACCTGCTGCAAAACGAGGTGCGCCCGATCTTGCAGGCCACAAGTGAAACGGTCAACACCCTGCGCGGCACCGCCGAATTTCTGGGCGAGAATGTGGTTGAACCGGTCATTAAACTCAATGGGTATCTTGCAGGCTTGAAGCGCATGATGGAAATGTTGGGCATTAAGCCAAAATAAGGCATAAAAAAACTGCGCGAGCCTATGTTAGAATGAACAGGCAATCAGCCTGATTAAGATAAAACATCAACTGACCTAAAAAGGAGAACTACCATGTCTGACCGTGATGAATTTGGAGCCTTTCTTGTAGGATTTGTCGTCGGCGGGCTGACGGGCGCCGTTGTCGCCCTGCTCTTTGCCCCGCAATCTGGCGAAGAGACCCGCGCCCTGATCAAAGACAAGTCGATTGAACTGCGCGATAAGGCGCAACTGACCGCAGAAGAAGCCTACGCCCGCGCCGAAGCCGCCGCCAAAGAAGCCCGCGCCCGCGCTGAAGAACTGGCTCACGAAGCCCGTGCTCGCGCCGAGCAGCTCGCCGCCGAAGTTAAAGAACGCGGTAAGGGTGCGCTCGAAGCCGTGCGCAAGCCGAAAAAGGGCGACGAAGCCACCCCGGTATAAATCTCACACCTACAAATGAGGGTTTGACTCAACGTCAAACCCTCATTTGCATTAATACCACCACAAGGGTTTTACCTGCAACCTTTCAACCGTAGTTAAGACATTGACCAGCACAAAATGCCATTTTGATCGTAATTATTGCCATTCAGTAATGCCTTTAGTATTGAAAATTTTATTGTAAAAAGGATAAGATTATGAACGAGCAACAAAATGAGACTCTTCAAAAAGAATCTCGTGGAAACAACACCCTTATAGGGTTTGGTGCGATCTTCTTTTTATTCGCCTGCCTGGCATTCGTTGGTGCCGTGACACTCGACCTGGTGGGTGAAAAAACCGTGGGCAAAGTTTCTAATGCATCCACTAATTGCCCAGCAGGCAAAACCTGTTGGACGGGGCAAGTAGACTTCACCACAAAGGAGGGCGAACAAGTCTCTTTCTACCCATTAACCTTCCCAATGCTGTTCGACCTCGACCCATTCCTTAGCGGCAGGTCGTATGAAGATTATGGCGAGTATCAGGTGCGCTATCTTGAAGCCTCCCCTGCCATCGCCAAGGTGAAATTGGCATTTTTTCTTGAATACAGTACCCATCTTTCCGGGCTGTGTCTGGGCGCGTTCTTGCTGTTGATCGGGTCGGCTTTTTCGTCTTCTGGGAAATCAAGCAAACCACACAAGCCTATAGTGATCGATCTGAGCAACTTACGAAAAAAATAAAAATCTATTCGTTGATACTCCAGATCATGGATAAATGCCCATGCGCCAATTCATGCGTTTTTTCTTTCAACTGCTTTATCATCCCTTCGCCTTTACCTATGACCTGGTAGCGTGGGTGGTTTCATTCGGGAAGTGGAAAGACTGGGTCCTGAGCATTTCTCCCCGCCTCGAAGGAACTCGCGTCCTCGAGCTGGGACATGGACCCGGACACTTGCAGCGCTTCTTACGTGACCGTGGGCTGACTCCTGCTGCGATAGATGAATCTACGCAGATGGGACGTCTCGCCAGGCGTCGCCTCGGTGCAAAACATAAACTCGCCCGCGGACTCGCCCAAGCCCTGCCCTATGCCTCAGACTCGTTCGATTCGGTGGTATCCACCTTCCCAAGCGAATACATCTTCGATAGGCAGACACTCTCAGAGGTAATTAGAGTTCTCAGAAACAGAGGCAGGCTCATCGTTTTGCCTGCGGCGTTCCCGTCGAATGGATTCCTTAAATGGTTGTACAAGGTCACAGGCGAGAGCCCGGCAAGGTTGGATGAGGTCATGAAAGAAAGATGGATGCGCCCATTCGTGCAAGCAGGCTTTGCAGTGGAAGTGGAAATCGTGGAGTTGAGGTCGAGCCGGTTGGTGTTTCTGCTGGCGGAAAAAAATGGTTGAAATCGACCCCGAATAGGTATATGATGAAAGTGATTATGTCGTCCTACTGGTTAAGAAAGGAGTTGATATGGGTCACAACCGCGATAAGGAAAAAAAGGAGGGCAAGAAGAAAGCGCAGCATAACCTCCGGGAAAAGCGCAAGATGAAGAAGGAGAAAAATCAAAAAGTAAGTGTGATCAATCTGCCAAGCAAACATGAAGGTCTCACAAAATAGCCAGCCGTTGCTGTCGCCGCCTTGCACGGGATAAAATTTGATTTTGCAAGAAACCCAATCTTCAATTACCGATGGCACGTAATCTCAGATGCCATCGGTAATTTATATCCTCACCTAAACTTTTTGTAGTTTTCTGTCTTTACCCGTAAAATCCATGTTGTTCCTATCATAGACCTATCACGTGTACCCTAAATGGAGAATCGAAAATGAATGAGATCAAATTTGAAATCCTGAAAAACATCGGCATCCTGTCTGAGTCTGCCAGTGGCTGGAGGAAGGAACTCAACCTCATTAGCTGGAATGACCGCGACCCGAAATATGACCTGCGCGATTGGTCTCCCGATCACAGCAAGATGGGTAAAGGCGTGACGCTGTCTGCCGAGGAACTAACTGCCTTAAAGAGTTTGCTGAACAGCACAGAACTATAAACTGCCTAAGTGGTCAGTCAAAATAGCTTATATAAAACACTCCCGCTCTGGTGGGGGCTAAGCCCCCACCAGAGCCAAAAGGATTTATAGATTAAAACGATCGACCGCCTAGCAATATTGCAAACCCGGCGGCGCGTCGAAGCATTGAAATAGACAAGATCAGTCTTTATAATCTCGGGTATGAACACATCCCTCACCAGCCTGTTGATCGAGATCGAAGATCTGCATAGCTATGAAAAAGCCGAGTCTTTGCTGCCGCAAGTGAAAAGCGAGTTGGAGCATTTGCAAAGTCTCGTCCGCGCGTTGGATGTTGAAGTTCTGCAAGCCAACCAGGCTCTTAAGATCTTCAAGAGCGAAAATCGCTCGGGCGTCCTAGGCAAACTTTTCACCAGCAAAGAAGAAACCCAATTGCAAGAGAAATTGGATAACGTTCGCAGTCAGCGTGAAGACCTGCACGCCACATTGTGCCGCCTGCAAGATGTAGCAGACTTTACACCTCGCTCTCTGCTCGAACGGGATTGCATTCTCAAAGAATTACGCCTGCGGAAAAAGACCCTGCAAGAACAACGCCGCGAGATCACCCAAGTGGCATATGGTCCACGTCTTCGCCGAACGGAGACAGTGCCACTGCCCGCTGGGGTCGACCCGGTCACGTTCGAGCGGCGTCGGGCACGTTACGCCCGCGAAGCAGAACGCCTGCCCGGCGAAGACGCTGAAAGCGCTCTGCAACGTCAGCTGGCACAAGTCGAATCCGCTTTGCACTGGGTCGAGTCCTTCCCCGAAACGCTCGCAGTCTAAACTGTGAGCGTTTTTATTTTTCGTCTCTTACAAAGCCTCAATCATTCAGGGTGCACGCAAAATAATTAAAGAGTGTTCAAGCATGGGGGATGCCTCGAATGGAATATAATCTCGGCACACCACAAACGCAATTCAAGGAGATCATCATGAACCCATCCGAATGGATCGAGTCCAACCGCAGTATGTTCACCGCCTTGAGCGATGAAATTTGGGGTTATGCCGAACTGGGATATAAAGAAACCAAATCTGCCAAAACATTAGAAGACGCACTCGAAGAAGCTGGGTTCACTCTTGAACGCGGCGTGGCGGGCATCCCCACTGCGTTCACCGCCAGTTATGGCAACGCAGAAAGTCCCGTCATTGGCATTCTCGGCGAATATGACGCCCTGCCCGGTCTGAGCCAAGATTGTGTACCCTATCGCAAACCGCTGGAAAATGGACAACCCGGTCATGGGTGTGGGCACAACATGTTGGGCGTGGCAGGCATCGCTTCGGTGATGGCGCTCAAGCAAGCCATCGATTCGGGTGAAGCAAAGGGCAAGATTATCTACTTTGGCTGTCCGGCAGAAGAAGGTGGCGCAGGCAAAGCCTTTATGGCAAAAGCCGGCGTATTCGATGGGGTCGATGTCTGCCTCACCTGGCATCCCGATACGTTCAATGCTGTAACCTACACCAACTTCCTCGCCAATTACCGCGTCATCTTTCGCTTTCACGGCAAGACCGCCCATGCTGCCGCTGATCCCTTCAATGGAAGAAGCGCACTCGATGCAGTTGAGTTGATGAACGTGGGCATTAACTACCTACGTGAGCATATGATCCCCGATGCACGTGTCCATTACATCATCACGAAAGGCGGAGTTGCCCCAAACGTGGTGCCTGATTTTGCCGAGTCCATGTACAGTGTGCGCGCCCCACGCACCGACCAACTCGATCCCTTGTTCGAACGTGTCAAGAACATCGCACAAGGAGCTGCGCTTATGACGGGCACCGAAGTGGAGATCAATGTCATCTCGGGTATGTCTAACATGCTCGTCAATGAAACCATCAACGAAGTACTCCAAGCCAAGATGGAAGCCATCGGCGCGCCAAAATTCAGTACCGAAGAACATGCCTTCGCGCAAGAGCTTTCCAAATCCATTCCACCCGAAAGCCTTGAAACGGGCGCTTATGTGTATGGGTTAGACGCTAATGATGTGGCGAAGCTAAAACAACAGGTGCTTTTTGAAGAAATTTTGCCGCCCTTCAAATCAGAGATCATCATGCCCGGCTCCACCGACGTTGGCGATGTTTCCTGGGTGGTGCCCACGGGGCAGATTCTCACTGCCTGTTGGGCGCTTGGCACGCCGGGTCACTCGTGGCAGATCGTGGCACAAGGCAAAATGGGCATTGGGCAGCGCGGCATGTTGTATGCAGGTAAGGTTATGGCTGCCAGTGCGCTCGAATTCATGCAGAATGATGAACTGCGCACCAAAGCGGTAAATGAATACAAACAAAAACGCGCAGCCGCAAAATACATCTCCCCGATCCCAGACGGTACCAAACCGCCATTGAATTATTAAGAGCTTCATATTCCGTCACAGGAGTTATTACTTTATAAACGCTAAAGGTATCTTATGAATAAATTCCGCATCACCACCCTCGCTCTTTGTTTCATACTCTCTGCTTGTAACCTCGGCACCTCGGCGCCGCAAGATAGCAACGCCATAGCTACCTCCGCCGCACAGACAGTTGAAGCCGCGCTCACTTCTTCCTCCGTGGAACAAGCCACGCCCCAAGCCAGCCCCGGCGTCGCCATAGACGGCACCACTGCCGAACCCATCGACACCGCCGCTTGCGAGGATAACAACATCATCGTCAGTTGGCAGCGAGATGGAGCCACCTACGACAAAAAAGCCGTCGACACTCCGCTGGCACCCGGCAGCAACTTCACCATGTCTTGGGTGCTTGAGAACAGCGGCACCTGCATTTGGGATGACAGTATTGTCTTCAAATATACATCTGGCGAACGCCTTACCCTTCAAGATGAATTGCCCGTCATGCCGAAGGGATACTCCGTCCGTAACGGTGAGCAGCTCACAGTGAACATCCTGATGACGGCTCCCACTACACCGGGATACTACGAGACCTCATTTAGTGTGGTCAACTCTGAGGGCAAGAACATCGTCAACTTTGGCGTACTGACCACGGTCGGCAACCCAGTCTCCACCTCACTCGCCAGCCCAGATGATCTGCGTTACACCTACGATTGCACTGGCGGTACGGTCAACATCAGCTTGTTCTGGGTGGATGCCTCCAGCGATGAAGCAGGCTTCCGCATCTATCGCGATGGTGTACAGGTTGGTGAAGTGCCTGCCGGGTCCACGTCCTTTAGTGAGATCGCCCCCGGTGTTGGCACCTTCAAATACAGTGTGGCAGCCTTCAACGCCAGCGGCGAAGCGCCCGCCAATATGAATGTCACCACCTCAAATTGCCAATAGACCCTTAACGCCATTTCAAGAAGTTTCGCCAACCGCTCTGCCAGGGTAGCCTGGCAGAGCGGTTGGTATAATCCGCGCATCTTTGTACAGGACAATCCATGAAAAAATATCTCCTCTTTACGGTCTTCATCTCCGGCATGACCACCCTCGGCGCAGAGCTTGCCGCCGGGCGGTTGATCGGCAACGTCTTTGGCACAAGTAACCTTGTGTGGGCAAGCATCATTGGGCTGATCCTCATCTACCTCACATTCGGCTACTTCCTTGGCGGCAAATGGGCAGATAAAGACCCAAGCCCGCTGGCGATGTATCGCATTTTGGCTTGGGCGGCGTTCACAGTGGGGCTGGTGCCTTATGTCGCTGTGCCCGTTCTCAGGTCCGCGGCAGATGCGTTTGAAGTCCTCAGTGTCGGCATTATGGCAGGCTCGTTCATCGTCGTGCTCATCCTTTTCATTGTGCCCATCACCTTGCTTGGCACTATTTCTCCCTATGCCATTCGCCTTTCCGTGGACGATGCCAGCAAAGCCGGTGAGATCTCCGGCAGGATCTATGCCGTGTCCACGCTGGGTTCGTTCATTGGCACATTCCTGCCAACGCTGGTCTTCATCCCCACCATTGGCATTCGCTTAACCTTTGCCCTGTTCGGCATGATCCTGTTGATCGTTGCACTAGTCGGGTTGGCACGCTTCGCATCGACTCGCGACATGCTTAAACTAATTTGGATGCCCATCGCTCTTCTGCTCATTGCAGTGTTCTTCTCCAGCTCTGCACTCAAAGAAAATAAAGGGCAGGTTTATGAAACTGAGTCGGCATACAACTATATTCAAGTGCAGGAGCAGAATGGATATACCTTACTGCGGTTAAATGATGGGCAGGGTGTTCATTCCATTTATCATCCCGAAGTGTTGTACTATAACGGACCCTGGGAACAATTTTCGGTTGGTCCATACTTTTACGAAAACCGCAGCCCGGACTCGATTCAACACATGGCGATCGTCGGTCTCGCTGCGGGTACGGCGGCTCGACAGGCAACTTTGATTTACGGCGAAGACTTACAGATCGACGGCATTGAGATCGACGAAAGCATTGCAGAAGTGGGACGCAACTATTTTGGCATGACCATGCCCAACCTCAATGTGATCATCGGTGATGGCAGGCTCGAACTCGACCGCAGCCAAACCCGATATGACATCATCGCCATCGATGCCTACCGCCCACCCTACATTCCTCCGCACATGACCACGCTAGAATTCTTTGAGATTTGCGCCTCGCACCTCACCGACGATGGGGTGCTGACCCTGAACGTTGGGTCTACGCCGGGAGATCGCCGCCTCATTGACGGTCTCGCCACCACCATGGCGTCCATCTTCCCCACCATTCACATCATGGATATTCCGGGCACACTTAATACAATGATCTTTGCCACCAAGCAGCCCACTACTAAGGATGCCTTTCTCAACAATCTCATGCGCCTCGCCGGAGATCAAAGCCTGAACCCTTTGCTGGTCACGACCATGTCTTCCACGTATACTCACCTTCAGCCCGGTTATGAGACCACCACCGTCTTCACCGACGACCTCGCCCCAATTGAGTGGATCGTCAACGACATGGTTGTACGATTCGTCTTGCAGGGTGGGCTTGAATTTTTGCAGTAAGAGTCATACCGTCATTGCAAGGGTGGCGTTCTTCCGCCCGAAACAATCGAATGCATAACCATAGTCGGTAGATTGCTTCACCGCTCGCAATGACGTATAAGGACACTAACATGAAATTCCCTACCTTTCTTTCCTATCTCGTCTCCCTCCTCACTCCACTCGCGTTGATCGGGCTCGCCTTGCGGGTGTTACTCACGCCCGTCTACTATACAGTCGAATACAACATGCCCTACTTCCCAGCCGATGGATATGGCTTCACCAAAGAAGACCGCTTGAAGTGGGCAAAACCTTCGGTGGAATATCTTGTCAATAGTGCTGATATTTCCTACCTTGGCGATCTACAATTTGACGATGGCACCCCAATCTATAACGAGCGTGAACTGAGCCATATGCACGATGTCAAGAACGTAGTGCAAGGGTCGTTGAAAGCCTGGTATGTTGCCAATGTCATTCTGCTGGTACTCGCAGTCATCGCCCAGCGTGGCGGCTGGATGCCCACCTACCTGGCTGGTCTGCGCCGCGGTGGTTGGTGGATGATCTGGCTGGCGTTGACACTGGCTTTCATTGCCGGGGCAGGCATTCTACTCAACCCCGATATTTTCTGGTCTTTCTTTGCCTGGTTCCATTCCCTGTTCTTCGAGGGTGATACCTGGCTCTTCTACTATTCAGACACCCTCATCCGCCTCTTCCCCATCCGTTTCTGGCAGGATGCGGTTATTGCCATGGCAGTCATCGCCCTCGGCGGCGGATTAGGTCTAGCGTTTGGGTTGAAAAAAGTCGAAAATTAAAGTGACAGTCACCTGCGAGGTGACTGTCACTTTGTTTGACCCTTCGGTTTCGCACAGCCTCTGCCGAGGTTATCACCACATTGATGTATAATTTCAATACAGGAGCCCATTTATGTCCTTCAAATTATCTTTAGAAAATAAAGTCGCACTCATCACCGGCGGCTCACGCGGAATTGGTCGCGCCATCGCCCTCGACTTTGCCGAACGCGGTGCAGCGGTTGTAGTGAACTACAACAATTCCCCTGCAGCGGCTGAAGAAGTGGTAAAGAAAATTCAAGAAGCAGGCGGAAAAGCCGCCTCTTTTCAAGCGGATGTATCTGATTTCAAGCAGGCAGAGGCTCTTGTTAAATTCGCCATTGATACCTTCGGCGACTTGAGCATCCTCGTCAACAACGCCGGCATCACCCGCGACCAGCTTATTATGATGATGCCCGAATCAGATTGGGATGCTGTTATCAACACCAACCTCAAAAGCACCTTCAACTGCTCGAAAGCTGCCGTCAAACACATGATGCGCAAACGCACAGGACGCATCATCAACATGGCATCCGTTGCCGGGCAAATGGGCAACCCCGGGCAAACGAATTACTCCGCCTCCAAGGGCGGGCAGATCGCTTTCACCAAGGCATTGGCACGTGAAGTGGCAGCTCGCAATATCACCGTCAATGCCATTGCACCGGGCTTTGTCGATACCGAGATTTTGGATGCGATGACCCCTGAAATGCTCGAAGCCGCACTAAAGCTTGTTCCACTCGCACGCAAGGGCAAACCCGAAGAGATCGCTTTCACCGCCGCATTCCTCGCCTCTGATGGCGCCGCGTATATTACCGGTCAGGTCGTCGGCGTGGATGGCGGCATGGCAATGATGTAAGGCAAATCAAACAGGAGAACGAATGACTGAAAATCAGCAAGGCAAAACCACCGTCTCGCCCGAAGTCTTGATCACGATCGCCAGCATGGCTGCTATTGAAGTACCCGGCGTCAGCCGATTGGCACCCGTCAGTGGCGGTGTGAATCGATTATTTCGGCGCGGAATCAGCGACGGCATCCGCATTGAAGCGAAGGACAACACAGTCTTCGCCGATCTGTTCCTGATCCTTAAAGATGGGGTCAATATACGTGAAGTGAGTCGCAACGTTCAAGCGAATGTGGCACGCTCAATTCAGGAAATGGTTGGCATGGAAGTGGGCGAAATCAACGTCCACATTGAAGACATCGACTTTGAAGGGGACGAGGCATAAACGAATGAAACCTCGAACCCGGGCGCGTTCCATTGCCCTGCAGGTATTGTACGAAACCGATCTTTCCGCGCATCTTCCTGGCGAAGTTTTGAGAATGCGCCTCGAAGAAACGACCATGCCGCTTGACCTTGCCGAGTTTGCACGCGGCATTGTTTTTGGCGTTCACCCATTGCGCGAGTCGCTGGACCGCGTAATCGAAAAATACGCGCCCGAGTGGCCCCTCGATCAGATCGCCGCCATCGACCGCAACATTCTACGCATGGCATGCTGGGAATTTGCCGTCTCGCGCGATACCCCCGTTAAGGTAGCCATCAACGAAGCTGTGGAACTTGCCAAGTTGTTCGGCTCAGACTCTACTGCTCGTTTCGTTAACGGTGTGTTGGGCACACTGGTAGATCATGAACAGGAAATCTCTCAGATCTTGAAAAACGAAATGCCCCAGGCAACAAATTTGGAATCTTAATCATGGAAATCCTTGGCATTGGAATGCCTGAACTTGTTTTTGTTATTATTATTGCGCTGATCATTCTGGGTCCGAAGGACATGCAGAAGGCAGGCAAAACGATTGGAAAATTTTTGCGAAATGTGATCACCTCCGACGGGTGGAAGATCTTTCAGCAAACCTCACGCGACCTGAGAACCTTACCCAACCGCCTGATGCGCGAAGCGAACGAAGACCTCGATAAGATCACCAACGATATAAAAACCGCCGCCTCTTTCCCCAACTCGGCAGGGTTCAACCCCGCAAGCTCTCGCCCGAAGCCCCAGCCTTTTTCTGCCACGCCTGCCCCCAAACCTGAGGCGGAGAACAGCATCGCTCCTGCTACTCCATCGAACCAAGAGACCGAAAGCGAATCCCAGAACAATGCGTAAGTTTATGTCGAGCGCCGGACGGGTGATCACATTCCCGTTCAGGCTTATTTTCAACATCCTTGTATTTCCATTTAAATCAATCCATCGTTTTTATATTTTTCTGAATACCGAACCAGACGAACGTCCCATCACAGACCTGTTCGTAGACATTGCCACACAAGCAGAAGTGCGCAACCAACTATGGGATCAGGTAGAGGATTTTCGCAAGCACCTATTGCGTTCTGTTGCAGTGCTTGCTCTCTTTGTCATTGCCTCGTTTTGGTTCACCCAACCCATGCTGGAGTTCCTTGCCGAGCCAGTCGGCGGACTGGAAAAATTGCAAGCCATTGAGGTCACCGAAGAGATCGGAGTCTTCATGCGCGTGGCAATGACAGCAGGCATTGCCGTTGCCTTCCCATACATTGCATTTGAATTTTGGTTGTTCGCTGCACCCGGTTTGAAGCCACGTGAAAAAAAGATGGGGCTGGTGGGAATTCCACTTGCCACACTTCTTTTTTTAGTCGGCATGGCATTTACCTTTGTGGTTCTCCTCCCGGCTGCTTTGCCCTTTCTCGGAAGTTTTACAACCATTTCTCAGTTCTGGTCGGCAAAGGAATATTTTGCCTTCATCACCGGTCTCATGCTGTGGATCGGTCTATTCTTTGAATTCCCTCTTGTCATCTATGTCTTAACGTCGATCGGTATCGTCCAGCCGAAATTCCTCGCCGAACAATGGCGGCTGGCTGTGGTCATCATCGCGGTCATCGCCGCAGCCATCACCCCCACCGTAGACCCGGTCAATATGGGCTTGGTGATGGCTCCGATGATTTTGTTATACTTTATCAGCATTGGTCTTAGTTACCTCGCCTACGCCGGGCGCAGGAAGAACCATGCCGAAACGCAGGAATCAGCCGCTGATGTAGAATTAGGCTAGGGCTTGGAAACGAAGCGCATGTATTGCGTCGAGGAGAAGAGAAATGAAACGTCCATCCATCCTTTTGCGCCGCTGGGTATCCGCGGCGATCATGCTTGTCCTTGTTGGGCAGGCTTGCACCTTTGAACTGTTTGAATTCCCCACAGGCGCAACAGCCACCCCGGCTGCTGTCGTGCCGCCGAGCACACCCTACCCCGTAGCACAAACCACCTTTATCGCCACCCTCCCCGAGCCTCTCCAGGCGAACGAAACGCTTTTCCTCGTCGTACTGGATGAGGTAACGGGTCTGCCGCTGCGTCCTGCAGAAAACCGTTATCAGATGACTGCGCGCGATACGGTGAGTTATACAGCCAACCTCGCACTGACATACAACTCGGTCGTCAAATATTACTATCAACGTGTTACCAACGGAGCGCCATTCATCGAAGATACAGCTCTGGATACACCGATCCGATACCGCATGCACAATGTGGCGGGTCCATACCAGGTAATGGATATTGTTGCCAGCTGGAGTGACAGAGTCTCTGTACGTGCGAAAGGAATTATCAAAGGCACACTCACCAGTGCAGATACCAATTTACCGATCCCCAATCTTTTGGTCACCGCTGGGGGCATTCAACAGATCACAGATTCGTTCGGGCGGTTTGAACTGAACGGTGTTCCCGCCGGAGATAATCAACTCACGATCTACAGCCTGGATGGCGGTTACCTGCCATTCCAACAAGGCGCAACCGTGCTGGACGGGCAGACCACTGAAGTAAACCTAGCGATCAAAACCGCCCGCCTTGTAAATGTCACTTTCAATGTCCGCGTCCCGAACGACCCGAACATCACTCCGCCTCCCGTGCGCATTGCCGGGAACATCCTGCCATTGGGAAATTCCTTTGCCAACCTGCAGGGTGGTATGAGCGTGGTTCCCAACCGCATGCCCACCCTCGAACTTCAACCAGACGGAAAGCACAGCAAGACCTTGCAACTCCCCGTCGGCACCTACATTCAATATAAATACACATTAGGAGACGGCTACTGGAATGCAGAGCGCCGAGCATCCGATGGCGGCTGGGTGGTACGCGAGTTCATCGTCCCCGAACAAGACATTGTCCTCGAAGATTTGGTAGACGGTTGGAAAGACTCGACCACTTCAGGTCCGATCTTGTTTGAAGTGGCTGTCCCATCTGTTACGCGTGCTGAAGATATCATCTACATTCAGTTCAATCATAGCTATGGCTGGGCAGAACCCATTCCCATGTGGAATCAGGGCGGCAACCGCTGGTATTACAAGTTATATGGTCCATTGAACTTTAACGGTTCATTCACGTATCGTTATTGCCGCAACGGTCAATGTGGCAGCGCAGACGATAACCAGACCGTGGGTTCAAACCCAGCCGGTTTTATTGCCAACACAGCCCTGCTGGGGCAGGACCTTCCCTATACTGTCGGTTCATGGAAGTGGTACGAGAATCCTGAAAACCCTCAACTGGTGGGCTATACCATCAATCAGCGGGCAGCAGGGTTTGTAGCTGGGGTTGAATTCCAACCCACCTACCGCCCGAACTTTTCAGACTATGCAGATCAGGCGTTCAAAAATACAAAAGAAGCAGTCGGTGCAAACCTTGTGGTATTAACGCCGAGCTGGTCTTACACAAGCGTTGCACCGTTGAAGTTGAACGTCCAACCGGGGCAAGATCCGCTATGGAGCGATACCGGCAAGATGGTTCAACAAGCGAAGAACATTGGTTTGAATGTCGCGCTTTTCCCCACGCCGCAATTCAAACCATCTGCCGATACCAGTATTTCAGCCAGCACCCAATTCTGGAAGGATGCCCCCAAAGACGCCGCCTGGTGGCAAGCCTGGTTCAGCCAATATCGCGCCTTCCTGATCAACTACGCAGACCTCGCTGCCCAATCCGGCGCACAGACTTTCATCATCGGCGGAGAGTGGGTCACCCCCGCACTGCCCGGCGGACTCCTGCCAGATGGCAGCGCCTCCAACGTCCCTGCCGATGCGGAGACTCAATGGCGTTCGATCCTTCAGGATGTCCGCGCGCGCTTCAAGGGACAAGTCCTTTGGGCATTGCCGTATCAAAACACTGGGTTCACCACACCGGTCAATTTCCTTCGCGATGTTGACGGAATCTATTTGCTGTGGTCTGTGCCGCTTGCTTCCAGCCCGACCGCCGCTAAAACAGATTACACTAACGAAGCGGGGCGTCTGCTCGATACAGAAGTCCAACCGTTATCCATCCAACTGGGCAAGCCTATTATTTTGGCGCTATCCTATCCATCTGCCAGCGGCGCAGCAAGCGGCTGCATTCCGAATGGAAGTGGAAGCTGCCTGGATGTAAATACTCTTTCAAGACCCAACAGCGATAACACAGCCGTTACCTTGAGTTTACAAACCCAAACCGATATTTATGAATCAGTTCTGGTGGCGGTCAATGGTCGCTCATGGATCTCTGGTTTCGTCAGTCGCGGATATTTCATGCCGGTGGCACTACAGGATAAATCCACTTCTGTTCATGGCAAACCTGCCGGAAATGTGTTGTGGTATTGGTATCGCGGCTTTCAGGGCATTCGCTGATCTGGTGATAACCAGGGCAAAGTAGAACCGAAGAAACGCATTTATTAAAATCCTTTGGAGGCAGAATGAAAAAAGCAGGCAAAATTCTAGGACGATTATTGTTGGGAGTTTTGATCATTGTATTGATCGCGGGAGCAGGTGGGTTCTATTATTTCAAGAGTTACCTGCCCAATACCGTGGCGCCGCAATCCTTTCCACAAATTGATGGTGAGATCCAACTCGACGGCTTGAATGGTGAGGTGAATATCTATCGCGACCAGATGGGCATTCCGCACATCTATGCCGAAACCACACATGATCTGTTTTTCGCGCAGGGCTATGTGCATGCGCAGGATCGTTTTTGGCAAATGGATGCCTGGCGGCACATTGGCTCGGGTGAACTCTCTGAAATGTTCGGAGAAGGACAAACAGAAACGGACGCCTTTCTGCGCACACTCGGCTGGCGCAAAACCGCCGAAGCCGAATGGGACGGGCTCAATGCTGAAACCAAAGGCATGCTGCAAGCCTACGCCGACGGTGTGAATGCCTACCTCGCCGATCATCACGATACTGCCGTCAGCCTTGAGTATGCCGTGCTCGGTTTGCTCAGCCCCGATTACGTCATCGAACCGTGGGAACCCGTCCACTCGCTCACATGGGGCAAAGCCATGGCATGGGACTTGCGCGGCAACATGGGCGACGAGATCGAACGTGCCGAACTGCTGAAAGTGCTCACCCCCGAACAAGTGGCAGTGCTCTTCCCTGAATATCCCGAAGATCATCCCGTCATCGTCAACAAGATCGGTGAAGGTCAAACTGCCAAGGTCGAACCGGATCTTGGACTTATGAACTTTGACTACGCCTCTGCTTTGGAAGCCACCTCATACAACGCCTCATTACTGGACCCAGTGTTGGGCAAGCTTGGCGATGGAATTGGGTCAAACTCTTGGGCGGTTTCCGGCGACATGACCGATACCGGCATGCCCTATCTCGTCAACGACCCGCATCTCGGCATTCAAATGCCATCCATCTGGTATCAAGTCGGCTTGCACTGTGTCGAAAAATCAGATGCCTGCCCCTTCAATGTGACCGGCTTCTCGTTTGCAAGCGTACCGGGTGTCGTCATCGGTCACAATGACCGTATTGCCTGGGGCTTCACCAATGTTGGACCGGATGTAATGGATCTGTACATTGAAAAGGTGAATCCAGAAAACCCGAACCAATATGAGTTCAATGGCGAATGGCTTGACTTTGAAACCTATGAAGAGACCATCAACATCGTTGGCGGCGAACCGATCACTATTACTGTGCGCAAAACCCGCCATGGACCGGTCATCTCGGATACCTATGGTCCCACCAGAGATAACAACCCAGAAGCTGAGTTCCCCTCCTTCAAAGACCGCGTCGGCGGCGTAGAACTGCCCGAACAATACGTCATCGCGCTGGCATGGACGGCCCTAACTCCCTCCACTCCATTTGAAGCGATCTGGGGCTTCAATCGCGCACAGAACTTTGAAGAGTTCCGCGAAGCTGCCAGCAACTTCCATGTACCGGCACAAAATCTTTTGTATGCCGATGTGGATGGCAATATCGGTTATCAAATGCCGGGTGATGTGCCCATTCGTAAGAACGGCGATGGCACCGTACCCGTCCCCGGTTGGACGGATGAATACGATTGGGAAGGGTACATTCCGTTTGAAGAATTACCATACACCTTCAACCCTGAAGAAGGCTACATCGTCACCGCCAACAATCAGGTCAACCCCTGGGATTATCCCTACCTCATCACCAAAGACTGGGACTATGGCTATCGCGCCCAACGCATTGTGGATATGATCGAATCGGCACCGGGCAAGATCGATAAAGAATATATGCAATCCATGCATGGCGACGCCACCGACCTCGGCGCACAAGCCATTCTCCCCACCTGGAGTGAGATCGAGTATCAAGCCGCAAGCGAGAACGAAGCCTACGCGCTGGACCTGATGACCAATTGGGATACCACCTGCTACGCCGATTCAAAAGAATGTGCGGTCTATCAATACTTCTGGTGGAACCTCGACCAGAACACGCTCAACGACGACCTGCCCGAGAAGAACTGGGTCAGTGGCGGCTCGAAGGATTTTGAAACCTTCCGTGTTTTGCTGCCCCAGCCCGATCATTTCCTCTGGGATGATAAAGCTACAACCGATGTAACAGAAACCCGCGATGATATTTTCATTGCGTCGCTCAAAGAGACCGTGGCGCAGTTGGAAGATCAATACGGAAAAGACCCTGCCAAATGGCCGCACTGGGGCGAATTGCACACTGCCACCTTTAAGAATGGGACTCTGGGCGAATCAGGCATCTTCTTGATCGAAGACCTCTTCAATCGCGGACCGTTCGAAACTGGCGGCGGGCAAAGCCTCGTCAATGCCACTGGCTGGGACCTTGGCACCGGCTTCTTTGTAGACTGGCTGCCATCCATGCGTATGATCGTGGACCTGGGCAACCTGAACAATTCGCTCACGGTTCATACTACGGGTCAGTCAGGTCATGCTTACCATCCGCATTACATTGACATGGCTACGTTATGGGCAGATGTATCCTACTACCCCATGTGGTGGGATCAAGAATCCATTATTGATGATGCCGAAGGGCATTTGATACTGAAACCATAAAGTAATAAAAATCCCCAGAGATTTAGTTTTATCTCTGGGGATTTTTGATTCGAGCGATTATTTCGTTGTCTGAAATCGTTTGCGAACTCGTAACCAAGCCAGACCGCCAAAGACAAGGATGCCTGCATAATTTGCTGCCAAATCTTCCCATGAGGCGTCTCGTCCACGAATGGGGCCTTGGGAGATCTCTTCGAGAGTAAACACTACAGCAAGGATAAAGATTACAGAAAGCAGTACCCATTTCGAGTTAAGAGAAGGAAGCGCTTCCACTAGAGCCGAAGAGGTTAGAAATGTCAGCGTTCCGATCAACAAAAAATGAAGAACCTTATCCAGGTAATCCACGCGCGAAACAAGGAATAACACTGGGCGTAACAAGCCCAAGTCGGCGAAAACGATGATCGCCAAAATAAACAAAGCAAACAGGAAGGCAAGCCACTTAATGTTCAAAAGTCCTCTTAGCCAATGAACTGGCTGATAGACCAACCGCCGCCGCCAATTAGAAAACCGAAGTAGATGATGGTTGCCACATTTGCCAGGTGACCCAGGATGACCGAACCGCCGTCGCGCTCCATCATGCCGAGGGCAAGAAAAATGATCGCCAGCGCAGGCAGGGTGTTGCTGAACGGGATGAAACCAAAGGGAGCCATCAGCAGGATCGCGGCAAGGATGAAGGCAAGGTTGTTGAAGACGGTAATGGCGCCTTCAGAGGTAAGTTTGCTCAGGCGATGCGGTTTGCTGATCTTTTCAACCCGATGCAGCCAGACAATTGCGCGGCGAAAACCCTCTGCCAATTTGGGCGAGGACAGTTTTCGTTCGGCAATGAATTTTGGCAGCCAGAGATGCCTTGCAAGCAGATGGGTAATACCGATTAGCAATGTACCGGTGCCAAACACGGTACTCACACCGGGAATGGATACGGGGACCAGAAAGATCAGCGACATGAAGATGGAAAGCAGCATCAGGCTGTCTGTGCCTACAATGTCGACGATCTCTCGCAGAGTCACTTCATCGGGCGGGAGTTTCTCGATGATCAGCTCCATTTTCTCGGCAAGGGTCTCTTGCTCAAGCAGGGCTTCTTCATTATTTGTAAGGTGTATGTGATCCAATTTCTAAAATCCTATCTCGTTTGTTGACATGCAATCTTTATGCTGCTGATTTTTTCTCGCTGCGATGTTTCCACCATTCGTAGACCATCGGTACCACCGAGAGTAGGATGATCACG
>JAFLCF010000075.1 GCA_017303735.1 Anaerolineae bacterium
TATTTTTGCGGGCAAAAAATACAAGCCGTTGCATCTGATGCAGATCGGGCGTGGATGCAAATACGCCTGCGACTTTTGTTCGATCCATGCCTTTTACGGGCGTGATATGCCGCGTCGTTGCTTGGACGATGTCTTGAAGGAAGCCGAAGAACTTCGCGGCAAATATGTTTTCTTTGCAGACGATAATTTATTCAACGATCTTGAGTATGCCGAAAAATTATTCAAGGCGCTGATTCCCTATAACATTCACTGGTCTTGTCAGGTCAGTTTGGATATTGCTCAAAACCCGCACCTGTTGGATTTGATGGCACAGAGTGGGTGTGTGGGATGTCTGGTCGGGTTTGAATCTCTGGATGAAGCCAACCTGGTGCAGATGCGTAAGAAGTGGAATAAGAAATATGGTGATTATGCAAACACGTTGGCGCGGTTTTATGAACGCGGCATTATGGTCTTTGGCTCGTTCGTGCTCGGTTATGACCACGACACACCCGATGCCTTTGCCCGCACCTTCGATTTTGCGATGCGTTCTAAATTGGCGCTGGCACAGTTCAACCCGCTGATTCCCACACCTGCTACTTCGTTGTTCGAACGATTGAAAAAGGAAGAACGTCTCATCTATCCACGCTGGTGGTTGGATGATAAGTATCGTTATGGCGAGACGATCTTCCGACCGAAAGGGATGACGCCCGATCAACTTGCAGAAGGCTGTTTCAAAATTCGACGCGATTTTGGCGCATATAGTTCTATCTTCAAACGCATGGTATCTTCAAAGTCGAATTCAGGGTCTTTGTATAATATGTTTGGGTATCTGGCTATCAACCTTGCTTCGATTCGAGAGATTTTGAATAAACAGGGTGAACCACTTGGCAACGGTATGCCGCTTGATGTTGCCAAACTTGCTTTGGAACTACCTACCTTTACTACTGTGAGGAGTGTATGAAGCTAACCCTGATCTATCCCGCTATTGGACGTTACGTGGACGAAGCCTGCATGGAGCCGCTTTCGCTCGGCGCGTTGGCGGGTTTTACCCCGCCCGATGTGGAAGTGGTGTTGTACGATGACCGCCTCGAACCGATCCCCTTTGATGAGCCGACGGATCTGGTCGCCATCACGGTGCAGATCTATGCAGCACGGCGCTCGTATGAAATTGCCGCAGAATATCGCAAGCGCGGCGTGAAGGTCATCATGGGCGGAGTCCATGCCACCTTGCTGCCCGAGGAAGTATCGCAACACGCCGACTCGATCTTTATCAGCGACGCCGAGAATCTCTGGCATGAGGTCATCGCCGACGCGAAGCAGGGCAAACTCAAACCCGTCTATCGTGGAGCCGCCACCACACCCCAGCCCGATACGCTCACGCGCCGCGATCTGTATCAAGGCAAAAAATATCTGCCCATCTCCCTGCTGCAATTCGGACGTGGATGCCGTTACGTCTGCACATTTTGCGCGGTCAGTTCGTATTTCGATCATCGCCATTTCTACCGTAGTGTGGCGCAGACCATCGAAGAGATGAAAAGCCAGGAGCGCAATACATTTTTCTTTGTGGATGACAATATCGTCTCCGATTTTGAAGCGGCGAAAGCCCTGTTCCGCGAGTTGATTCCGCTCAAGATCCACTGGGTGTCACAAGCCAGCATCGACATGACCCGCGACCGCGAGTTGATGGATTTAATGGCAAAGAGCGGATGCCTTGGCAACGTGATCGGTTTTGAATCCATTGAAGCCAGAAGCCTGCGTTCCATGCACAAAGGACAGAACCTGAAAGGCAAGCATGGCTACGAAGCCTATGCCGAGCAATTGGAAATTTTGCGTGATTATGGAATGCAGACCTGGGCGGCGTTCACCGTTGGACATGATTACGATACCCCTGCTTCCATTTTGCGCACGCTCGATTTCGCCCTCGAAAACAAATTCACCTTTGCTGCCTTCAACACCTTGTTGCCCTACCCGAACACAGCCCTCTACCGAAAACTGGAAGCCGAAGACCGTCTGCTTTACGATGGCAAATGGTGGCTGCATGAAGATTATCGCTACAATCAAGCCGCCTTCCGTCCTGCCTTGATGACCCCTGATGAATTGACCGAAGTGTCATATCACGCCCGCAAATCTTTCAATAGCGCTAGCTCCATCTTCAAGCGTGTTTGGGATTTCAAGACCAACATGCGCAATCCCTACCGCCTCGGCGTTTATCTCGTCTATAACCCGATCTTTAGAAACGAAACGCTTAAGAAACAAGGAATACGTTTATAAGGTCAGACGATAGACCGCCGACCATAGACCGTAGTCAGCCGTCGGCGGTCTTCAATTGATTAGAAAGGCTCAAACCCGTCCCTATGCATCCTTCCCTCACCAGCCAAACCCTTCCGCGCCAGGAACTCACCCCTGAGACCATTCAGGAAATGTTCGATGTCTTCAACGAGAACTTTTCCCAAACCTCGCTCGATCTCTTCACCCGCGACCTGAACAACAAGAACTGGGTCATTCTCATCCGCGACGACGAGAAAAATATTGTTCAGGGATTTTCTACCCTCGGCATTTACGAGACGGAGTATCAAGGTCAATGCATTACGGCGGTTTATTCAGGCGATACAATCATCCGCCGCGCATATTGGGGCACACCCGAACTCCCCAAAAAATGGATTCACACCGTGCTCGAAAAAACAGCGGATATGCCCCAGCCCGTCTATTGGCTGCTGATCTCATCTGGTTACAAAACCTATCGCTTCCTCACCGTTTTTTATAAAGAGTTCTACCCCTGCTACAACCAGCCCACTCCGCCCGAAACCCAAAGCCTGATGAACTTCCTCGCCTCGCAACGCTACGGCGACAATTTTTATCCAGACCTCGGCGTCGTCCGCTTCAAAGATGGCGCAACCCCATTGCGCGAAGGCGTCGCCGAAGTGACCGATGAACGCCTCTCCGACCCGCATGTGGCACATTACATCAAAGTCAACCCGCATCACGATCAGGGCGACGAACTCGTCTGCCTCACGCGCGTCCATCCCGATAACTTCACCCCCGCAGGCAGGCGCATGGCGCGATGAAAGCCGCACTTGCCAACCGACTCTGGTTGTTTGCTTCGCGCAAAGCCGCAAAGGATTTTCACAACGCCTCGCGGAATGTCGCTCAAACACAAACCAGCCTTCTTCAAAGTTATCTCACTCAAAACCAAAATACCGCGTACCTCAAACCTCAATTACCAATCACCAACTACCAATCTCTCCCCCTCACTACCTACGACGACTACACCCCTTACATCACCCGCATCGCAGACGGCGAAAAAAACATCCTCACAAAAGACCTCGTCCAACTCTTTGAACTTTCCAGCGGCTCCACATCCGCTTCGAAGATGATTCCCTACACGCGGACTCTCCAACGCGAATTTCGACTCGCCCTCTCAACCTGGATCCACGACCTGTACACGCATCACCCCGTGCTGATGTCTGGTTCCGCTTACTGGAGCATCTCCCCGCTGACAGCGGGTCCGCGCTGCACGCCCGGCGGCATTCCCGTCGGCTTCGAGGAAGATAGCGCCTATCTCGGCTCATTTGGCTCGGTCATCGAATCCTCTCTGATGGCTGTTCCCAACTTCGTCAAACATATTCAAGACATGGACGATTTCCGCTATGTCACCCTGCTTTATCTCCTCCGCCGCGAAGACCTGCGCCTGATCTCCGTCTGGAACCCCACCTTTCTCACACTTCTACTTGCCCCACTGGAAAAATATTGGGCATCATTGCTCAAAGACATCGCTGACGGAACTATCACCCCGCCAAACCAATCTCCAATCTCCAATTACAAGTTACGAGTTACAAGTTACAAGTCACGTGCGAACACTCTTTCCAAATTTTTGCCTAACGATTACGCATCTATTTGGAAAAATCTCTCCCTCATCTCCTGCTGGGCAGACGGCGCATCCGAACCCTACGCAAAGGAATTGGGATCTCTTTTCCCCAACGTGACCATCCAACCCAAAGGCTTGCTTGCCACTGAAGCCTTCGTCTCCTTTCCATTGACGAGGCATGGAAACGTCCTCGCGATCACCTCGCACTATTTTGAATTCCTCGCCGAGAACGGCGATATTTTTCTCGCTCATCAGCTCAAAAAGGGACAAGCCTACTCTGTCGTCGTCACCACCGGTGGGGGACTGTATCGCTATCAACTTAACGACATCGTAGAAGTGACGGGCTTCTACAACCAAGCCCCCTGCATCAAATTCATAGGCAAGGCAGACAGGGTTTCGGATTACTTTGGTGAAAAACTCAACGAACAATTTGTTGCTACTGTTTTAAAAGAACTTTTTTCAAAGCACAACCTCAATCCCATCTTCTACATGCTTGCTCCTGACGATACGCATCCATTTCATTACACGCTTTATATCGAACTCCCCAACTATTTAACCACTCAACTACCTGACTATTTAACTATTGAACTCGACAACGCTCTGCGCGCAAATTTTCACTACGACTACTGCCGCAGGTTGGGTCAACTCGCTGAAACGCAAACAGTTCAAGTCAAAGATGGAGGCGCGGCTTACATTCAAGCCTGTCAGGCACGTGGGCAAAAACTCGGCGATATCAAAGCCTCCGTGCTGCAAAAATCCACGGGCTGGGGCAATATATTCTAGATTCAAACAGATAGACACATCAGATTGTGATCTGACAGGCTTTAGTTCTTTACAGGATATGAATCAAAAAGCGGCAGAGAGAATTCTCTCCGCCGCCTACGCTCGCTTTCTAGACTTATACCTATACACGATCACCCTATCATGATCTTCGGGCGATATTGCAGCGCTTCTGCCAAATCCGCGATGGTGCGGGATAGTTTGAGGATTCGATGATAGGCTCTTGCAGACAAATTGAGTTGACTCATTGCCGCTCGCATCAAACTCTGACCTTCGGGTTGGAGTTGGCAAAATTGCCTGACTTCTCCGATGCGCATGTCTGCGTTGCAAACGATATTAGATGATTCGTTATTCGAGGTTCGAATACTCGAATATCGTTACAAACCGCGTTTGTAACGGGTAAGAAACAAAATGCCCCTACGTGTGCCCTGATAGGGGTATGAAGGGGATTGAAATATGCCAAGGTGACTGTCAGTTGCAAAATGACAGTCACCTTTTTTTGATGCAAGATCCCCCTAGCTTCTTAAAACCCTCGAGGATTTTTTTTGTATGTATCCCGTATAATCCCATGCATGTCTAACCTCAAAAGTCATTTTCTACTTGATCCCCAAATTATTTTTCTCAATCACGGATCCTTCGGTGCAACCCCAAAACCTGTTTTTGAAGCCTATCAAGACTGGCAAATGCGGCTGGAAAGTCAGCCTGTACTTTTCCTTGGACGCGAACTCGATGGGCTTCTAAAAAATTCTCGCCGTGCCCTTGGAGAATATCTCAATGCTGATGCCGATCACCTGATCTACATTCCTAACGCCACGCATGGCGTCAATATTATTGCTCGTTCCCTCGCACTTGAGTCAGGAGATGAGATCCTGACCACCGATCACGAATACGGTGCTTGTGACTACACCTGGGATTTCATCTGTGGGAAAGTCGGCGCTCGATATGTACATCAGCCCATTCCCCTGCCTGTATATTCCGAAGAAGATATCGTGGACCATTTTTGGCTTGGCGTCACCCCAAACACAAAAGTTATTTATCTGAGTCATATCACTTCCCCAACTGCCCTACGCTTACCCGTGGAAAAGATATGCCAACGTGCAAAAAAGGCAGGAATCATTATGGTGGTTGACGCGGCACACTCACCCGGACAAATTCACGTCGACCTTCAAGCATTGGGGGCAGACATCGTTTTTGGTAATTGTCACAAATGGATGCTTAACGCGAAAGGCTCGGCATTTCTATATGTTAGACAAGAACTACAGCACCTTATTGATCCTTTGATCGTGAGTTGGGGTTACAACCCCACCCCGGAAACAACCACAGGTTCACGGTTTATCGACATCTTGCAATGGACAGGCACCAAAGATCCCGCCGCTGCGTTGACCGTCCCGACGGCATTACAATTCATGCAGAACAATAATTGGGATGAAGTACGAAAAGAATGTCATCAACTGCTGCGCCAGGGCATTGAGCAAATCTGTAACCTGGTAAATATGCAGCCTTTGTATCCACTCGACTCAGATTTTTACAGTCAGATGGGTATTGCCCCGCTTCCCATGTCTAACCTGGCTGTGCTTAAGAGCCGTCTGTACGATGAACATAAAATTGAAATACCCCTGATCCAATGGCAGGACAAGCAGTTTGTCCGCATTTCGGTGCAGGGGTACAATTCTCAGGAAGATATCGACGCGTTGGTTCATGCCCTAAAAGTGCTTTTGCCACAGGTTGCCGTATAATCTTGCTTGCATAGTGACAGGATGAATAATAAATCTCGCTCTAAAAATATAGTGTCCGTGTTGTTTTCGCATCTCACTACAAATGGCTGTGTGCCCCAAAAGGTGCAGGCTTTTTATATGCTCGCCCTGAAGTTCAGCATTTGCTAAAACCTTTGGTGGTTTCGTGGGGCTATGAGCCGGAGCTGCCGGGTGAGTCTGCGTTCATTGACCAAAATGAATGGTGGGGCACGCGCGATGTTGCTGCGTTCTTAACCGTCCCGATGGCGATTCAATTTCAGCAGGACCAAGACTGGGCGAAGGTGCGAGCCGCTTGTCATCGCCTGGCAGTGGAGACGTGGAAGCGAATCCATGCGCTGACAGGAATCGCCCCGCTTCATTCTGATCCCGAAACCTGGTTCGCCCAAATGACAGTTTCCACCCTGCCAGCGGATACTGATCTCGCTGCGCTCAAGACGCGCTTGTATGATGAATATCGCATTGAGATTCCTGTGATCTCATGGAATGAGAAAAAATTAATCCGCCTCTCGGTGCAGGGATATAATTCCAAGCATGATATGGATCATTTGTTGTTCGCTTTGGAAAAACTGTTGAAATAAAAAATGAGAAAGTTATTCGTTTTGCTGTTATTGACCCTGCTATTGGGGACTCACATGTTGTCAGTTGATTCTGCTCTGGCAAGCCCGCATCCGCAGGTGACCTCGCCATCTCAATTGATCGATGCTGTGAATAATTTGCGCCTCTCGAATGGGTTGGCTCCATTATCCATGCATCCGATTCTGATGCAGTCTGCCCAGTCGCAAGCCGATTATATGGCGGCTACCGGAAACATCACCCACGCCCGACCATCTGGGACCTATACTCAACAATTGCTCGCACTTGGCTTTCCACTGGCAGGTGATCTTTCTCTCGGTGGTTTTCGTGCGGAGAATATCCTCAGCTCAAACGGTCCATTGGTGTGGGACGGCGTTCCGCCTGGCTGGCAGGATGCCGAACACATGAACACCATGCTTTCAGGGAATTTCACACATATTGGCGCGGGCATATCTCAATCGGGTGATACGTATTATTATGCAGTTGATACCGCAGCTGCGACTTCTTCTGGACAACAGCAGGAGAGCGCTGCATCCGTTTTGACGAGCGTCCCGGCTGGCTCCAGTGAATCGAGCGGTGTAAGTCAATTCATGGTACCGGTTACACTGAGCACGGCAAGCCCGGACGGAAAGGTGTTTCATAAGGTGCAGTATGGTCAATCCTTGTGGAGCATTGCCATCGCCTATGGCACGACCATCAAGAATATTCAGGCATTGAACAACCTGGGCGAAGACTCAACCGTATATCAAGGGCAGGAATTGCTCGTTCTTATAGGGGCTACTCAATCTGTTGCCCCGCCAGTTGAAACGACACCAACCTTACAAGCTGAAGCAACTCCTGATCCGTTATCCATAACTTTTCCAACAGTAACGATGACCGTGACGTTGGGGATGGTGGGACTTACTCCGAACCCTGTAAACCAGGAGCAAACAAACCCGTCGGAACCAGCTTCGCCGGAAGATGGCTCGTCAGAACCGGCTTCGTCAAGAATCCTTATCATCGTGTTGATCGTTGCCGCTTTTGTTGGTGCAGGGATGGCGGTCTGGTTAATTCGCGACCCTAGTGGGTAGAGTCGCGTGCATGGGTTGGCTAACGGTTCCGTTGGGTATGATTTTAAATCTTTAGTCCGTCAATTATTTGAATCTTTGAAAGGCAATAATAAAATGGAAATTTCACTCGCCTTGGGAGGCGGAGGCGCAAAGGGCAATGCCCACATCGGCGTCTTGCGACGTCTTGAAAAAGAAGGCTATAAGATCCGTTCGGTTGCAGGCACAAGTTTTGGGGGCTTGGTGGCTGTTTTTTATGCTCTTGGTTACTCGCCAAAAGAAATTCAAGCGATCTTCGAGTCTGTAAACCAAAATAATCTATATGGGCGCAGCCCCAGTGACGGACCCTCCTTGCTTGGAATGGCGGGTGTTCGTGACTTACTGGACCGGGTCATTGGAGATAAGACCTTCAAAGACACGCGCATTCCCTGTGCTGTGACGGCTGTGGATATTAACAGCGGCGCAGAAGTCATTCTCTCCGATGGCAGTTTGAAAGCCGCATTGCTTGCTACGATCGCACTGCCTGGAATTTTCCCTGTTCAAAGCTTGAATGGGTATCAATTGGTGGATGGCGGGGTGTTGAACCCTGTGCCGGTCAATGTGGCGCGGATTCTGTCGCCGGGTCTGCCTGTGGTCGCAGTGGTTTTGAATGACCCCATCGATTTGCCTGTACGCGGTTATAACCTTCCCATTCCAAGTATCGTCCCACGTCAGATCGCTGAACGCCTTGCGCGAATTTCTCTGGCGCAATCTTTGGATATTTTTCTTCGTTCTGTGGATGTTTCGAGCCGCTATGTGTCTCATCTGCGTTTGCAAGTGGACAAGCCCGATGTTCTCGTCCGCCCGGATGTGCATACCATCAGTTTGCTAGACCAAGTGACGGTTGAAGAGGTGGCACAGAAGGGTGAAGAGGCATTGGAGCAAGTTTTGCCTGAACTCAAACGAAAAACCGCATGGATCGCCCGTCTTGGCAGGCGGGTCTTTGGAGTTGAACAATGAGTCGTGATCTCAGAAAGTATGCGCGCGATACAAATGTGCGCCTCGTCGTTGGCGCAATTCTCATGTTGTTGATCGTAGGCGTCGGGTTGATCTGGTTGATCTACGGGTTCGGCGCAGCCGTAACCGGACTCCTTTGCATCCTCGCCGCTTTTATTCCGATTGGGTTGGTCTTTCTCTCATTATTTGGAATGGACTGGATCGTAAAACGTGCAAACCGCGATGAAGACTGAAATCCTTGAATTCAATGGCTGGACGATGCGCATTCGACCGTCTCATTCTCCGAAGCCAAATCTGCTGGTCATGATCCACGGGCTGACAGGGGACGAAAATTCGATGTGGGTTTTTGCACGCAAATTTTCCACCGATGCTTATATCATCGCGCCGCGTGCGCCGCATCCAGCTAACCCGCAGGGGTTTTCATGGCGACCCAATCCTTTGAGCGTTGAAGAAGCTCAATTGAATCAGCATAAACGCCCAGGGCTGGATGTGCTCTTGCCTCCTTCCGAGGCGTTGATAAAGCTTGTAGATGAGTATTCCGCTTCGGTTGGGGTGGAGGCGGGTCAATTCGATGCGATCGGTTTTAGCCAGGGCGGGGCAATGGTCAACGTGTTGGGAATGCTGTTCCCGCATCGTATCCGCAAAATGGGAGTGTTGGCGGGATTTGTCCCTTCTGGTTTGGAGGAACAGATCGCGGCTCGTGTACTTATGGGCAAACAGATTTTTGTCGCGCACGGCACGCAAGATGAAATGGTGCCTATTGACCGCGCCCGCGCTTCCATGGAATTGCTTGAGCAGGCAGGCGCTTTGATCACCTATTGTGAAGATGAAGTGGGGCATAAGTTAAGCTCGAATTGTCTGCGCGCTTTGGAAACCTACCTTACAAATTAATCTCACTCTCACCGCGCTGTTGACGCTGTTTTTGTTTGCAGGTATGCTTATCCTTGAAAAACTTGTGGGTCACGCTAAAAGCGTGGCTGTCACGCTAAAAGCGTGACCTACTTTTTAACTTAGGTGAAAAAATGAGAAACTATATTTCTCGACGTGATTTTATAAAACTGGCAGGGTTGGGTTTGGGTGCCATGGCATTTAAACCGATCTCTGGCTATGAGCTGGACTATCGCTGGGATATGTTCAGCCAGCCCAAACGTTTGCCGCAATTTCCTGCCGCTGAGATCATTGGGCGTGTGGTGGTGCCCGATGTGGATATTCGTAGCCGACCCACGAATGATGCCGGGCTGAATACTTCGATTGGCAAGGTTGGTGCAGATACGCTTTTCGAGTGGGGGCGTGAAGTGGTGGGGAACGTAGTGGGTGGTTTATCCAATCAGCGTTATGTTGAAACCCCTCAGGGATACGTCTACGCTTCAATGCTGCAACCGACGCGGAATCTGCCGAACACGCCCGTAACGGAACTTCCCAATGGGCAGGGCTTTTGGGCAGAAGTGACCGTTCCGTATGTTGACCTGGCGCATGAAGGTCAGGTGGCATCTCCTTGGATGCAGGATTTAATTAAGTACGCCTTCCCGCCGCGTTTGTATTATGGGCAGGTGGTCTGGATCGATCAGGTCCGCACGAGCAGTGGCTTCCCGGAATATCGTTGGAATGAAGATGCCAATGGGCGTGGGTATGGCTATGGCGCTTATGGTGAGTTCTTCTGGGGAGATGGCGCTGCATTCAAGATCCTTACCGATGCCGATGTCGCTCCCATCAACCCTGATGTAGACCCCAACGAAAAAACCATTTCGGTTAATCTCGATTATCAAACCCTTTCTTGTATGGAAGGATCTCGCGAAGTCTTCTTCTGCCGTATCGCCAGTGGATTAAAGTATCTCGACCCCGCCACCGGCACGCCCGTCGATTACTCCACCCCGGTTGGGACGTTGTTCACGCATTGGAAGATCGTCTCCAAGAATATGACCGCCGGTTCAGATGGAGCGGGGTATTCCACACCTGCTGTTCCCTGGTGTACGTTTATTAGTGGTGATGGCATTGCCATCCATGGCGTGTTCTGGCACAATGCCTTTGGTGAACGCCGTTCGCATGGCTGTATAAATGTGTTGCCAGAAGAAGCCAAGTGGATATTCCGCTGGACGACCCCTTACGTTTCACTTGTCGCGGGTGAAGAGCGTCGTTCCTTACCAGACCACGGCACCATCGTCAATTCAGACGAAACAAAGTTCCTATAGTCTTTCGTTCTTTCGGGAGCTTAGCCCCGAAAGAACGAATAAGAAATATACCTAACCCATACAAATTTCACGAGAAGAGCATCCATGGATATTTCAAATATTACCGTTTGGCTCGCCCTGCTTGCCGGGTTGGCTTCCTTCCTTTCTCCTTGCGTGTTTTCGCTGGTTCCAGCCTATGTTGGTTATCTGGGCGGCATCGCTGCGGGGAGCGGCACACCGGGTGAAAAACCCAGCCGCTGGCTAACCTTCTCGCATGGGCTTGCCTTTGTGTTGGGCTTTAGCATCGTGTTCGTCCTATTGGGCGTGGCGGCTTCGTTTGCAGGCGG
The DNA here is from genome assembly GCA_017303735.1 of Anaerolineae bacterium. The sequence goes on from JAFLCF010000075.1 coordinate 11,509, forward strand.
CTTGCTTTACGATCTGCGTTATTGGCTTTCCAAGATCGGCGGCATTGTTGTGATCATCTTTGGTTTGCACATGATCGGCGTATTTCACATTCCCTTCCTTTCCTACGATACCCGCGTTCAAAAAGCCCCTGATCCAAAGCTGGGCTATCTATCTTCAGCCATGATGGGCGTCTTCTTCTCTGCGGGATGGTCTCCCTGTGTAGGCCCCGTCCTCGGTGCGATTCTGACTCTCGCCATCAACGGCGGATCGGTCTCCCAAGGGGCAACGCTTCTTTCTTTCTATTCGGCTGGTCTTGCCATCCCATTCCTTCTCGCCGCCTTGGGCATTGGTTGGGTCACCACCACTTTACGCAAATACAATAAAGTGATGCGCTATGTTGAGATCGGCATGGGCGTTATTTTGGTCATCATTGGTATTATGCTCTTTTCAGGTACGTTTGAGATCATTGCCCAGCGTGGTCAATTCTTTTTCTATGACTTTGGTCTGTAAACATTAATTCATATCCATTCATCCCGCAGGGTTCGTAGACTTTAGCCTTCCTGCGGGATTTATATTTTGAAACTACAGGACATTCACCAATGCTCAATGTTACCTTGTTCACCAAAAAAGACTGCCCGCCTTGTGACGAGCTCAAAGCCGACCTGGCTGCGCTTCAAGCCCAGTTCCCACACCGCTTGGCGGAAGTGGATATTGAGTCCGATGCTGCCATCTTTGAAAAATACCGGAATATCGTTCCGGCACTGGAGGTTGGTCCTTATAAGATTCAAGCGCCCATCTCGCGCCAAAAATTGCAAATGACCCTCGGCGCAGCCTTCGACCGCAAGAATCAACTTGAGAAGCTGGACGATCCTGTTTATAAATTCCGTACGGAGAAAGGAAAGACCTTGACCACTGGAGACCGCGTTTCTTTTTGGATCGCCAAACGTTATTTACTGATCCTGAATTTGTTCATGCTGTTTTACGTCGGATTGCCCCTGCTGGCTCCCACGCTCATGAAGCTCGGCGCAGAAGCCCCCGCACAGTTGATCTACCGCATGTATAAACCGCTTTGCCATCAATTTGGCTTTCGCTCCTTCTTTCTATTTGGCGAGCAGCCATTCTATCCGCTGGCAGAGGCAAATGTAGCGGGCTACAAAACCTTTGAAGAAGCCACCGGCATCACCGGCGTGGACGACCCCTACAGCATCACCCGCTTCGATGCGCGTAATTACATCGGCAGCGAAACCGTCGGATATAAAACCGCTTTATGCCAGCGTGATATTGCCATCTATCTTGCGATCCTTGTTTTCGGTGTTGTCTATGGTCTAACCGGTCGTCGATTTAAATCGCTGCATTGGCTGGCGTGGCTTTTGCTGGGCATTGCCCCGATCGGTCTCGATGGCTTCTCGCAACTCTTCAGCCAGTTTAATGGGGAGTGGCTCAACGCCCTCGTGCCGTATCGTGAAAGCACGCCTTATCTGCGGGCGTTCACCGGTGCGCTCTTCGGTTTATTCACTGCCTGGTTTGCCTATCCCAACATCGAAGAATCAATGGCAGAGACCCGTCAGTATTATGTCAAAAAATCCGCGGTGATCGAGGCGTCTGAATAATGCCTTTTGAACATTCCGACGGACTGCGTTATTACCGTTTTGATATCTTTTCAAAAAATGTAATGAACGCTGTGTTTACCCGGCAGGGAGGCATCAGCCCTGCGCCATGGACGTCACTCAACCTGAGCATCTCGGTGGGGGATGACCCCGCCCGAGTGGCAGAAAATCGGGTGCATGCCTTTAATTCATTAGGACGTAACCCCGCCTCTCTCCACGACGTGTGGCTGGTCCACGGCACAGACGTTGTCTATGCTGATGCTCCGCGCCCTCAGCAAGCAACCGTTCAAAAAGCCGACATTCTTTTTACCGATAATCCTGAAGTCTCGCTCTTCATGCGTTTTGCAGATTGTGTTCCCTTGCTTTTTCATGACCCCAAAAAGAAAGTCATTGGCATTTCGCATGCCGGTTGGATGGGAACCGTGAAAGGCGTAGCTGAAGTTTCGATCAAAGCCATGCAGGAAAGATATGGCTCGAACCCGGGCGATATCGTGGTGGGAATCGGTCCATCCATTAGTGTGGACCACTACGAAGTGGGCGAAGAAGTCGCTGTGCAATTCCGCGAAAAATACGGCGATGATTCCGAGAAGGTCTTGCAGATGCGAGACGGGAAAATCCATCTCGATTTGTGGACGGCGAATGCCCTGCAATTGCAAAAGATGGGCGTTGAACAGATTCAGATCTCGGGTTTGTGTACCGCCTGTGGGCTCGACGATTGGTATTCTCACCGCGCCGAAAAAGGCAAGACCGGTCGCTTTGGGGCGTTGTTGGCATTGCAGTAGAAAAGCCAACAGAGAAGCTGAAAATTTGAGTTTGGCGAACAGGTCGAACGTCTGTGTGAGGCGGAGTAAAATTAAGCTATGAGTGAATTAGTGAAATCCATCCGCGAACGATATTTGAAAACGCTGGATGTTATCGCATCCGCGGCGAAACGATCTGGGCGGAGTGCAGATGCGGTGCAGCTGGTCGTGGTCACCAAATCACAGCCAGTGGATGTGGTACGCGCGGCGATCGAAGCGGGGGCGGTCATCCTCGGTGAAAATTATGCCGAAGAAGGTGTTACGAAAATTCAATCTTTGAGCGATTTTTCTGCGGTAGAATGGCACATGATCGGTCACGTGCAGAGCCGAAAGGCGGCGCTAATCGCACAGAACTTTAACTTTATGCATTCGCTAGACAGCCTAAAACTCGCCAAACGGCTGGATCGTTTTTGCGGTGAGTTCGGGCGCACCCTGCCTGTGTTGTTGGAATTCAACGTGGGCGGTGAGGCGAGCAAAGGCGGCTGGGAGGCTTCGGATGAAACGCGTTGGGCGGGCTTGGCAGATGAGATCGCTGAGGTCATTGCCCTTCCAAATTTGCGTGTGCATGGGCTGATGTCCATGCCGCCATTGGGCAAGTCTGCGGAATCTTCGCGCCCATACTTTAAAAAGTTAAAGCGATTGCAGGAATTCCTTACCAGTCAGTTTCGGGGCGCGGACTTTGCCGAGCTTTCGATGGGAACGAGCACAGATTATGAAGTTGCTGTTGAAGAAGGTGCAACCTTCGTGCGGGTGGGGACGGCGATCGTTGGTCCGAGAAACTATTCATTGGAGACTGCATGAGCGGCAATGAGATCATCAATTTGTTCATTTTGTTTTTGGATTTTTTCACGTGGGTTGTGATCGCATCTTCCCTGCTTTCTTTTTTTCTTCCGCCTGCTCATCCCGTGCGGGAGGCGTTGGGGCGTATCGTGGATCCCTTTCTGAATCCGATTCGTAACCTGATGCCCAGCGCTGGTGGGTTGGACTTTAGTCCGTTGATCTTGATCCTGGCGATCGAGTTCGTAACTATTTTTCTTCGTTCATTGTTGTGAGGTGAATCATGTCTAAAGAATATGTTCTTCATGATGGCAAGCGCGGGTCGGCGTTGGCGTTGCGGATAACCCCGCGTGCAAGCCGGAACGAGGTTGCTGGAATATTGAATGACGGTACGGTCAAGATCTTAATGGCTGCCGATGCGGATGACGGAGAAATGAATGCCAAGCTTCTCACGTTCCTGGCGGAGGTGCTTGGGGTTCCGAAAACTCGCGTAGAGATCGTGGCTGGAGAAAATGGTCGCGACAAGCTGGTTTCGATCTTGGATATGGATGTGGAAACTGCCCATCAGCGCATTACCGCCCATATGGGCTAGGTTTTACGATTAATCATTAAGCAGAATGAACGGCTCTTTATTGGAGCCGTTCATTCTGCTTTTTATTCTTTATAAACCAATTCTTATTGGCTTGTACCGTTTCCATACAAACGGTTGTAAATAATATAGATCTCATAGATATTGCGAATATAGTTGCGCGTCTCTTCAAAGCGGACACTTTCCAGAAATAGGTCTTGATCGTCACCTGAAAGTTCTTTCCAAGCGATGGCATTGCCGGGTCCACCATTGTAGGCGGCGAGGGTCGCATACAGATCGTCATTGAGCAGAGACCGGTTTCGGGCGAGGTAGTGGCTTCCAAACAAAACGCTCACATAGGGGCGATATAGATCTTCTTCGGCGTAGTTGGCTGGCTTGCCAAGTTCGGAGGCGATCTGTGCGCCTGTGGATGGGATGACCTGCATCAATCCGCGTGCGCCTGCACTCGAACGAACATAGCCTTCGAAAAGACTTTCCTGACGGATAACACTGTAAATAAATAACGGGTCAAAGCCTTCTTGCTGAGCGACGGGGATGATGAGGTCGGGGTAATACAGCCCGTAGCGCACATGGCTGAAATAAGCAGGCGCCATCATCGATTCAGTGTGTTCATCCAGCCCAGCGAGGGTCAACACCTGGCGGGCGGCAAAAATGGCAGAGCGATACATGCCCAAATCGAGCATGTAATTTGCCAACCGGTAACTGCCAACTGCATCTTGATTGGTTTCCAATTCTTCACGCAGATCTTCAAATTCAAGCCGGGCTTCGTCGTACATGCCCAGGTCCCAATATTCCCTGCCACGAATCACACGCGCATCTAACGCCAACGGACCTAGATTCGTCAGGTCAACATCATTGGTGAGGTTGAAGGTCAGGCGCATCCAGGCATCGGCATCGGTGCGTTCACGTGCAAGGTCAACTTTGAAATTTGGTGAAGTGCCAGGTGCGAAGGGTGCGCGTTCTTGCAAGAGGTCACGAGCACGTTCGCTGTAATATCCGCCGGGGTTGAGGTTCTGTCCTTCGCGCCATGCATCCAATGCGCCGTTTTCATTCCCTACTTTTTGATGTGCTTTTCCGACCCATAGCAAGGCACGGGTCTTGTCCTCTTCAGAAACCGAAAGAGCGAGGCTGCGTTTGAACGTTTCCAGCGCTTGCTCAAAGTTGCCGCGCCGATACTCAACGATTCCCATCAGAAAGGCGGCATAAGACGCTTGTTGTGAGCCCGGATATTCGAGAGTTACACGTGACCAGGTTTCAATGGCTTTGTCGTATTGCTCATCACGTTCGTAGATGCGCGCGGCACTCATTAAATAATCTGCCGCTTGTGAAGATGTAGGCGCAAGGTTAACGAAGTCCAGCAGGGTTTGGGCGCCTTTGGTGTAATCACCTTTTTGCGCCCATTCAATGAACGCCTTCTCGCCCCAGGCATCACCCCAGCGCGGGTGTGCCGAGAAATTCGCGATGAATGCTTCGTAATCGACCAGGGCTTCATCGTATTGCCCCAGAGCATTTTTTGAGAGAGCACGATAGTAAATCGCTGTGCCATCGTTTTCTGGCGGGTTGCTTTGCAAGTAGCGATCAAAGGCGGCAATGCCGACAGCGTACTGACCGGCAAAATAATCCACCAAACCGCGGTCCAGTTCGTTGACCGTTCCGCCCGCATCGAGCAGAGCGACAAGGCTGAGATAGGAATAATAGGACAGCGGATAATTTTCCACGGCGAATCTAAATCTCTCGTTCGCCTCCGCGTTTTGACCTTGTGCCTGATTCGCCAACCCAGCTTCATACAACGCCTGAGCCTTGATGTAATCGCTTGAGGCGCGCCCGATGATGCCATCGTAGAGGGTGATGGCGGTTTCGTAATTCCCGAGCTGGGTTTGTGTGTTTGCAACCTTTAGATCAAGGATGGTATCGTCGCCAAGGGATGCTGCCTGGATGGCTGTAGTATAGGCAGATAATGCGGCAGGAAAATTTTTGGCGTTATACAGCGCATCCCCGCGCAATTCCTGCACGTAGGCATCTAAAACGCCAGGGCGCAGGGTCAGGTACACCTGCCAGGCATCTGCCGCTGCCGAGTAGTTTTCGAGCTTGTAATAAACGAACCCTTGTAAAAAATAAGCTTGCGGGAATTGCGGTGATTGAGAGTATTCAGTGATCAGCACTTGCAGGGCGGTGAGTGTTTCGTTATAGCGACCTTGTGCGTAGTAGATGCGCGCTTCGCCCCATTTTGCAGATGCACGAATGAGCGGGTCGGGTGAATCTTGCAGGGCGATCTGGTAATTCAATAGTGCGAGGTCGTAATCACCATTGAATAGCGCCTCATCTCCTTCGGTGACCCTTGCCACGGGTTGCGGAGTGGGTGTGATGGTGGGAGTGAATGTTGGTTCGGGAGTGGTGGTGAGGCTGGGGGTGACCGTCCAACCGGGAGGGATGGTGGGAAAATTTTCGAGGGTGGAACAGGCTGCGAGGGACACTGCCAGCCAAAGTCCGAGCAAGAGGCGCAGGTTTTTCATCCTATTTTTATACTGGTAAAGGAGATGCGCGTCAAGCGGGGGGATTGGTTTCACATGTTGTATTCATGATGTATGCCCATGATCGCAAATTACAGTTTCTTCTCTTTAATAAACACAATTTGTGACCGCACTGGGTATAATCTCATCTGCAACTTATCTTAATGCTTCAAGGAGAAACATGAACACACATCACAAAATCCATCTCTACTTTAGGTTGATTTTGTCGAGCGTGCTGTTGATCGTATTAACAGCCTGTACCGCGGGGAGTGAACCTGCTTCGACAGACGAATTGGTGACGTCTAATGGGTTTGCCTGCCCACAACCAAACCCGCGTGTTGAATTTGAAAGTGACACAGTCAATATCTTTACATGGACGGAATATGTGCCTGAAGATATTTTCGATTGTTTTGGCATGGTCTATGACGTGACCGTAAACGTGGATTATTTTTCTTCCAATGAAGAACTTTATTCAAAGGTCTCATTGGGCGAGGATGTTAACCCATACGATGTGATTCACCCGAGCGATTACATGATCGGCGTCTTGATCCGCGAAGAGTTGTTGACTCCGCTTGACCCTGCGAAATTGCCGAACACGGCAAACCTGGATGCCGGGTTGACCGCTGCCTATGGAGATACGATCAACTATATTGTGCCCTACCAGATGGGTACACAAGCCATCATTTACAACACCGAGACCGTACAAACCCCGCCGACTTCATGGGCTGATCTGTGGAGCCCTGAATATGAAGGACGCATTGTGGCAGTGGATGATAACCGGGTCATCATTGGTGCGACATTGTTGACTCTTGGCTATGATGTAAATGACACCGACCCCGGGCATTTAGAGGAAGCCAAAGAGAAACTGCTCGAGTTAATGCCGAACATTCGCGTGTTCGATAGTGACAGCCCGAAGACTCCGCTTGTGGCGGGCGATGTAGACCTTGGCATTGTCTGGAACGGTGAAGCCTTTCTGACCCAAACCGAAGACCCGCGTTTTGAGTACGTCTTCCCGGAGGAAGGGTCGATCATCTTTTACGACGGTATGGCGATCCCTGAAACCGCACCTCACCCAGATGCTGCCTATGCCTGGTTCAATTACCTGCTACAAGGTGATACGAACTGGCTGACCTTGGTGGATTATCCGTACACGAACCCGAACAAAGCTGCATTGGAATACGCCAAGGCAAACCAGCCTGAAATATATGAAGCCTATATTTCATCGCCCATCACCAATACCCCGGCAGAAGAATTTGCCAAGGGACATGAAGTGATCGATCTTGGTGAAGCCTTGTTGTTGTATGATGAGATCTGGACGGAGATAAAACAGTAAAGAGAAAGCGCAGGTTGTAAAAATTGTAAGCTTGAAAACTTTACAACCTGCGCGCACCATGATAAACTCGCGTCGTTAGCATCCCAAGCGCACTCGCAAGAGTGCGCCTTTTTCTGCGAGTTACACATGGATATTTTACTCACTGGTTCTGTTGCGTACGATTACTTGATGACCTTCCCCGGTCATTTCAAAGAACAAATTTTGCCCGAGCGTTTGGAATCGATCAGTCTTTCATTTCTTGTGGATGGCATGTCGAAACAGCGTGGCGGTATTGCACCAAATATCGCCTACACCATGGCATTGCTCGGTCAGAAGCCGCGTGTGATGGCAACCGTCGGCGAGGACTTCGGAGATTATCGCGCCTGGCTGGATTCTAAAGGCGTGGATACGACCCTGATGAAGGTCGTACCGGGCGTGTTCACCGCCTCCTTCTTTGCCACCACGGATCGAGTCTCGGCTCAAATTGCTTCGTTCTACCCGGGAGCCATGGGCTACTCTGCGACTCAATCGCTCAAGGAACTTGATAAAAAGCCAGATCTGGTCATCGTCTCGCCCAGCTCACCGGATGCGATGATGAAGTTCCCCGCCGAAGCGCGTGAAT
>JAFLCF010000076.1 GCA_017303735.1 Anaerolineae bacterium
ATATCACACGCACATTGCTGGCGATCTTTATCAACGCCTTCAAGCCTAAAAATCTTGACGCGTGGTTTGGTCTTTAATAGAAAGCTTCAAGGATACACGTTATGAATATTCTTGGTAAACGATACATTTTCTTTGCTCTCTCCCTGATCCTGATCGTGCCTGGGCTTGTTTTGCTCGGCATCAAAGGATTACCCCTTTCCATCGATTTTACTGGCGGCACACTCTTCGAAGTTAGTTTTGAGGAAGGGAAGACCCCGGATACTGCCGCCATCCTTTCAATTTATGACGATGCTCAGATCAATGACGCGCAGGTTACAGCCACAGAAAGTGGTTCGCTGATCATCCGCTCCTCATTTTTGACGAACGAGTCTCGCGATGTTGTATTAAATGCATTACGAGAGGTATCTGGCTCTGAAGTTACCGTCCTAAAGTTTGACAGTGTAGGTCCGAGCATTGGGGCTCAGGTAACTCAACGGGCAGCCATTGCTGTTGCCGTATCCTCCCTACTGGTGGTTCTTTTCATCATTTGGTCTTTTCGTAAAGTGCCAAACGCCTTCCGCTATGGGGTTTGCGCTATTCTCGCCATGATCCATGATATTGCCATCATTCTGAGCATTACTGGAATCGGCGCATACTTCTTCAGCTGGGAGATCGATTCACTTTTCCTCACTGCCCTTCTGACGGTGATCGGTTTCTCCATGCAGGATACGATCGTGGTATTTGACCGCATCCGCGAGAACTCAACCATCCTGCGCCGTGTGGAATATGAAACGCTTGTCAATCATTCGATCGTGCAGACTCTTCAACGCTCCATCAACACGCAGTTGATGACCGTGGAATTCCTGTTGCTTGCCCTTGCCATGTTCGGCGGCATCACACTTCGCGAATTCGCCATCATTTTGCTCGTTGGCTTGTTGAGCGGAACCTACTCCTCCATTTTTGTTGCGGCACCCATTCTGGTTCTCTGGGAAAAGCGCGAGTGGACGACTTGGTTTGGTCGCGGCGCGAACGCGTAAATAGCTTTTCAAAGGGCAGCCATCATACTATGGCTGCCCTTTTTTGTTTCATAAGGAGTGTCAGTTGCTTTTTCTCCGTGCTTTCATCATCGGTATTTCCATTGCCGCCCCGGTTGGACCGATCGGCGTGCTTTGCATTCGCAGAACATTGGCAAATGGCAAAGCCGCCGGTTTCATCTCTGGCTTGGGCGCTGCGAGCGCAGACATGGTCTATGGTGCGATCGCTGCGTTTGGTCTGACTGCCATTACAGGCTTGCTGGTCGAAAACGCTGTCTGGTTGCGCATTCTTGGTGGAGCATTTCTGCTTTACCTGGGCATTAAAACTTTTCTTGAAAAACCATCTGACAAAGCTGCCCAGGCGGAGCAAGGCAACTTGTTGAGCATGTACACTACAACGTTCTTTCTGACCATCACCAACCCAATGACCATTCTCTCATTCGCTGCCATCTTCGCCGGGACAATGCTGGGCAATCAGATGGGCAATCCATTCGTGATCGTGGCTGGAGTCTTTACAGGGTCAGCGATTTGGTGGCTGGGGTTAAGTTTTGGGGTGGGAGTAGTGAGAGAGCGCCTAACCCATGTTCACATGGCTTGGATCAACCGCATCTCAGGTGTGGTAATCACAGCATTTGGATTGTTCGCACTGCTGGGAAGAAGCTAAACTCGATCATCCTTACGGCGATGATGATGCTCTGCCTTGCTTTTGTACATAGCATCATCTGCCATTTGAATGACCTTCTCAAGATTGATTCCAGGCTGGCTGGTTGCGCCGCCGCCCGAGATGCTTAAGATGGGTTCGCGATAGTATTTATTATTGATCTCGATCAAAGCCTGAATCTGTCTTAAAAATTCAGCGGTCTCGGTTTCATCCTTGCCAGGCAGAATGACGGCAAATTCGTCTCCACCGATCCGTGCAGCAATGCAGGTTGAATTGCCATTGCTCAGGGAAGCGCTCAACACTTCGGCGGCGCGACGGATCAACTTATCACCTGCCTGATGCCCGAAAGCGTCATTTGTCTTTTTGAGATAATTTAGATCCAGGATGACAATGCTGACGGGAGATGTTCGGTTGTATTCGAGCTTTTGAATGGTCTCTTCAAAATAGGCGCGGTTATACAAGCCGGTCATAACATCATGCGTACCAAGGTATTGAAGATAATCTTCTGCCTTCTTGCGCGTTGTGATATCTTGGATGGAAACCAATGCCCAATCAAAAGTTTGTTCATGCCCAGGCATGATCCTAAAATTCAGCAAAATGTTGATCGGTTCGCCGCTAAGAGAGTAATTAACACCTTCACGTTCATATTCGAGTTTACCGTTCCAAAGGTCGATTAATTCCTGCGAAAAATGGGAACCCATTTCATCACGAAAAACCCGGCTTAAATTCGATAATAAATGTTCCTTCGAAGCCGCTCCAAACAATTCAAGCGTACGCTGGTTCACATTCAAGACTTTGATCAACCCGGCGCAATGCAAAGCCGCTTCAGGATGATCTTCAAGGTATTTTGAAAATCAACCACGCCCTGCGCTCGAAGTGAATCGAAGTAGCCCTTGATCGCGCTGTAATCTTCCTCCCACAAAGAGATCGGCGAACCTTCGAACAGTTTCACGAGCCGCCTTTCCGCCTGTCTGCGTGCTGTAATATCTTCAATGGTGACGAGCACACGTTCCCAACTTTCTTCATATTTCGGGATGATGCGCCAGTGAAGGATGATATCCAACGGCTCGCCACTTAACGTATAGTTGACTCCCTCCCCCGACCATTTCACATCGCCGTTCCAAAGAGCGCGCAACTCGTCCCGCATGTGATGCCGCATTCCATCACTAAAGACACGGTCGAGGTTAGAGATCAGGTGCTGCTTCGAATCTGCCTTGAGCATGGAAACGGTCTGAAGGTTAACTTCCAACACGCGGATCTGCGACATACACAAGTCTATAAATTCGGGGTGCATGAGCAGGTGGGCATCCAACGACTTGACACCCTGTGAGCGTAAGTCGTCAAAAAGATGTTTGATCTTGCTGAAATCCTGCTCCCAAAGAGATACAGGGGCATACTCAAACAAAGTCACCAAATACTCCTTATCATCCACGTCCAGCATAAAAATCCCTCCGATTATTTGATTGGGTACGACGATGGCACGATTATACCTTTTACGAGGATCAATTCACGCCGCAGAGTCAGGCTATGGTTCAGGATGAGGCGCGGCACTTCATCCCCTACTTAGATTTGGGAGAAGCATAACGTTTCCCCCTTGCTGCTAGCAAATTGCATTCTGACTGAATCCCACAGGTGGTACAGCATTTGCCATCGGGTCCGATCTCAAGTAGTTTCCCTTTTTGAACCAGCAGATCGATCATAGAAAGAACTGCCGAAGGCTGTGCGTTCATCTCGCGGCTGATCTCTGAAAGGCTCAGCCCATTTTCTTTATCTTCAAGCAATTTGACCAATTGTTTCAACATGACATCACCCCAGCCCGAGCAAAAGTCCGCCCTGATAGACGATGAAAGCGGCGAGCCATGCAACGGCAGTTTGATATAAAGCAGAGGTTACAGCCCAAGACATCCCAAATTCATGTTTGATCGCGCCCAACGTAGCCACACAAGGCACATATAAAAGGACGAATACCAGGAACGCAGTCGCGCTTAGGGGTGTGAAATTTCCCTGTAGTGCCAGGCTCAATGCAGTGTCTTCGCTTTCAGATTCTTCATCGACCAGATTCACACCAGGGATGATGCTCAAGAGTATCTTCCCTGAGCTCACGGTGGCTTCCACAAACCCCTGACCGATTCCGAGCAATTCTTTGCCCAAGGTTGTTTCCTCCACAATCTGCAGTTCTTCATCCCCAAGATAGATCTGGCTCATTGTGCTGACAACGATCTCTTTCGCCATGAAACCTGTCACGAGTGCGCCGCCTGTTTCCCAATTATCAAAACCAAGCGGGGCAAAGACGGGTGAGATCGCACCGCTGACCTTGCCGAAGTAAGAGTCGCGCTGATTGCTTACTCCCCACGGAAGATTCAACAAAAGCCACATCACGACGGACGCAAAGAGGATCATCGTCCCTGCCTTGCGGACGAACTCACGTGTGTTTTCCCACATATGAATGAGGACACTCTTTATAGATGGCTGACGGTAGGGAGGCAATTCCAACACAAAAGCGGACGTGGCATCGGGCTTGAGGATGGTGCGGGTAAAGACCATCCCAGCCAGCATGGCAACAAGAATGCCCAGGGCATACATCGCCCAGATGACCGTCCCTGCACGTGCGCCAAAGAAGGCAAGACCAAAGACAACGTATACAGGCAAACGTGCCGAACAAGACATGAGAGGAACAAGCAGAGCTGTAAGTACGCGGTCTCGTCTGCTGGCAATGGTACGGGTTGCGTAAATTGCAGGGACTGCACAGCCAAACCCTAATATCATTGGAATGAACGATTTCCCATGCAAACCGACAATGCGCATGAAACGATCCATTACAAATGCCGCACGGGACATATAGCCAGAGTCCTCAAGCAATGCGAGGAAGAAGTACAGGATCAACAGCCCGGGGACAAAGACCAGCACGCCTCCTACGCCTGCGACGACTCCGTCAATGACGAGAGAATGAATCCACGTGGGAAGAGGCATGAGGTTTAGCAAGAAACGGAAGAGGTTGGCGATGGGTCCGTTAATAACGGCATCCGTCCAATCCAAAAACGGGGACGAGACGTCGATCACAAGGCGGAAGACGATGTACATCACTGCGAAGAACACCGGCAGACCCAGCCACTTGTGCGTAACGATGTCATCGATGCGGTCGGTGAGGGTGATGCGATCAATGATCGGACGGTGGAGGGCTTGGCGCACAATACCGTTGATGTATCCGTAGCGGCGGTCGGCGGTGAGCAAGTCAACGTCGTCGCCAAGCATGGAGGTGACATGTTCCGCGCCTTGTCTGGCGAGCGCGATAATTTGTTCGCCATTCGGCATATCTTGCACGCGGGCCAGAATGTCTACATCGGCTTCAAGAAGTTTGATCGCCAGCCAACGCTGTGAATACCGACCTGTATCGAATTTTAATTCCTCGAAAGCGGCGATGAGCTTTGTGATCTCGCGTTCGATCTTGCCGCCATAATCAAGTTTGAATATAGTATTTGTTGTAATGGTCATGTTAATCTTCCAGGTATGTCGCTTCGCTTAGCACGACATTAATTCTTTCCAGCCACATGCACGGCTTTTTCGATGAGTTCGGAGATACCCTTGCCTTTGTTCGCTGTAGTTTGCACCACAGGGACATCGCCAAGTAATTGCGAGAGATGGTCCACATTGATCTTTGCGCCATTCTTCTGCAAGTCATCGGTCATGTTCAATGCAAGCACCACAGGCACATCCAATTCAAGGATCTGCACCGTGAGATACAGGTTGCGTTCAAGGTTGGTCGCATCCACCACGTTGATAACCACATCAGGGCGTTCTTCGATAATGAAATCACGGGCGATGATCTCTTCGGGCGAATAAGCTGTGAGGCTGTACGTCCCGGGTAGGTCAACAATATTGACCATCTTGCCGTTGTGTTCGAGTTCGCCTTCTTTTTTTTCAACCGTTTTGCCGGGCCAGTTACCAGTGTGTTGATGCAGCCCCGTCAGCACATTGAAGATGGTGGTCTTGCCTGCATTGGGGTTGCCCGCAAGTGCGATGGTAATTTCAGCCATTGGACTCTCCATGCAATAAAACTTCGATACATGCGGCTTCTTCTTTTCGCAAGGCAAGATGGTAGCCCTTGATGAAATACTCCACGGGGTCGCCAAGCGGAGCGTTGCGTTCGATCAAGATCGTCTCACCTTTGACGATCCCCATTTCAATGAAGCGCCTGCGCAATGCAGACGCTCCGTTAATTTTCGTGATGGTCGCCTGTTGACCTGGTCGAAGAAGATGAAGTTGAATTGATTCGGTCATGTTTTCCTTTTCATAGATACTCTGTTTGTTGAGCAGGCGGTGTTCATCCGCAGTTTCGACTGCTTATAATCAACCACCGACTTACTTTTTATTTCACGATCACAAACGCCGCCATGGATAACCCCACCGCAACATCTTTACCTCCCACAGACAAAGTAAGAGGTCCATCCATGGGTGCAGCTTCTGACACTTTCAATTTTTGTCCCGGTAGAATGTTCTTTTCCTGCAAATACTTCAACACATCGGTGGAGGTTGCATCCACGGCGAGTACCGTCACGGTCTGCCCCACTTCTACCTCGCTCAAAGCGATTCCATCCAGCGGCGCATAGGCTCCCAACGCATCAGGGATCGGATTCCCACGCGGGCAGGTTTGAGGATGGTGCAGAAAATCAGCCAACGCTTCAGTGACTTCGGGTGCCGTAGCATGCTCAAGAGAGCAAGCCAATTCATACACTTTTGCCCATTCGATCTTCAAATGATCGTACAGAAAACGCTCCCATAATCGTTGGCGTCGAATCACATTTGACGCCGCCTCACGCCCCTTTTTTGTCAGCGTAACCCCTTTATATGGTGTATGCGTCACCAGTCCTTGTTCACCAAGGCGGCGCATCTTTTCGTTGGCAGAAACATTGGTCACATCCAATCGCTCGGCAAGGCGTGCAATTGGCACATCACGGTTTCCCAGTTCCGCCATCGCTTTTAGATACATTTCTGTGCTTTCACTCAGGTGCTCTACAGACATAAGGTAACCCTTTGAAAAATTATATGGTTACCCTTATTATTCCAAACAACCTATTTTTCCGTCATGGAAGGGTGTCATCTTTTCCATAGGAAACATGTCATCATGCTATACTCGGCTTAAACTACACATCACCCGGCAAAGGAGCATTTCATGTACCAAACCGATATGTATGAAGGGCTGATCGCAGAGACCGTCATGATGACTGGCGCGAATGGTGAAACCATCAACGCGTATATGGCACGTCCGTTAGGGGCAGGTCCATTCCCTGCCATGGTCTTGGCACATCACATGCCCGGTTGGGATCAGTGGTATCGTGAGGCAACTTTCAAGTTCGCACATCAGGGGTATATCACCATCACCCCCAATCTTTATTTCAGAGCAGGGCATGGCACCCCAGAAGATGTAGCAGCCAAAGTCCGCGCCGATGGCGGCATTGCCGATTCTCAAGCCATTGGCGATTTCGAAGGCGCCATGAAATACGTCCGCGCTTTGCCGTATTCGAACGGCAAGGTTGGAGTGTTTGGAACCTGCTCCGGCGGCAGACATGCGTACCTCGCCGCGTGCAGTGTTCCCGGGTTTGATGCGATCGTGGATTGCTGGGGCGGGCGGGTTGTGATGACGCCCGAGCAGTTATCTCCCAAAACGCCCGCCTCGCCTCACAGCCTGACCTCGAGCCTGCCCTGCCCCATTTTGGGTTTGTTTGGCAACGACGACTCTTCCCCCACTCCGGAACAAGTCAACCAGCATGAAGCCGAATTGAAGAAACACGGAAAGAAGTACGAATTTCACCGCTATGACGGCGCTGGGCATGGATTCTTTTACTATCATGCCGCCATGTACCGCCAAGCGCAAGCCGTGGATGGCTGGCAGAAAATTTGGGCATTCCTTGAAAAGAACCTCGCATAAGGAGTCTTAATATGTGTACCATGATCGTTGAAAAAGTAAAAATCGAAGGCAGTGGAAAAGGGTTAAATGGCTGGTTCAAACTCGAACAGGCAAATGTTTCGTATGACCATCCTTTCGATGCGCCTTACGAACACGCGTTGAATATCGATTTTGTGAACGAATCGCAGGGAGTAGGCGCACGAGTTGCCGTGGAGTTGAGCGAACAGGCGGCACGCGAACTGGTTCGCACCATTCTGGGAGTTTTAGATCAGGCAGAGGCGGGCGGACATCTGGAAAAATAAGCCGTAAAAAAAAGACTCCCGTTTGGGAGTCTTTTTTAGCTGGGGAACCTGGATTCGAACCAAGATACTATCCTCCAGAGGGATATGTCCTGCCATTGGACGATTCCCCACCATTTTTCCAGCGGGCGGTATTTTATCATGCACATCCGTATGGTGCAAGTGACTTTTTGGAAAGAAATTCTTACTTTGAGCGGGCGGTTCGGCGGGTGCTTTCTTCCATTTCAAGCAAAATGAGAAGCCCGTGTTGAACAAATTTCAAGCCGAAAAAGTAAACAATGCCGGGCGTCCACATGGTTAGATACGGGTTGAAAAAGCTCATCAAGTCAATAAGCGACATACCCTTTTGATAGAACAAACCGGTGGCAAGCTGAATCGCAAATTGTGTAAAAGATAGAATAAATACGATCAAATTGGCAATGAGCACGACCCAGGCAAAAATGCCCGCCCAGTGTGCGATCTTCAAAATGGCGCTTTTTTCAATAAAAGAGCCATAAAAAGGGGCTTGTTTTTCTTCCATATACAATTCTCCTTTGATGGTTTCACAATTATACTAAGTTATAATTGGCACAAGCCTGACGCGTTCAGCGTGGAAAATGTTCCTGAAACGCTGGCAGGCTCAATGTCCAGAAAAAGAGGCGGTGTACTTCATCCGCTTAAATCCAAGACGAAGGTTATTTCAAAGAATGAGTCCAGAAGAGAACAACAAACCAACCGACTTTCTCCGTGAAGCAGTGGCTGAAGATCTGAAGAACGGGCGTTTCAACTACGTCCGCACACGCCTGCCTCCTGAGCCGAATGGATATTTGCACATTGGGCATGTGAAAGCGTTCATGATCGACTATCTCGTTGCCAAGGAAAATGGCGGCGAATTGGTGCTGCGCTTTGATGATACCAACCCCGCCAAAGAAGAGACCGAGTTTGTAGAAGCCATTGAAGAAGATGCTCGCTGGCTTGGCATTGAGTGGGTAAAAGTAACGTATGCCTCAGATTATTTTGGTTTGCTTTACGATTGGGCAGTGCAGTTGGTGAAAAAAGGGCTTGCCTATGTGGACGATCAAACGCCTGAGGAAGTAAGCGCCAATCGCGGCACTTTGACACAGCCCGGCAAGAACTCTCCCTTCCGTGACCGTTCAGTGGAAGAAAATTTAGACTTGCTTGAACGCATGAAGAATGGCGAGTTCCCAGATGGCTCGCGCATCTTGCGTGCAAAGATAGATATGGCACACCCGAACATCAACATGCGTGACCCGGCGATGTATCGCATTATTCATAATCCGCCGCATCACCGCACAGGAGATGCATGGAAGATCTACCCGATGTACGATTGGTCTCATGGGCAGAACGACTCGATGGAAGGCATTACGCATTCCTTGTGTTCGCTCGAGTATGAAAATCATCGCCCGCTGTATGAATGGTTCCTCGATCAGCTCGGGGTTTTTAAGCCACGTCAGATCGAGTTTGCGCGTTTGAACATGAACTACACGGTGATGAGCAAGCGCAAGCTGCGCCGGTTAGTCGAAGAGAAATTGGTCAATGGCTGGGATGATCCGCGCATGCCCACTTTGCGCGGCATGCGTCGCCGCGGCTACACAGCAGAAGCCATTCTGGATTTTATTCGCCGTGTGGGTGTGGCAAAGAACTACAGCGTGAGCGATGTGGCATTGCTGGAAGAATGCGTGCGCGATGATCTAAACAAACGCTCTCTGCGCCGAATGGCGGTCATTCGTCCGCTTAAGGTAGTGATCGATAACTACCCCGACGATCTCGTGGAAGAAATGGATGCGGTCAATAACCCGGAAGACCCTTCGGCGGGTACGCGCAAAGTTCCGTTTTCAAAAGTCATTTATATTGAGCAGGATGACTTCCGTGAAGTGCCGCCGCCCAAGTATCACCGTCTTTTCCCAGGCAATGAAGTGCGCCTGCGCTATGCGTATTTCATCAAATGTACCGAAGTTGTAAAAGATGGAGATGGAAATGTGATCGAAGTCCATGCGACTTATGACCCCACCACCCGCGGCGGTGATGCACAAGATGGGCGCAAGGTCAAATCCACGATCCATTGGGTGTCGGCGAAACATGCCAAAGAAGTGGAAGTGCGCATGTACGACCGCCTCTTCAACAAAGAAAACCCGGAAGAAGGCGATGAAGGCTTCCTTAACTGTTTGAATCCCAATTCATTGGAAGTGCTCACTGGGTATGTGGAACCGGCTCTTGCCTCGGCTGAAACTGGTTCTCGCTTCCAATTTGAGCGCCTCGGCTATTTCTGTGTGGACAAAGAATCCACGTCTGAAAAACCGGTCTTCAACCTGACGGTAAACTTGAAAGACACTTGGTCGAAGATGGAGAAAAAGGCAAAGTAGACTTGATGATAAAAAAAATCCTCTCGAGAAGATTGGTAATTTGCATAGGTGTAGTCATTTTTATTACAGCCTGTGCACCGCAAGCGCCTGCCACCCCCACCACAGACGTGATCGGTACAACCGCCGCTCAACTGGCGGCTCAGATGTTAACTCAAACGGCTGGGGCAGTCACACCAACACCACTCCCGCCGACAGAGACGCCCACACCAGAATTTACCGCAACTCCTGAAGTGCCGACCGATAAACCAGTGATTGAACCGCCTAATGTAACCACCTTCGCAGGTTGTTATACAGGTCCCGGTGACAACTACACATTAGTCAGTAATATTGACCCCAGCATCCGAAAAGCAGGCAGACAGGTCGTTACCATTCTCGGTATCGGAAGCGTTCCAGGTTGGTATATCATCCGAAATCCGTACTTTAACAATCCGTGTTGGATCAAGGCAGAGAATCTCAATGTTGACCCCAATATGGATATGACGCAGTTCCCAACCATGACACCTCCTCCGTAAATGAGGTGCCGCGCAAATCATCTGCCCAACTGTTGGTGCTATAATTTGTTCAAGTAAAGGAGTATTCCATGAGCGAAACAAAACGCAAATCCATGAAAGATAAACTTCCGCCTGAGGCGTTGGAGCATATGAAAGCTGCGCGTGATGAAATGCGCAAGAGCATGGAGACCATCCTGCCGCCCGGCTTTCTGGAACACCGCCGCGCCGCCCGCAAGGAAGCGCTGCTCGCCTTCCGCAGTTTGATCGATGCTGCCATCAAGAAAACAGAAGAAAAATCTTCATAAAGCAAAACTCCCAGCCAAATGGCTGGGAGTTTTTTTCTACCGAAACGGACGTTTTCCACGTACGAGGAAAAGCGTGTAAAACAAGGCAACTCCCGCACCGCCAAATAGACCTTGCCCAAGCAGAGCATGACTATCATATAAAATCGCACCCGCGATCAACAGCCCCAAAAACACGATCCCACCTGTCAAGCGATTAACCGACCTCTCCAAGTAACTGATCTGCAAATTGACCAGCGGCGCTTCCACGTTCAACTGTCCGCGCTCGATGCGCCCGAGGACACGCTCTGCCCTGCCGGGGATGGCGATCAGGGCCTTGAAAAAATCTCCAGCTTCGTTTAAGAAAGTATCAAAGACCGAGCCGCCTTCGCCCTCAGTCAATTTCTTCGCATACGGCGCAATTTGCAGCCACAAGTTGAAATCGGCATTCAAGCCAGTACACATTCCCGAAAGAATGCCTATTGTCCTTCCCAGAATCAACAGATTCTCAGGCAGTTGAAACGGCATGGTAGACATCAACTCGCGGAACTGCAGACCGAATTTCATCATGTCACGATGTTCGATATTGCGTAGTTCGTTCATGCTCATGCCCCAGAAACGGTCGAAGACTTGGGCACTGGCTTCTTCCAGGAGTTTCGTGTTTGCACTCGGCAGCAAGACTCCGAGTGTTTTGTACGCTTGGATCAAACGCGATGAATCCTGCAAACCTACTGCAATAATAGTTTCACGCAAACCTTCCACCAGTTTTTCGGGCATGCGCCCAACCATGCCGAAGTCAATAAAGGTCAGGCGGAATTTCGTTGAGCCGTCTTCCTCTTTTTCGTTCAAGGGTAGGATGAACAAATTACCGGGGTGCGGGTCGGCATGGAAAAATCCGTCTTCAAAAATCTGTTTTAAATATGTAGCCAGCAAACGGTCTGCTACTTTGGCACGACTAATACCCGCTTCTGTAATGGCGTCATAATCTGTGATCTTGATGGAGGTGACATCTTCCAATGTCAGCGCACGACGAGTGGTGCGATTCCATACAACACGTGGGACGTGGACATTTTCATCATCTTTGAAGTTGGCTGCAAAGGTTTCGGCGTTTTTGCCCTCTGAGAGATAATCCAACTCTGCATTCAAAACTGCGGCGAATTCCTCCACAATTGCAGAGACATCCACCCGGTCGCTGACGGGTTTGTAGCGCTTGAGCCAGCCACCCACCACCCGTATCGCGGACATGTCCACTTCGACAATCTGCTCGATGTTCGGACGGAGGATTTTCACTACGACATTTTCAAAACCCATCGCATCGGCTTCGTTGGGAAGCAACGTTGCGCGGTGGACTTGTCCCAACGAGGCGGCGGCGACGGGTTCTTTCTCAAAGGTAAGAAAAACTTTTTCGATGGCAGAACCAAGCTCGAGTTCGGTCTGGAGGCGGATGGGTTCGTAGTCCACAGGCGGAACTTCATCCTGCAATCCAGAAAGTTCATCCGTGATCTCTGGCGGCAGCACATCCAAACGCGCCGAAAGGAACTGACCCACTTTGATCATCACGCCGCCAAGGCGAATTGCCAGGGCGCGGAAACGAATGGCAATGTTTTGCAGCCGTCGCGGACGAGTATTTTTTGCCCAAGCGCCGAGCCCAATGCGGCGCAAGAAAATATCCCAGAAAACAATGCTCGCCGTGACGCGGGCAAAGAACAGAACGATGCGCCAATAACGCACACGTAAAATGGTTTTCATGAAGCCTCCATGCATGGTAATTGTAGTCCGATTGTTGGGATTGTCAGGATGACGAATATCGTGAATCTCCTTGACAACTCATCGTACTCTCATGTAAACTGCAAAGGTAATTAAATTTCAAAAGAAAGGAGCGCACTTCAAATGCTATTGTCTCGTATCAACAAACTGCAACGAATAATCTACCTCCCCGAAGTGCGCCTATTGACCGTTTAATCACGGCTCGATTTCCTGTGTCTTTCCAAAACACGGCGCACCTGCGCCGTGTTTTTTTATTGTCTTAATTAACCGCCAAGCCCGCGAAGATCGCGAAGAAATTCTTTAAACTTAGCGCCCTTAGCGCTCTTCGCGGTAAAGAAATCTTTTGGTAATCAACATGAACCTATCATTCAAATCCTATTGGAACCTGCTCTCTGATCACATCCGCCCTCAGCGCGGACGGTTCATCATGCTTGCAACTCTGCTGTTTGGCAGCATCGGCTTGCGCATCGTCGCTCCGCAGATCATGCGTCTCTTCATCGACGACGCACTGGCAGGCGAAGCCCTCTCCAAGCTGATGTGGACAGCCGCCGCATTTATCGGTATTGCGTTAGTACAGCAAGTGGTTCACATCGGTGTGACCTGGCTTGGCGAAAACGTGGCATGGACAGCCACCAACGCCCTGCGCGCCGAACTTGCCGAACACGCCCTCAAACTCGGCATGAAGTTCCACAACGACCACACGCCCGGCGAGTTGATCGAACGCATCGACGGCGACGTGACCGAGCTGGCAACCTTCTTCTCGCAATTCGCGCTCAACCTCATCGCGAACGGATTGCTGCTCATCGGCATTCTTGTCACACTTGCCATCGAAGATTGGCGCGTAGGCTTGGCATTCGCCATTTACTCCGCGCTGACCATCGGCATCCTCGGCAGGCTCAAAGACATTGCCGTGCCACATCAAAAAGCAAGGCGCGAAGCCGAAGGTCAGATGTACGGTTTCATCGAAGAACAACTGGCGGGCACCGAAGACATCCGCTCCAGCGGCGCGGTGGGATTTTCCATCCGCGAACTCTTCCGTCATCAAGCCGAGATTCTCAAACACAACCGCCGCGCGCACTTCAAGCGCTGGATCATCGAAAACGCGATGGGATTGACGCTCACGTTCGGCACGCTGTTGGCTGTCACCAGCGGATATTGGCTCTTCACTGCGGGCGTCGTCACCATCGGCACGGTCTATCTCTTCGTCCATTACCTTAACCTGCTCGAAGAACCGTTCTGGGCGATGACACACGAGATCGAAAGTTTTCAAACTATCGGCGCATGTGTCGAGCGTTTGACGGAGTTCAAACAATTCCAACCTGAAACCAAAAACGAGACCGGCAAAGTGATCGACTCGCATCCGCTCGCGTTGGAATTCAAGGATGTGACTTTCTCGTACAACGGCGAAGACTCAGTCATCAAACGCCTCTCACTGGACCTCAAGCCTGGTTCTGTGCTCGGGTTACTCGGTCGCACCGGAAGCGGAAAGACCACCCTCGGACGGTTAATCTTCAACCTGTACTCCGTCAATGAAGGCAGTATCAAGGTCAACGGCGAAGACTTGCATAACATTCAACTCGACTCACTGCGGCAGAACATCGCCATTGTGACGCAAGATGTGCAGCTCTTCCGCGCATCTGTCCGCGAAAACCTGACCTTCTTCGACCGCTCGATACCCGATGACAAGATCATCGCCACCCTCGAAGACCTCGAACTCGGCGACTGGTTCCGAACCCTGCCCAACGGTCTGGACACTGAACTGGAAACAGGATCAAGGTCACTGTCCGCGGGGGAGGCGCAATTACTGGCGTTCACACGAGTCTTCTTGCGGAAGCCTGGTCTGGTCATCCTCGACGAAGCCTCATCCCGCCTTGACCCTGCGACCGAGCAAAAGCTTGAACATGCGATAGACAAACTGCTAAAAGGACGCACCGCCATCATCATCGCCCACAGACTCGACACCTTGCACCGCGCCGACGATGTGCTCATCCTCGATAATGGCTCCGTGCTCGAATACGGCAACCGCAAAGAGCTGGCAGCGAACCCGAACGCAAGGTTTTATCAATTGCTGCAAACGGGTTTGGAAGAAGTGCTTGCTTAGCAGACGATGGACGACAGACCATAGACCATTGCCCTTGCTCTTATCGTCTATCGTCCATGGTCAATCGTCGAAATTCTTCGTATCTTTTGTATTTTAAAACAGGTATCTACTATGACCGAAACAACCCTCGACCCAAAAGACCTCAACATCCCCGCCTTACCTGCGTGGAAAGTGGTACTTGAACTCATCCGCTTTCGCACCTGGCTGTGGATCATTGACTTTGTCAGCGTTGCGCTTGTCCGCTTCTGCTGGCAGGTCGGACCCGCACTCATCATGAAAGCCTTCTTCGACTACCTGACCGGTGAAGCGCAATTGACCTTCGGTATTTGGGCTATTGTTGCATTTCTCGTCGCTCTCGTTTTTGGACGTTTGCTTTCAACCTACGGCTTCTACTACGCTGATGTTCCCATCTTCGCAGACATGGGCACGCTCTTGCGCAAGAATTTGCTCACACACATTCTCAAACGCCCCGGCGCGTCACAACTCCCAGATTCGGCAGGCGAAGCCATCAGCCGTTTCAAAAATGATGTGCAGGAATTGCCGCTCTTCGTCATCCTCATCAACGACGTGCTGGTCGGCATCGCCATCATCTTCTATTCGATTTACTTGATGGCGCAGATCAGTCCGTCTGTCACACTCATGGCGCTCATTCCGCTGGTCATCGTTGGCATCATCGCGAACATCGCTACAAAACGCATTGAGCATTATCGCAGCGCCTCGCGTCAATCCGCAGGCAAGGTGACGGGCTTCATCGGTGAATTCTTTGGCGCTGTGCAAGCCGTGAAGATCGCCACAGCCGAGAAGAACATCATTGGTCACTTTCACAAGATCAATGACGAACGCCGCAAATTAACGGTGCGCGATAAGTTATTTGATGAAGTCTTGCGCTCGCTGTATCGCAACACATCCACACTCAGCACAGGTGTGATCCTCGTGCTCGTCGCTCAGTCCATGCGCACGGGCAATTTCACCCTCGGCGATTTCTCGCTCTTTGTTTATCTCTTGCAAAGCATGGGAGATCTCACCACGCTTGGCGGCGAACTCTGGGCACGTTACAAACAAATGGATGTCTCTGTCAAGCGCATGTACCGCCTGATGGAAAATGCTCCGCTGGATGCGCTGATTGAACCTGCAAAAATAGACTTGGATCACGAACTACCTGAAGTGACCTACCCGACGAAAACCGCCTCAGACCGACTGAATGAACTGGTCGCTGACCATCTGACCTTTCACTACCCGAATTCGGTCAACGGCATCGCAGACATTTCGCTCAAAATCAAACGCGGTTCACTGACGGTTATCACCGGTCGAATCGGTTCTGGCAAGACGACACTACTTCGCACATTGCTGGGTCTGCTCCCAGCTGACTCAGGCGAAGTCCGATGGAATGAGCAAGTCATCACCGACGCTGGCAATTTCTTCGTCCCGCCGCGTTCCGCCTATACCGCACAAGTTCCGCGCCTGTTCAGCAACACCCTGCGGAATAACATTCTGCTCGGCATGAACAAAAGCGACGACGACATCTACAAAGCGACCAAACTCGCCGTCATGGACAGAGATTTGGAAATCCTAGACGACGATCTTGAAACGATGGTCGGCTCACGCGGAGTCAAACTCTCTGGCGGACAAGCCCAACGCACCGCCGCCGCCCGCATGTTCATCCGCGATACTGAATTGGTCGTCTTCGACGACCTCTCCAGCGCGCTGGACGTGGAAACCGAAAAGCAACTTTGGGAGCGCATCTTTGAGTCAGGCAACGAAATGACCTGTCTCGTCGTCTCCCATCGTCGTCCGCTCTTGAGGCGCGCCGATCACATCATCGTCCTCAAAGACGGCAAAGTCGAATCCGAAGGTACGCTCGACGAACTTTTGGAAAAGAGTCATGAAATGCGCGAACTTTGGAAATTGGAAGAATCAAATACTTAAACACCAAGGATACCAAGGTCACGAAGGTGGTCGAGTGAGGACTTAAGCTTTGTTCCTTCCTTTGTGTACTTCGTGCCCTTTGTGGTGAAAGGTTTTTATAATGCAAACTTCAAATAAGTTAATCCACGCCGCACGCGAAGCCTTTAACCGCGCCATCGCCGAAAAGGACGCCAGGCGCATCCGCCCGTTGCTGGCAGCGAGTTATCATCTGGTCACCGGTCGCAGTGACCAGTTCCACGGAGCCGACGAAGAAGAAATACGTTGGGCTCACCTTTTCAAACAAGACCCAACCGCGGTCTATCGTCGAACCCCGCGCGAGATCACCGCCAACGAACGTTGGGGCATCGCCGAAGAGCTCGGCGATTGGCAAGGCGAATACTCCATAAACGGAGAACTCGTCCTCGCCTCGGGTGTCTACGCCGCCAAATGGCAGCGCACCCCACAAGGCAACTGGGTTTTGCAGGCAGAAATTTTCACTACAATTAATTATGATGAAGCCTGCCTCCCACCTGATCCGATTAATTCGTAGGGCGGGCTTGTAGCCCGCCAATAAAGTTCGTCAGGCTACAAGCCTGACCTACAGAAAGATAATCACATGGACATCATCACAGGAAAAATCCTGAAACTCAACAACTGGGAAGACGGCAAAGCCATTGGGCTTGCCAAAGAAGCCGGAAACAAAATGATCGCCTCCGGCATGGACCGCGACGCGGCTCTTTCCGCGCTCGAAGCGGTTCGCGCCAACCCGGGCAATTACCTCGCCGACACTTTGCTCGCTGACCTCGCCCGCGAGATTCTGCGCAAGAATAAAAACAATGAGCCAAGCGAAGACACCTTGCGCGAGTCGCCCCTTCCCTTCCCCATCTGGGGTACGGACAACATCGACACTGAAGCCATCAAGCAGATGGAAAACGCCATGCGCCTGCCCGTGACCGTCACTGGCGCGCTCATGCCCGACGCACACGTTGGCTATGGTCTGCCCATTGGCGGTGTACTCGCAACTGAAAATGTCGTCATCCCCTACGCCGTCGGTGTGGACATCGCCTGTCGTATGCGCTTGTCGCTGTATGAAGTCTCGCCGATTCTCATCGGACAAAAGAAGGGTATGTTCGAAAATGCCCTCTGGGATGAAACCGCCTTCGGTATGGGCGCCGCCTGGAAAGGCAATAAACGCGCTCAGCACCAAGTGCTAGACGATGATGCATGGCTCGCCACCAAACAACTGCGGACTCTGAAAGACACCGCCATGAATCAACTCGGCACGAGCGGCACGGGCAATCACTTCGTAGAGTGGGGCTCGTTCCGCTTGCACGAGCCGATGTTTGGCTTACAGCCCGGCGAATACCTTGCCTTGCTCTCGCACAGTGGTTCCCGCGGAGTCGGCGCGAAGATTGCGGACCGCTTCAGCAAACTGGCGATGGAGAAACACCCCGACCTCGATAAGAGTGTCCGCCATTTGGCTTGGCTCACGCTGGATTCGGAAGATGGTCAGGAATACTGGCTTTCGATGGAACTGGCGGGTCGCTTTGCCTCGGCGAATCACTACATCATCCACAAACGTGTGGCGGCGGCGGTTGGGCTCAAAGAAGTTGCCGTGGTTGAAAATCACCACAACTTTGCCTGGCGCGAAAGGTTGACTGACGGGCGCGAAGTCATCGTCCACCGCAAGGGAGCCACGCCCGCGGGTGCTGGAGTTCTCGGCGTGATCCCCGGCTCGATGGGAGATGCAGGCTACGTCGTCCGCGGGAGAGGCGTGAGCGAATCGCTCGAATCCGCTTCACATGGAGCAGGTCGCCGGATGAGTCGTAGAGTTGCCATCAACTCCATCAGCAAGCGCGAACGGGACGACTACCTCAAAGAGCGCGGTGTCACCCTGCTCGGTGGTGGCATCGACGAGTCGCCTCAGGCGTACAAGCAAATCGAAGACGTGATCACTGCCCAGCACGATCTGGTGGATGTGATCGGCAAGTTCACCCCGCGCATTGTCCGCATGGCAGATGAGCCGGGAGATATTTAAAGTAAACAGGCACACGAAAATGTGTGCCTGTTTTTTCTTGCACACAAAGCATATAAATGGGAAAATATCTAATATCTCCTTAACTGAAAGTGAGCCAATATGCCTTGCAATTGCTGCGAAATGGAAAACAATACTTTTGGCGAAGAAGAAGCCAAAGCAAACCTCAAAGACTACCGCCGCCGAGGACCGGCAAAGCAAACGAAAATGATCCTTGAATCCGTGCGATCTTTGGGATTAAAGCAGGCATCTCTGCTGGATATTGGCGGCGGCATTGGCACAATACATCATGAGTTGTTGAAAGATGTGGCAAGTAAAGCGACGCATGTAGATGCATCGTCCGCTTATTTGAAGATTGCCACCGAAGAAGCCAAACGCTTAGGGCATAGCGAACAGGTTAAATTCATTCACGCCGATTTCACCGATGTTGCGGCAGATCTTCCGCAAGCAGATGTCGTCACGCTGGATCGGGTCGTTTGTTGTTATCCGAACATGCATGAGTTATTGAAAGCAGCATCATCGAAGAGCCGAAAAGCCATCTCCATGACATATCCACGTGAGGTCTGGTACATCAAAGCTGTGATAGCGGCGATGAACTTTTTTCAGCGGCTGAGAAAAGATCCCTTCCGAGTTTTTGTTCATCCAATTGGTGAAATGGAAGCATTATTGAAACGCGAAGGTTTACAACGCATTGCCACACGCAGAATATTCGTTTGGGAAATGGCTTTATATCAAAGAACAACTTAATATCTCCCTTACAAAAACGCTTCAGCCTGAGTGAAATTGAACTTGTTTTCGTTATAATGAGTATATGCATATCCAACCCAAAGACCCGGTTCTTCAAGAAACCTTACTGAATTACTCGCAGGAATCTGA
>JAFLCF010000077.1:0-13038 GCA_017303735.1 Anaerolineae bacterium
AAGCCCACCTGCCCAATAATGACGAAAAGCAGGCTGTAGACCATCTTTTTGCGTTTTTCTTCCAGTTCCGATTGTGTCATAGCGCACGAATTATAACTGACAGGTCTAAGGGCGTCAAACCAAAAATTGAATTGGGATTCAGAGCGACTCAGGTGGAATTAATCCACAGTCCGAGCCTCCCCACCCCACCAAAAACGCCTCTTTCCTAGCCGATACCTGTCTCTGTTTAAAAAGAGACAGCCACCCTGTAAGGTGACTGTCTCTGCATTTCCTTAGAACAAATTCAAAGCACCCGCATCGGACCAGTTGTAGAACGGAGCGAATACCGTACCAAGCACAATTACACCGATCACCAGCACCACAAGAGCGATCATATACGGCTGAGACAATGGAATCGGATGTTGCTCTTCATCTTCACCGGGCAGGCGGTAGAGGTAGACATATTTCAACACGTTCAGATAATAGTACACACCAATGATCGAGTTGATGATGCCTACGATGACCAGCCAGGTATAGTTCGCCTGCACACCCGCAGCGAAAACAAACACCTTCGCCACGAACCCACCGAAAGGCGGCATGCCCGTCAACGAGAGGAAGGCAGCCAGCATCATCAAGCCCAGCAGTGGGCTCCTTCGGCTCAACCCGGCATAATCTTTGATATCTTCCAAGCCGGTTACGCGGCTGAATGCCATCACAATACCGAAGGCAAGCAGGTTCGTTGCAATATACGCCGCGAGATAAAAGATCACACTCGCTGCGCCAAGTTGACTAAATGCCACTACACCGATCATGGCATAGCCTGCATGTGAAATAGAGGAATACGCCAAAAGACGCTTGATATTGGTCTGTGGCAGCGCCAACAGGTTACCCACCGTCATGGAGATCGCCGCCAGCACGGCAAAAACCATCGTCCATGTGCCGGTGAAGCCTGGGAAAGCTACAAAGAATAGGCGCAGGATGACTGCAAAACCCGCCGCCTTTGATGCGGTGGAAAGATATCCCGCCACTGGAGTTGGTGCACCATCATACACATCCGGCGCCCAAAAGTGGAAGGGCACAATGGATACCTTGAAACCCATTCCAACGACCACTAACCCAACAACACCAAATGCCAGTAACGGAGTAATTCCGCCCGAGGTCAGAGCAACCGCAATGGCATACAAGTCCGTTGTGCCAGAGAAACCGAAGAGCAGGCTAAAACCGTACAGCATCACGGTAGAAGCTAAAGCGCCATACAGAAAATACTTGAAGCCCGCTTCTGTGGAGCGTTCATCATTCAGCAAGAAACCAGAGAGGATGTAAAGCGGAATGGACGCCGTCTCAATGGACAGATACAGCATGACCAGATCCGCTGAGGAAGCCATCAAGTTCATACCGATGAGTGAGGCGAGAAGCATCAAATAGGCTTCGCCGCGCTTGCCCACTTGTTCGTGATCCATCAACAAGAGTGCGGTAGCGGCGGCAGCAAACATAAACAGCATTTTGAGGAAGAAGCCCATCCAGTCGAAGCGGATCATGCCGCCCAGGGTAGCCACCGGTTCGCCGGGTTGCCCGAAAAGCAGGCTAACGACCATCGCAATGAGTAACCCACCGGCAGTGAGCCAACCAGCATTGCGTTTTTGTTCGCCCTTCCAGAAGGGCTCAACGATGAGAACCAGAAGCCCAATGGTTAGGATCAGAATTTCGGGAAGAATGGAGGCGAAAGTCACCGTTGTAAACATTATGCACCTCCCAAAATCGCCATGATGTAATCCACACCGGTTTCAACCATGGGGACCATCACTGACGGGAACATGCCGATGACGATCATCAGCAGACAAAGTGTAACAATGGCGATCTTATCCAACGTTGTTACATCACCTACATGCCCTTCCAATTTTTCAGGCAGAGGTGCGAAGAAAACCTTACGGATGTTGATCATAATGTAAGCGGCGGTAATAATAATGGAGATGGAACAGATCACAGCCACCAACCATTGTTCGCGCCAAACGCCCATGAAGATCGGGAATTCTGCGACAAAGCCGGAGAAGCCGGGCATACCCATCGAAACCAAACCGCCGATGATGAAGCCGATGGCTGCAAAGGGCATGATCTTTGCCATGCCGCCCAGCTCGGGGATCATACGGGTGTGCGCCCGGTCGTAGATCATACCGGTGACGGCAAAGAAGAGAGCTGTCATCACGCCGTGTGAGACCATCTGAACACCCGCTCCAAGCAGACCAGTTTCATTGAGAGTGGAAACACCCAAGACGACCAGCCCCATATGGGAAACGGATGAGAAACCGATCATGTATTTCAGGTCGGTTTGAACAAAGGCGATATATGCGCCGTACACGACGGCGACGCTTGCAAATCCCATAATGAGCCATGACCAATGTTTTGCGCCTTCGGGCAAGAGCATCACACCAACACGCAGAGCAGCGAATGCGCCCAGTTTCATCAACACACCCGCATGGAACATGGACACAGCCGTAGGCGCAGCCACGTGACCATCTGGCGACCAGTTATGGAAGGGCCAGATGCCGCCCAGCACTGCAAAGCCCAAGAAGACCGGCAGGAACCAAAGGTTTTGGAATGCCATTGAAAAACCAGCATCTTCCATTACAAGCATGTCGAAAGAGAGGATGCCAGTATTTTGATATTGCGTCCAATACATGGCAAGTACACCGACCAAAGCGACCACGGATCCGATGAACAGATACAGGGTCAATTTCATGGCAGCGTATTCGCGAGTCTTGACCCAACCCCAAATGGCAATGAGCAGGTACATCGGGAACACGGCAATTTCATAGAAGAAGAACAGCATGAACAGGTCGAGTGAGACGAATACACCGAACACACCGCCTGCCAACAAGAACAGGAAGGCGAAAAATTCACGCGGTCTGTCTTGAATGCCCGACATGACATGTGGATCGTCATTGCCCCAGGAGATGAGCACGCCTGTGAACATGACGATGCCGGTCAGCAGAACCAGCGGAGCGCTCATCCCGTCCACGCCGAAGTGCAATTCGATATTGATCGGGAAGACGTTGACCCAGTTATATTTTTCAATAAATTGATATCCCTGCATATCTTGCAACAGGTATTGCAGGTAGACCCAGGCAGAAAGCAGCAGGTCGATCACTGCTGAAGCCAGAGCCACCGCACGGACTTCATTCTTCCGGTTGGCAGGCATCATCAGCATGAGCATGCCAGCAGCAAACGGAAGGAAGGTGATAACACTTAGGATGGGAAAATTCATCATCCACCTCTTAGAACAGAGCCGTCACGGCTTTGTTGATGATATCGAGAATCCACATGGGCCAGATGCCGGTGAGCAGCATCAGCGCCATGAGGGGAACCATTACGAGGATCTCGCGCAGGTTGA
Source organism: Anaerolineae bacterium (assembly GCA_017303735.1). Next base: position 3,368 of record JAFLCF010000077.1, read on the forward strand.
TCTCGGTCAGTTTATGTTCGCCGTGAGCCCAGTGTTCGTTCATGGGTCCATGAAGCACTTTCTTGATTCCCTTCAGGATGTAAGCACCCGTGAAGAGCAAGCCCAGCATGGCAATGGCGGTGTAGATCGTCAGCGGCTGGTAAGAGCCTCGCACGATCATGAATTCAGAAACGAAGCCGTTCAAACCCGGCAAGCCGAGCGAAGCCATGGAGGTGAAAATCAAGATACCGCCATAGACCGGGACCAACGGGAACAAGCCACCAAACTCATCCAGGTTGCGGGTGTGAGTTCGTTCGTAGATCACGCCGACGAGGAAGAACATTCCCGCAGCCGAGAGACCGTGATTGAACATTTGCAAGACCGCGCCGCTCATGGCAATGTGCGCATCGGGGGTACCGGCGGCAAGCCCTGCTGCGGCGATGCCAAGCACCACAAAGCCCATGTGATTTACAGACGAGTACGCAACCAAGCGTTTGAAGTCTGTCTGACCGAAGGAGCCGAAAGCGCCAAAGACAATGGCACCCACGGCAAGAACGGCGAGAGCGCCCGCGAAAATCTTGGCTTCAACAGGATAAAGCGGAAGCACGAGGCGAATAAAGCCATATGCGCCAAGCTTCAAAAGCACGCCCGCAAGGATCATCGAGCCGGCGGTGGGAGCTTCGGTATGTGCATCGGGCAGCCAGGTGTGGAAGGGCCACAAAGGAACTTTGACGGCGAAGGCAATTGCAAATGCCCAGAAGGCAATGGTCTTCACGGTGCCGACCGTCATGCCCATTAACATGGTATCCGCTGTCAGCGAATTCCACTGTTGATAGAGGCTGACCAGGTCATAGGTCCCGAAAAGAACGCCGAGCATTTGCACCGCGAGCAGCAAGCCGAGCGATCCGCCCATGGTGTAGATCATGAACTTCAGCGAAGCATAGTCGCGATTGGCACTGCCCCACTGATTGATGAGGAAGTACATTGGCACCAGACCGATCTCCCAGAACACGAAGAAGATCAGCAGGTCGAGCGCAAGGAAGACGCCCAACATGCCTGTTTCGAGAAACAGGAAAAGCATCATGTATGGTTTGACACGGTCTGTGACGCTGAACGAAGCAAGGATGGCAAGCGGGGTCAGAAAGGTGGTAAGGAAAACCATCGAAAGCGAAATGCCGTCCACACCGAGGTGGAAGGATGAATTGATGGCTTCGTACCAAACATACTTTTCTTCAAATTGGAAACCAGTCGCATTGGCATCAAAGCGGTTCCAGAGCACGATCGTCAGAATGAAGGGGACCAAGCTGGCAGCGAAAGCGAACCAGCGTTGAAGCCGCGCTTCATTCGGCAGGAAGAGCATGATCAATGCCGCAACTGCGGGGATGAAAAGGATCAGGCTAAGGAGATGTGTGTTGAGAAATTCCATCATGCGCTCCTATGCCATCAAAAGGAAGTACAGCAGCCCGCCGACCACGAATAGAACGATCAACGAGAGGAGAAGATACTGCTGAATGCGTCCCGTTTGAATGGGGCGTAGATTTCTGCCGAACCACCAGGTCACTTCTGCGGAACCATCGCCGAAGAATTGATTGATGACGGGCAGGTCAAATTTATTGCGGATGAACGCTCCGACTCCGCCGGTAGCGGGTCCGAACAAGTGGAGAATGCCGTCGATGAAGCCTTTGTCCATCCACTTTGAGACGAAGACTTCCGAGAACCATATAGCCGGTTTGATGAACACAACGTTGTAGAGTTCATCCACATACCATTTGTTCTTGAGGACGGGGATTTGAAGTCTGTCTTCGGCGGGAGATTGAACGTTGCGATACGTGAAGTAACCAGCTGCCAAACCACCGAGTGCGACCACAAGAGAAGTGACAAGGGGTACAGGATCAAACTTGGCTGCTTCGGCTTCTGCATGCCCAAGCATGGAACCGACAAATTCGTGGAACCAATTTGGAAGCAAACCACCAATACCGGGGAAGTATTCAGGGATACCCACCCAACCAAAGGCAATCGCGAAGACTGAAAGCACAACCAATGGCAGGGTCATCGTCCATGGGGTTTCGTGAGCGTGTTCGGCTTCCTTCGTGCGAGCTTCGCCGAAGAAGGTCAACGTGATCTGACGCATGGTATAGAATGCCGTCAAGAAAGCGGCAATGGCAAGTGTGCCGAAGATAATATAGTGGTGGTGTTTCCAGGCATCGGTCAGAATTTCATCTTTTGACCAGAAACCAGCTGTCACCAGTGGGAAGCCAGAGAGGGCAAAACCGCCGATCAGGAATGTCCAGAATGTGATGGGCATCTTATTGCGCAAACCGCCCATGTTGAACATGTCTTGCGGGTCAACTTTGTGGTTGCCCGTGTGCAGAACCCCATGCTCCATGCCGTGAATGACGGAACCAGAGCCGAGGAAGAGCAACGCCTTGAAGAAAGCGTGTGTTACCAAGTGGAAAGTCGCTGCCACGTAAGCGTGGATGCCAAGGGCGGCGATCATGAAACCCAACTGGGAAATCGTCGAGTACGCCAGAACGCGTTTGATGTCGTTCTGGGCTACAGCAATGGTCGCGGCGAAAATTGCTGTGAAGGCGCCGATGAATGCCACAACGGTCATGGTCCCTTCATCGAGGCTGATGATCGGGAACATGCGGATGACCGCATACACACCGGCGGAAACCATCGTCGCCGCATGGATCATGGCGCTGACCGGGGTCGGACCTTCCATCGCGTCTGGCAGCCAGACGTGCAATGGGAACTGGGCAGACTTACCCACCGTACCGATGAAGAGCAGGAGACCGATCAACCCCGCAGCAGAAAGACCAAACACACCCGTCGGCACAGAGGCGAGGGCGTGAAGCACTTCTTCGCTGAAGATGTCTTTGAAAGAGAGCGAGCCGGTCACGCTGTAGAGGAAAGCGATGCCCAAAAGCATGAACACGTCGCCTACGCGGGTCGTCATGAAGGCTTTGATCGCTGCATTGCGAGCGGATTCTTTTCCGTACCAGAAACCGATCAGCAAGTACGAGCACAAGCCCATGATCTCCCAGCCAACGAACATGGTCAACACATTGTCAGAGACGACCAGGGTCAACATGCCAAACGCGAACAAGCCAATGAAGGCAAAGAAGCGTGAGTACATCGGTTCGACAGAAGGCACGGTATGACCGTGAACTGTCGCGCCATGAGGCGGAAGACCAGCATGGTCATGGTCACCGGCGGGTTGACCGAAGTTGTGATAACCCACACTGTAAATGAAGATCATCAACACGCACCAAGCCACAAAGAACAGCACAATGGCAGAGAGCGGGTCGATAAGCACGCCAACCTTCAGGAAGGTTTCACCCGTTGGCAGCCAGTTGATCGCCGATTCAAACGGATGTTCGGCAAGATGTTCCACACCCAAAGCGCGGATAAATACGATCATCGCCCCAAGCCATGAGAGAAAAGCTGCGCCCACCGCAATGGTGTGGCTGAGAGCCTTGCTCTTGTTCGTGAATAGGACGATCAAGAAAAATGCCAGCACGGGCGGGAGGGGAAGTAACCAAATCAAAGTTTCAGTAGACATAATCCCTACCACTTCAACATATCGAGTTCATCCGCGATCACCGTATTGCGGCGGCGATACACAGAAATGACCAAAGCCAGACCCACAGACACTTCAGCAGCAGCCACCGCAAACACGATCACGGCAAAGACCTGCCCAGACATCGAAACGACGTCACTGTAGCGCCAGAAGGAAACGAGGTTAATGTTCACAGCGTTGAGCATCAACTCAATGCCGAGAAGGATCGCGATGGCGTTTCGCCGCACCAGCACACCGAACAAGCCAATGCCAAACAAAGCCGCCGCGAGAATTAAGTACCATGAAAGAGGAACCATTTTTTATGCGCCTCCTATTTCTTTGAAGGGTTGAACGCGACATACACCGCGCCCACCAAGGCTGCCAACAAAAGGACGGATGCCACTTCGAACGGCAGGACGTACGCCTCAGGCGAAACCAAGGCTTCACCCAATAAACTGATCGCATCGAACTCCGCTGGAAGCTGGGCAGCCGTCTTTGTGAAACCGCTCCAACCCGAAAGCAAGAACGCCAAACCGGCAAATGCAAGCACTGCCACCAGGGCACCCAGCCACCAATTCTTATTCATTTGCGGACCTGAGTCACGCATATCCTTGCGGGTGAGCATCACGGCGAAAATGAAGAGAATGGCAATCGCGCCGATATACACCACCACCTGCACCACTGCGATGAAGCTCGCATTCAAAAGCGCATAAACCACCGCCACACCGAACAATGTGGAAACAAGCCACAACGCGGCATGGACGAGATTACGTGTCGTCACCACCATCAGCGCGGAACCGAGGGTGTAGAGAGCGACAATGAGAAAAATTATCTGTTCTGCTGTCATAGAATTTCCATTTCCGGGCTTTACGCATCACACAATACGTATTGCGTAATTCGTAAAGAACACCCGACTCCTAGTGATGAGCCTCCACAGGTTTTTTCACGCCTTCGATCCGTTCGCGCTCGCTTCGCGTGGCAGAACGCGCAATTTCCAGCGCGATCCAACCCGTCACTACATTGGCGAGGAACATGCCAAGGACGTAAAGCCAGGTCGGGGCGGAGGCGAGAAGCGCATTCATCAAGGCTGTTACCAGCAAAAGGGCGAAAGATAACGGAGTGAGGAATTTCCAGTTAAAGGAAAGCATCTGATCGATACGGATGCGCATCATGGTGTACTTTACCCACATGATGACCCAATATCCCAACATGGCTTTGATGATGAGGATAAGAATGGCAAGGAAGGGGCTGACTTGTTCCAAACCAAAGAAGCGATAGCCGCCAAAGAAGAGGATCGCCCAAAAGCCGCCGAAAGTAAAGGCATGCAAAAGTTCGCCCGCATAGAACATACCGAACTTCATACCGGAATATTCGATGTTGAAACCAGATACCAATTCCGATTCGCCTTCTGCAAGGTCGAAGGGAGCACGTCCCAACTCGGCAATGGCAGCAATGAGGAAGATCAATGCCCCTAGCGGAGACAACATCCAAAATGGAATCGGATCCTGAGCCTGAATGATGGCATTCATGTTCATGGAACCCGCAAAGATGGTCGGGATCATCAGCATGGTCAGCATCGGAATTTCGAACGAGACCATCACCGCCACCTGACGGAAGCCGCCGATCATCGCGAATTTGTTATTCGAAGACCAGCCCGCCATGATAATGGAAAGTGTTCCAATAGCGCCGGCAGCGATCAAGAAAAGTGCACCGACGTTCAAGTCTGTGCCGAGCATCACGGGAGCCAGCGGCACCACCGCCCACAGGATCAACACAGACATCATCGAGAGGATCGGGGCAAGGTTATAAACCACCTTATCCGCCCCACCGGGGGTCGTATCCTCTTTAATGATCAGTTTGATGATGTCGGCAAATGGTTGAATCAAGCCAAAAGGTCCCACTCGGTTTGGACCTAAACGGTCTTGAAAACGAGCCACCACTTTTCGCTCGATCCAGACCAGGATAATATCCAACACCATCAACAAGGTGATGAGCAGGAATACGCCGAGAAAGGCAACCAGCACATGAGCAAAAACAGCATCCATGCCCCAGCCGGTGAAGACACCTTCAAGCCAATCCGCGGCGACTTTCAAGGGGTCATTCAAAAAACTCATAAAACACTCCTATTACACAAAGAAAAGGCTGAAAGGAAAATCCCATCAGCCTTATCTTCAATTTATTAGCAGTTTATGCCCACTCCAACATTCCCTTGCGCCAGGTATATACCAAACCGACGACCAGAATGCCGACAAATATAATGCCTTCGATCACGGCGTATAAACCAAGTTGACCCAGTTTTACCGCCCACGGGAAGAGGAAGACCGCTTCCACATCGAATACCAGAAAGACCAGCGCAAAAATATAATACTGCGCCTTAAATTGAATCCATGCATCGCCAACCGGTTCGATACCACATTCATAGGTAGACTCTTTGATCGGATTGGGCTTCTTGGGACCAAAAATAAAACCAGCGGCAATCGCACCAATCGGAATGATCAAACCCACAACAATAAACAGGGCGACATATAACCACTCATTCATTTATATCTCTCCATGGGGAAATGTATTACAACTTGGGCATTGTACCATAAAGAACAAATTAGCTCTCTGTTAATGGTTGTCAATTTTTTGGGTGATATTTGTCACGTTTTCTTTCTGGCTTTGGCGGGCTTCTTTTTGTTCTTGCTCAGGCGCTCGAACAGGTATTTCACAATATCCTTAAAGAAAGGGAAGCCCACGATCGTTCCCAAGACCGACCCCACCACACCCGATGTCTTCACAAAATTGGTGGAGAACCCCAAGAAATCAACTACTTTAATATCGAATATCTGGATCGAAATTTCTTTTCGGTCTTTTTGCCCAGTTTCACGGTTTTCAAAATTAAGGAACAGAAAGATCGTGCCGCCATAGATCCCCACATCCTGCGCGCGCACGCTCCAGGTAAAGGTCACACGTTCACCCTGCTTCAAAGGCTGGAAGGTGGCACCGGGAGGCACAACCTCCAAGCCAGCCACCTGATAATATGCCTCAGCAGTGACGTTATGAGTAGCATATAAATTCGGGATCTCAATTACCTCCCCTTCAGTAACATTCCCCTCGATCTGTGCAGTTGGCGTGATATTTCCCTGCGCATCCACATCAAGCGTCAAGATGATCACATCACTGCCAGACCCGGCTTTTATAACAGGCGGATATTCCAATATCAGATAGCGAAACTCAGGAAGCGCTGGCGCCGGTTCCTCTCCCCCGCCGGTCGCTGGGACCAAAAACTCAGGCGTAGCTGTCGCTGGAGGCGGATCCACTTCCGTGGAAGCATCGCTTGGTGCCGTGCTGGCTCCACAGGCGCTTAGCGCAATCGAAGTTAAAAGAAAGAAGACGAGTTTGTGCAAAGAATAATAACGAGCCTTCATATCCCATTCTCCAAGTGTGAAAGCTCAAATTGCATTGAGGATGGAGTTGGTAGCCGCATCTCGGTCGGTGAAATGGTTTGGATGCGCGTCTCACGCGGATTGGGCGAAAATCCCCACACCAATAGAACAATAGAGATCGTTAGAATAACGAGCGCAAGGACAAGTTGGAACTTTTTCATCGTTGTACTTCTTCCACCTCAATATACCATTTAACACGAGTACCAACGCGGTCGCGCAGTTGCCAAGCCATGGGCTTTGGCATTTCTGCAAATGTACGCCGAATATCGTTGATGCGCCCAATAACAAGCGCCTTCTCTTCATCATTAAGCGGTATTTCGTTCTTGTTCAACATGGCTTCGATCTTTTCGAGATTAATGGACGTGGTTTTATACAAGCCCCAATCGGCACTACCCAACTGCGCCAATATCTTGAGGTTGATGGTTTCGTTATCGCCTTCGCCGGTCTTGTTATTAAGCAAAATCGAGGTGAGGTCAAAAGCATCTTTGCGATTGAGTTCAACGATCTGGATCTTGGAAAGGAAAAGCTCTGCCAACGGAATGGTGACAGGGTCGGCATTCAACCGTTCTTCAAGCGGGATTTTGTGACACATCTCGAAATGCCCGACAAAAATATCCACCTTCATCTCGGTTGGGTTGTGATAATAGATCTGGCGCTGGTCACCATTGAGAACGTTAAACTGTTTATGCGGAACATAACCGACTGCTGGCATGAATGCCTCGAATTCGCGACGTTGTTTGAGTGGGACACAAAAATCCAGGTCGGCAAATTCGCGCTTAAAGAGCGGGTGCTTGGTCTTGTTGTGCGTTTCCACTGCCAGCCCGCCAATGGCGCGAAGTTGAATTTTTTTTGCATTTGCCGCTTCCACGAGGCGGTACATTTCCTGCACGAGGTCGAGAGATTCCATCAACGAGTTTTCCTGCTTCCCATTTTACTCTTTTTGCTTATTGCCTTACATCCTTGATCCATCCTGAGAATTCCTTTGAATCCATTTTCTCTACCGCCCTGCCCCAGCGTTCGAGTGCCCAGCCCCAGAAGTCAAATTCAATGGTGGAGATACTGGCTTGAATGGCTGCCCACAAACCCCAGCCGACATCCGACATGATCATGTTGAGTTTCATACGCGCGATCCGTTGCGGAGTGGCTTCACCAAAATAGGCAGCACAGACTTCCTTGATCTGCTCGTCGTTAAATTGCATTTCCTGACAGGTATTGCCCAACTCAAAAGTCGGGTCGTTGTTGCCGCTGTATTCGTAATCGATCAGCCAGAGTTGCTTGCCATCGTCGATATAGTTCTCAGCGAGCAGGTCGTTATTGCAAGGGACAGTTGCCAGCGGTTTGACAGACATGGCTTTTTCGATGTCGTTGACTGTAGGAATCCGCTCGGGGTAGCCTTCGGGGATTTTGAAGCCGCGCTCACTGCACAGGCGTAGGTAATACTCTGTGAGGCGGAACATGTTGAAGTCCGTCAGGAAGCGCTCGCCAGCGTGGAGTCGCTTGATGGCGTGAGCCATGCGCGAGGGCATCCCAGACTCGTTAAGGGAATCCTTCGACATGGTTTTGCCGTCGAGAAACTCCAACACCATCACGTTGTGTTCAGGAAAATAATTTAATACCTTTGGAGCAACCCCCGCATTTGCCGCCGCTTGCGTGTTGTGATATTCATTGTTGCGGTCGATGGCGAGCAGTTCGGTGCCTTCGCCCGGCACGCGGACAAAATATGGTTTGCCATCAACGAGTACTTTGTAATTGGTATTGGTTAACCCGCCTGAAAGCAGTTGAATGGAAACGTCCTTTCCTTTCCAATCCTCCACCTTGGCGGCGATCTCTTCGATAATGGACATGCTTATCTCCATAACGCAAAAGGTGACAGTCACCTGCGAGGTGACTGTCACCTTTCTTAAATCAATTTACTCTACAGGAATTTCAGATGTGACCTTGTCCATGTCAATGCCTTCGCTCTTGCGCTTGGACTTGAAGCCATAATAAATGGCAGCCGCAATTGCATAACAGGAACCAAGGAAGATAATGGAATTGGTATTGGCAAAACTAATGCCATATAAACCAGCCGGGGCATAGGCGGGGTTGAGCCACGGGTCGAAGAACCATTCCACCAATAGGAAAAGCAGGAAGCCACCAAAGATCAAACCGGCGACAGTGATGAGCGGAATGCCTGCCACTTTCATCTTGGCGATCGGCGACGCTTCATATAATTCCTTTTTCTTGTACGGCAGGATGATAGCGGCAACAGCAGTACCAAAGTACATGATCGCAATGCCTTGGGTTGCTGCAAGGGTGATGGATTTGAAGCCCGCAACATCGTAGGCATACAAAGCCGCAACAAGGACGGCGGGCAGGATCATGTACAACATCGCATTGACCGGTGTGCCGTTCTTATTCAACTCGGCGGCTTTTTCAGGGAGCAGGCGGTCGAAAGCGGCGGCGAAGATCACGCGGGTGGAGGAAAGGAAGAGCGTACCCGCCCAGCCGAACCACCAGGTCGCCATCAACAATAACACGAGGATTTGTATGAAGCGATTACTTGTGAGGAAAACCGCCAACATAGCCGGGTTGGGCCACACAGGCAGAGGCGGCACTACATCGGTATAGCCCCAGGCGTAGTTCCACCATGCGGCATTGGCTTGCACATAAAAATCCCAGCCGAAGGTGCGGTTAACACCGAGGAAGAAAATGATCGCCAA
>JAFLCF010000077.1:13138-19678 GCA_017303735.1 Anaerolineae bacterium
CCACCGGAACGCGGCATGACCGCGATCAATGAGGCGTAGACTACGACTTCAAAGATGATGAATGCCGCGCTAATGAGCAAGGCAGGAATCATCCCCCCGCTGAAGTAATACATCTGGCTAAAGCTATAAAAACCAAGCGTCACCAGATTGATGGAAAAGAACGCGTAGATGAACGCGTCGAAGACCGACCATGAACGTACCATGCCGGTCGCCTTACGAACAAACAGGTCACTCATAACAACTCTCCTCTTTTGATGTTGTCTTACACGCAAATGCGTGGTTTAACCAGTTGTCAAAACGTAATTCTCGACCTTGTTCTTTCCAAGCTTAATAATAGCTCCAAGCAACGTCCCTTGTTCATACATGGAGCCAGGGTTGATCACCAATGTCTTGCCAATGCGCGTGGACCCACGCCCTTCGTGGATATGTCCATGCAGACTGAGCAGAGGCTGAGTTTTTTCAATCGCCTTGCGCAACGCAGTCGACCCAACAGGGATCATCGAATTACCAGCCAACACCGGGCGCAGATCTTTATCGAGTTCGGGCGCTTCATCCAAACCAGATTTATATGGTGGCACATGGATGTTGAAAATGGATGTTCCCGGATTCTTCAATTGCGAGATCATCGCCTCATACCTAACTGCAAGCTGTTCCTCGTTCTCTTCCCGGTGCGTCGCCCAAGGCGTGACGTTGCTCCAGCCGGATGCGATCATTTCATGTCCGCTTGCCAGCATGGTGACGTTACCTTCTGCCAGTTCCACCACGCGGCTCTCGCGGATAATGTCATCGACTTCATCCATGTCATCGTTGCCTGGGCAGCAATAAATTTTCATACCGGTTCCGGCAAGTTTCTTTTCTGCAAGCTCCATCCACTGTTGCACGACCTTGAGCACTTCCTGCAAAAAGATAGCGTTGACCTTCGCCGGATCTTTTTCCAACTCCTGAATTTCATCGGGGTTGGTCAAATAGGGATAATAGCCGCGGCTACGGACCTTCTTTTTCATGTCCGTCATTTCGTCTTCATTGGTGATTTCAAAAACCTGTTCGAGTAATGTGACGCGGTAGTTCAAGCCGCCCTGGTGAATGAACGGGACCACTGCCTTGCCCGTCATATCGCCGCCAAGGATCAGTTGATCCGCGCCGTAGAATTTCCCCGCATTTAGAAACTTGCTCCAGCAAATATCAGAACCGTGAATATCCGTCGCAAAAAAGATGGTGGTCACATGCAAATCCTATGAAATGGAATCAGCTTGCAAATGCCGTGCGGTCTTGATGTGTGATTATACTCTTCGTTAAGGGAATATGAAGTTAATGTTAACATCACCACCGTGCTTAAAAAGTTACGGTTGTATTTTTTATCACAACACCCACCGAAATTTGACTCTACAAATTGCCAATAAATGATGGATAAAAATGAGCAGAACCGTGCTATATTTTTAGAGTTCTTTTCTTTTATAAGGAGGCTGTCATGTTCGATAAACGAAAAGACCCGCGCAAAAAGTTAATGGCGTTCACGCCCGTCTACACCCTCAAGCCCCAAACCCTGCTCGGCTATCTCGAAGATCTGACCATTCACGGCGCCAGAGTGGTAGGAGATGTGCCTCTCGAAGCGGACAAAATCGTAACCCTCGTGATCGACTTCCCCAAAGATACCGCCAGCCTGCCGCCCGAACCTTTCACCATCCAAGCTCGCGTGGCAAGAGCAGGCAAAGATGAAGCCCGCTATGAAAACCTCGGCTTGGAATTTGTAGATGTGACAGAGGAACAAACCCGAGTCCTTGAAGCGGTTATCCAACGGTATGAGTTCAAACGGACAATATAAACTGGCTTGACCCAATCTGAGCAGACAATTATCATTTCACTTTAGAACTCAAAACCAAGTGAATACAAAAGGACGGAAAATGAAAAAACTTGTACCGTTGCTTATTGCGCTTTTAGGATTAGCTCTGGTTATTGCCGCATTTGTCGTTTGGTTTGAACCGCCCAAGGAAGGTGGAGTATTCAGCACAGCAGGGTCGATCATCTTATTTCTTTCTGGTTTGGGCACAAGTATCAAGGGCTGGATGGATGTTTTCAAGAAAGATGTGCCAGCAACCAACACGCAAAACCAAACTCAAGATCAAAGCCAAACGCAGAGTCAAGTCATTCATGTTCATAACTACCCGCCCGATTACCAATCTCCAGTTAACAATCACCAATTCCTCAAAAATACGCTACCGCAACAACCATATTTCTTTGGACGCGCCAAAGAACTTGCCACCATTGCTGATGCAATCTCCCCCGACTCCCGCACCTGGGGCGCACTCATTGACGGACCTGGCGGCATCGGCAAGACAGCGCTCGCCATCAAAGCCGCGCACGACGCGCCAGCGGAACTCTTCGAGCGCAAAATTTTCATCACCGCCAAAGTGCGCGACCTGACCGCCGAAGGTGAAAAACCACTCACCGACTTCACCCGCCCGACCTACCTCGCCATGCTGGACGAACTGGGCAAGGAACTGGGTGAAACGGGCTTAGAAAAACTCGCGCCCGATGAGCGTCCCAACGAACTGCGTCTCGCACTCGCAGGAAAGAAAGCATTGATCGTTTTCGATAATCTTGAGACTCTCCCGGAAGAAGAAAGAACGCGCTTGTTCCAATTCCTCTCGCGCCTGCCCGAAGGGAACAAAGCCATCGTTACCTCCCGCCGCCGTTCGGATGTAGATGCGCGCATCGTGCGCCTCGACCGCCTATCACATGATGAAGCTATGCAGTTAGTTAAGGAACTTGCTAAAAAATATCCCCGCTTGGGACGCGCCACAGTAGAAGAGCACGAACAACTTTATGCTATCACGCAGGGTAACCCGCTTTTCATCCGCTGGATCGCGGGACAATTAGGTCGTGAAGGTTCACAGCTTCGCACCATTAGTGAAGCTGTTGCTTTTATTGACAAGGCTCCAAAAAATAATGACCCGCTCGAATACATCTTTGGTGACTTGTTGGAAACTTTCAAAGAAGATCAAACAAAGGTTCTCGCAGCATTAACTCACTTCGACAAACCTGCTCAGTCTAAATGGATTGCGCAAATGACCGATTTGCCTGAAAAATCAGCTGAAACTGCATTAGAAGATTTGACTGATCGCTCCATATTGATAGCAGACTTTGAATCTCGTACTTTCTACCTCCCGCCACTTACAGCTAAATTCATAAAAACCCGCCGCCCAGAAGCCGTGACCCAAACAGGCGACGCCCTCACCAACCGCGCCTACGCCCTCGCTATGCAATACGGTGGCAAAGACTACGAAAAATTCCCCATGCTGGATGCCGAATGGGACTTCATCTCCGCCGCCCTGCCGCGCCTGCTGACGGGCGATAATAACCGCCTGCAAACGTTGTGTGACCAACTTGATCGATTTCTCGATTTTACAGGTAGATGGGATGATTGGCTCTGGCTTTCTGAACAAGCCGAAGCATGTGCCACTTCTGTCAACAACAAAGTTGACGCAATCTGGCGTGCTAACCAAGGAGGAAAGATTTATAGTCTCCGCAATCAGCCTTTAAAAGCACAAACGTGCAAAATCCGCATTGCAGAATATTTGGGAGACGATAAGAGCCTCATGTATTCATTTTTACACAAGTTAATCCTATTTGACGAAGATATTAGGTCATATTTCAAAATTGATTTTGAAGGTCTGCTTGAGTCAGAATCATTTAATCAATTAAAATCAGTCGCTCCTGACCTATTTTTGAACGAAGACGAATTTTTGTATTCGATAGGATACTATAAACAAAAAAATAAAAATCGCACCTCTGCCGAACGCAACTACCGCGAAGCACTGCGCATTGCAAAGAAAATCAAAGACGATGAAGGCACAGCCATTTACACAGGCAACCTGTCGGAACTCGCCCTCGACCGCGAGCAGTGGGCAGAAGCCGAGTCCCTCGCACGTAAAGCCCTCGCGCTGGCAGAAAAAGTCGGGCGGCAGGAGTTGATTGCCAACGATTCTCACGTCCTTGCCAAAGCCCTGCTCAAACAAAACAAGAATCTTGACGAAGCCTTATCCATGTCCAGCCACGCTGTCGAGATTTACACGCGCCTGCGTCATCCCAATTTGCAGTCCGCGCAGGAACTGCTGGCTGAGATTGAGGAAGCACAAAAAAAATAGTGTGATCCGTTGGTCGAGTAGAGCGGGTGCTCGTTCCCGCTCGTATCGAGACCAATAGTTACATGCAAACATAGAATTTCTTGCAAACATGGTGGTTTCGATACGTGGCGCGACGATCACGCGCCACTACTCAACCACCGAATATAATTAAATAAAAATCATGACATTTGTTACAGCGCCAAAACGGGGATTGGACGTACAATAAAAAGGTCATTGGAGACCGAATGGCAATACACAGGGGCACACGCCAGGCTCGCTACCCAAGATTTGACACCCATCAAATTCAAGGAGCACAAATGCCCCCCATCTACCCCCCAGAACCGTTTCGTATTAAGGTCGTCGAATCCATTCACCTCATTCCGCGTGAGGAAAGAGAAGCCGCACTCAAAGAAGCGGGCTACAACCTCTTCCTGATGAAAGCCGAAGATATGTTCATTGACCTGCTGACCGACTCCGGCACTGGCGCGATGAGCCATGAGCAATGGGCGGCGCTCATGCGCGGCGACGAGTCCTATGCGGGCGCGCGCTCGTATCATCGGCTCAAAGCCGCCGTTGAAGATGTGTTCGGGTTCAAGCATTTCATGCCCACTCATCAAGGTCGTGCCGCTGAAAATATTCTTGCCGCCGTGTTGGTCAAGCCGGGTCAATGGGTGCCTAGCAACATGCACTTCGACACGACAGACGCCAACATCCGCGCAAGGCATGGACGTCCCGCCAACCTTGTCATCGATGAAGCCAGCGACCCTGAGAACCGTCATCCGTTCAAGGGCAACATGGACATCGCCAAGCTCAAAGCCTTCATTGCAAAATATGGGCGCGAGCAAATTCCTCTGGGCATGATCACCGTCACGAACAATGCCGGAGGCGGTCAACCCGTTTCGATGGAAAATATCAAAACCGTCTCACAGGTCTATCATGAGCATGGCATTCCCTTCTTCATCGACTCTGCGCGGTATGCCGAGAATTGCTATTTCATCAAACAGCGTGAAGCGGGTTATGCAAATAAATCGGTCAAGGAGATCGCGCGCGAAATGTTCTCACTGGCAGACGGTATGACCATGTCTGCCAAAAAGGACGCCATCGTCAACATCGGCGGGCTGTTGTGTCTGAACGATGAAACTCTCTTCCAAAATCTCAAGAACGAATTGATCCTGCGCGAGGGCTTCCCCACCTATGGCGGACTCGCCGGTCGTGATCTGGATGCGATGGCAGTGGGACTCTACGAAGGCTTGGATGAAGATTATCTTGCCTATCGTCTTGGGCAAACGGCGTATCTCGCGTCACGCCTGAACGAGAGCGGAATCCCCACCATTCAGCCGACAGGTGGTCATGGCGTGTATGTCAATGCCGGAGCCATCTTCCCGCATATCCCCAATTACGAATTCCCCGCTCAGGCGCTTGCAGTGGAGCTTTATCGCGAAGGCGGAATCCGTGGCGTGGAGATCGGCTCAGTCATGTTCGCTTGCCTCGACCCGGAAGATAATCAATGGCATTACCCTGCGCTTGAGTTGTTGCGTCTCGCCATTCCGCGCCGAACGTACACCCAAAGCCATCTTGACTATGTGGCAGATTGTCTCGCCGCCATCAAATCCCGTGCGGATAAAGTGAAAGGCTACAGGTTCACTTACGCCCCAGAGTTGTTGCGTCATTTCACGGCGCGGTTTGAGCCGCTGTAAATCCAAGAGACTGTCACCTTGAAGGTGACAGTTTCTTTTTCATCCAGTTACTTTCTCCAACGTATCGAACGCCACGCGCCAGGCACGCTCCTGCCATTGCATGGCTTCGATCCATTCGGGCGAACTCCGCCAGCCGGAATGGAGTAGATGAATTTGCGACCCGCCTTGAACGGGAATGAAAATCACCACCACATGAGTAAGCGGGTCGGCATGGTTGGCAAAATGTTTGAACTGTTTCGGACTGCGCCATTCAAAGGAAAGGAATTGGTCTGCTTCGAATGCGGTGATCCGGCAGCCGATGGTGCTGTTGTTTTCCCGATCGTCGGGTTCCCAAAACAACTCATATCGCCCACCGACTCGCAATTCCACCTCGGCGACTTCAGTCAGCCATGTTTGAAGTTTGGCGTTAACTGTGAACATCTCAAAGGCGTGATGGGCATCCACTGCAAACACGCGGGATAGATGAATAACTTGATCCATTATTAGCCCTTCTTTTTCAATTCTCGCGCCAACTAGGCGGTCGGTTTGTAATCGGGATCGTGCTGGTCAAACATGATCGGGTTTCCGTCTGGGTCTTCCAATGTGATATAGGCAGGACCCGTCGTGGATTCATCCGCTTCTTCATTCAATTTAATGCCGTTTGCCTTCAAGCGCTTCTGTATCCCCCGCACGTCGGTAGGAACAAAAGTCAATAGGTTCTTTTCGAACATACCTTGAAA
>JAFLCF010000078.1 GCA_017303735.1 Anaerolineae bacterium
ACCCGTTGCGGGTTGCCATTCTGGAAACGCCAGCTGGCTTTGAGCTTAATGCCTCTCTCGTCGCCGGGCGCGTGAAAGAATTCCTCGCCACTCGTCTGCAAAACTACAAACCAACTATTGACCTGATTCCCGCACGCAAAAAAGGGACTGAGTTCAGCCCCGATAACCCAGATATTCTCAAGCCGTTATTACAAGCCAACATAATCTTTATGGGACCCGGCAGCCCTAGCTATGTGGTGCGTCAACTCAAAGGCACCCTCGCCTGGGATATCATCCGCGCCCGTCATCGTCAGGGAGCCATGTTGATTTTTTCATCTGCTGCAACCATCTCAGTTGGGCAGTGGGTCTTGCCTGTCTATGAGGTGTACAAAGTGGGGGAAGATGTACACGTCAAAGACGGGCTGGGTATTTTCTCCGATTTCGGCATGCATGTCTCATTCGTTCCGCATTGGAATAATGCCGAAGGCGGCGTGGACTTGGACACCAGCCGTTGCTTCATTGGTATGGAACGCTTTGAACAGTGGCGTGCATTAACTCCCCCCGAAAACATCATCGTAGGGTTAGACGAACACTCCGGCATCATCATTGATTTTGAAAAGAATATTTGCGATGTGCATGGTGTCAGCTCGGTGACGGTGATGAAAAACACAGGCACTGAGATGTATCCCTCTGGCGCGAACTTTCCATTAAGCGAGTTGGGTCAGGTGAAAACACCAGATGATGCAGATATCCGTTCAAGTGTGTGGGAGATGATCGCATCGGTTCAGCAGGTGGATGAAGACACCCCTTCTGAAGAAGTGCTTGCTCTCTTGGAAGAACGCAAACAGGCGCGCGAGAATAAAAACTTTGCCGAGTCAGATCGCCTGCGCGACAAAATCGCTTCCCTCGGTTGGACTGTGCAAGACTCTAAATCTGGTCAGACCGTGGTTCGGAAGTAAAGTTATTACCCCATAAGATGGTCATACAAAAATTCCTCGAAGAAATTTCTTCGAGGAATTTTCTATTTCATCTGTTAGCTTTGCCTAGCCGCGTTCCACTTCCAGCCCATGGCGCATCCAGCCGCCAGTGCCGCCCACCACGTTATACACGGTTTTGAACCCTTTCTGCCCAAGCAACGCCGCCGCCGATTGACTGCGGCTTCCGCTTGTGCAGATCACTGCCACAGGGTGCTCAGGGTCAAGCTCCTGCAGGCGGGAAGCAAGCTGCCCCAAAGGAATGAGCGTCGCGCCCGGAACGTGTGCCTGTTTATATTCCCAGGGTTCGCGCACATCCACGATCTTGGGACATTCACCATTCGTACAAGATTTCAACAAGTTGTTCAGTTCTACCGGCTCAATATCCTTGATATCACCAGAAGTGAGTGGAAGCCCCATCTCTTCCCAGACATCCAACCCTTCGGCAAGATAGCCAAACACGTTTTCATACCCAACACGTGCGAGGCTGTAAATAACCTGCTCATATTTCGAAGCATCTTCAAGCAGAAGGATCATCGGCGCATCCGGCGGAAAGACGAAACCAATGCGGTTACTTAACTGCGAATCCGCTTCAAGATGAACTGAGCCGGGTACATGCGCCCTGACATACTCCTCTTTGGAACGTGTGTCGAGTAGACCTGCTCCGCGCTGGAAATGTGGGACGGCTTCTTTGATGGTCAGCGGCTTGATTTTCAATTCGCCCAACGGGGTGACCCCTTTGCGGTTCATTCCCTTGATTCGGGTGTGATTACCGGGCTGTTCAGGCAGGTCACTGGTGGCAAATGTAATGAATTCATCCAGTCCGCGCGGGGAGAGGGCGGGGTTGTATTTGCGTTCAAATCCGAGTGTGGTTGAACGCATCGAACCGATGGACTTTCCGCACAAGGATCCTGCTCCATGACCGGGGTAGATCAACAGACTGTCATTCAACGGAAGAAGTTGCTGGGTAAGGCTGGCATGCATTTCACCAGCCAGTCCGCGTGCAGCTTCTGCACCGACCAGATCAGGACGCCCAATATCGCCAACAAAAAGAGTATCACCGGTCAATGCCAGCCAGGGTTCCTCGGCACGGGTAGTATCTGCCACCAACAAGGTGATGCTTTCAGGAGTGTGCCCCGGTGTGTGCAAAACCTTCAACCGGATATTCCCCAGCTCGATCACATCATCCTGTTTGACTTTCTTGTGTGGGAACTCTGCGCCACTGTTTTCATGCAGGTAAATATCTGCGCCAGTACGGGCGGCAAGATCTGAATTGCCAGAGACATGATCTGCGTGCAGATGGGTTTCAATAATGTGCGTGATCTTCAACCCGCGGTTTTGGGCGGTTTCAAGGTATTTTTGTATATCCCGATCCGGGTCAATGACGGCGGCAATGCCCTTTGCTTCACATCCTACAATGTATGATGCACAGCCCAACCCTTCAACGAAAAATTGCTCTGTGAACATGGTATTTCTCCTTACGTCTAATGGTTGTTTTGAGATCGTCTAATTCAAGATTGGATGCAAATCAGTAAAAAAAGTTGCAGGATTGCCATGTATTGAAGGCATTTCCTGCAAGGTTATCAACAAACTTAGAGTTTGGGGCTTAGAAATTCATCCAGCTTTAGGCGTTTAAATAGCCGGTCACGCACATCGTCAGGGACATTCTCTTCGGCTGGCACTTGCACAAGATCGATTGTGCGGCGTGTAGTGTTGAGGACGATGCGACAATTGTCACAGCCTTCAAGGTGTTTTTCGATCTCTGCACACAGGTCAGCGGGTAATTCGCCATCAATATATTCTGATAAAGACCCTAAAAGGGCTTTGCAATTTTCATGTGAATGGTTGCTCATTATGTTTCCTTTCTAGCTGCCCGTTCTGCATAATATGACGAGAGCTGTTCACGTAATGCCATACGGGCTCGTAATAGTCTTGTCTTCACATTGACCTCAGTCAGGTTCAATATCTCGGCAGTTTCTTTGATCGAGAGGTCTTCCACGTCGCGCAGGATGAAGACCATACGGAGATTTTCAGGGAGTTGTTTAATCGCTTTCTCAAGCACAGTTTTGCCTTCTCCAGAAAGCAATTCCTTCTCAGGTAGCAGGCTCCAGTCTACAAAAGTTTCCGGCAGAGAAATATCATCCGCATCTTCGGGCTGCATATCCTCAAGATTGAAGTTCGACTTCCGGCGGCGGATCATCATCAGCGCCTCGTTTGCCGCAATACGATACAACCAGGTCGAGATGCTTGAACGCCCTTCAAAGTTTGCAAGGTGGGTCAACGCATTGAGGAAGGTGTTCTGGAGAATATCTTCCGCGTCTTGTGGGTTGCCTAACATTTTCAGCCCAAGCCGGTAGATCACTGTGGAATAGGTGTCTACCAGCCGGGCAAACTCGGCACGGTCTCCGGCACGCAGGGCTTCGATCGAAAGATCCTGTTGAGTTGAGTTATTCATTGGATGCATCATGTTTTGAAAAGTTGCACACAGTATACATCACAGATAGAAGTGGGTGTAACTTTATTCCTCTCCGCGCATCAAAACAAAAAATAACCCGCGGAGAAACAATGGAAAATGTTTTGAACGAACAAGTTACGGGTCAGATCAGACAGGCGTTTGCTGAATTGTCTAACCCTGTTCAGATCCTCTTTTTTGGTTTGAAAGATGGTTGCGACTATTGTGTTGAAACCCAACAGATGTTAACTGAACTCAGCGCGCTCGACCCACGCCTCACGCTTTCTGTTTACGACCTGAAAGAGGATGCCGCCCTCGCAGCCCAATATCGTGTCGACAAAGCGCCTGCCATCGTGATCGCTTCAAAGAGTGGCGACCAGGTACTGGATCTTGGCGTGCAATTTTCAGGGATCCCTGCTGGATACGAATTCAGCACCCTGATCAATGACATCCTCCTCGCCTCAAAACAAACGACCATGCTTGGGGACGCCGTCCGCGAGTTTTTGAAAACGCTGACAAAACCCCTGCACCTGCAGGTCTTCGTAACCCCTACCTGACCTCACTGCCCGCGAGCCGTGTTGCTTGCACATCAAATGGCAATGGAAAATCCATCCATGATCCGCGCCGAAGCGGTGGATGCCATGGAATTCCCCGAACTGTCGCAGCAATTCCGCGTGCAGGGAGTTCCACAGACCGTGATCGATGCCGGGAAAGGTATTGTGGTTGGGGCTGTCGGTGAAGCACAAATGCTGGCAGAGATCAAACGTGCCCTGCAAAATTAAGACGGATGTCCTATGAAAAAGGATAGAAAAACTAGAAAATACAAAAAGGATAACAGCCTAGTACTGGCAGCCTTTGGTGTTTTGCTTCTGCTTTTAGGGATAGTTATGGCAGTGTTCCTGCAAGACTCACGTGCCACAGTTGATTCAGAAACCACATCACGATCTGTGATCCCCATGGCAGTAGACTTCCCTGCGCCTGAACTTGCGCTCGAGACTGTGAAAGGTACAACAGAAACTCTGGAAGATTATCGCGGACGGGTGGTCTTGGTCAACAACTGGGCAACCTGGTGCCCGCCCTGTAAAGCAGAGATGCCTTCGCTTCAAAAATTCTATCAAGCACATGAGGTGGATGGGTTTGCCATCATCGCCGTCAACGCCGGAGATAGCCGTATTGAAGTTGACCAGTTTGCCCAAAGCTATGGGCTGACCTTCAGCCTCTGGCTCGACCCGGATGGCGCAGCGATACAAGCTTTTCGAAATGGCAGTCTGCCCAGTTCTTATGTTATCGACCATGATGGAATTGTCCGTTATGCTTGGACAGGTGAGATCAGCTATGAAATGCTTGAAAAATATGTAGCCCCTCTGATACAAGAACTCAACTAACACCTGCATCCCTGAATGCCTAGTATCCCCTCGAATCTCGAGGGGATACTTTTCCTTAATCGTAAATGGGATACAATACCCGCGTATTCATCTTTTAGGAGAATTAAATGCGCGCGGTAGACATCATTATAAAAAAACGCGATAAAGGGCAATTGACCGCACAAGAGATTGATTTTTTTGTGCGCGGTTTTACCAATGGGGATATTCCCGATTATCAGGCATCTGCATTTGCCATGGCGGTCTTGCTCAATGGCATGACAAATTTCGAGACGACCGACTTAACCCTTTCCATGGCACGTTCCGGGCAAGTGCTGGATCTTTCCAAGATCGTGGATGTGGTGGTGGATAAGCATTCCTCCGGCGGTGTGGGTGACAAGACCAGCATTTCGGTCATGCCGATGGTGGCTGCCTGTGGGTTGCCCGTGGGGAAAATGTCGGGTCGCGGATTGGGTTTCAGCGGCGGCACGCTCGATAAACTCGAATCCATTCCCGGTTATCGCGTAGATCTGACCACCGATGAATTCAAAGCGCAGTTGAAAGAAAAAGGCATTGTTCTCACCGGGCAATCGCTAGATCTTGCCCCAGCCGATGGAAAAATGTATGCCCTTCGCGATGTGACCGGAACGGTCCCTTCCATGCCGTTGATCGCATCTTCGATCATGTGCAAAAAGATCGCAGCAGGTGCCACAGCCATTGTTCTCGATGTGAAAGTGGGCTTGGGTGCATTCATGCAGACGCTTGAGGAGGGGCGCGAGCTCGCCGAGTTGATGGTGGATATTGGACGTCTCGCCGGGCGCAAGACGGTTGCCCTGCTTTCGGATATGAACCAGCCGTTGGGGTTGGCAGTGGGCAATTCGCTCGAGATGATCGAAGCCATTGAAACTCTGCGCGGAAATGCTCCCGCCGATTATTTGGAACATTGCTTGCACGTCACCGCGCATGTGTTATTGCTTGGCGGGCGTGTTCAGACCTTGGAAGAAGGTCGTGCGTTGGCAGAAAAGTCTATTGCAGATGGCAGCGCGTTGGAGAAACTGCGGTTTTTGGTGAAGGCACAAGGTGGGGACGTCTCCTATGTGGACGATACATCCAGGTTCGAGCGCGCAAAACTCGTCGAGGTGGTTAAGGCTCCTCGAAGCGGATTCATTTCACAGGTCCATGCTAGAACCGTGGGCGAAGCCTCCGTCGCATTGGGGGCTGGGCGCGCCAAAAAGGGCGACCCCATCGATCATGCGGTTGGCTTCCTCATCCTAAAAAAGGTGGGCGATGCCGTGCAGGAAGGTGAGCCGATTTGTGAAATTCATGCCAACGACGAGGCTAAGCTGAAAGAGGCGCAAGATGCCATCCCTTCTGCATTTCAATATAGTAATGAACCTGTGCCTCCATTACCCTTGTTTTACGAGTAAAATAGCGTATAGCCTTGCGATTTTCACTGGAATCAGGCATACTTAAATTAACAGGAACCCGGTAATGGCAAAAGTTTCACTGCGAATTTATAACCGCGAAATTGAGCATCTCGTCGAACAGGGGCAGACAGATGAAGCGATAGCTCATTGCCGCCATATCTTAAAGACTTTCCCCAAGCATCTTGAAACCTATCGCTTGCTTGGGAAAGCCTATCTCGAATCTCGCCGGTATGGTGAGGCGGTCGATATTTTTGGGCGTTTGCTAATGGCAGTGCCCGATGATTTTGTGGCGCATGTTGGGTTGAGCATCATTCGAGATGAAGAGAATAAACTTGACGATGCCATCTGGCATATGGAACGCGCCTTTGAGGTGCAATCTTCCAACGCCGCCATTCAGAGCGAGTTGCAAAGGTTGTATGGCAGGCGTGATGGCATGGAGCCGCCCAAGGTCCGCATGACCCGCGGCGCGCTGGCGCGTATTTATGGGGTTGGCGAGCTTTACCCGCAAGCTATTGCTGAGATCCGCGGAGTTCTTGCAGAAGACCCGCAGCGCGTCGACATGCAGGTGTTGCTTGCCTATTCGTATTTCAAAAGCGGGCAGCGCTCTGACGCGACGGATATTTGTAATCAATTACTAAAACGTTACGCTTATACATTCGATGCAAATCGCATCATGGTTGAGTTGCTTCCTGCAACGACCGGCTCTGTGGAAAGCACACAGGTCTATCGCATGCACATTGCCGAAATGGACCCTTATTCGAATTTTGCAAAAGGTTCCATTTTCCAGACTGCTGATGTCCCCGATGCTTCGATCAATTTAGAACGGCTCGAATATTCTGGCGAAGAAGTGCAAATGGGGCAGGACTGGAACAAATCATCACTGGGCTTCTCGGCAGTAGCTCCATTGAGCAGTGGCATGTCCTCTGAAGATGAACAACCCGATTGGCTTCGTTCTGCGGATACGGAAGGGACGTCTCAAGGCTCAGCCGGATCGTTTTCTCAAGCCCAGGCTGAGGATGGCATTCCAGACTTTCTTAAAAGCGCTGGCTGGGGCGAATCCAGCGGACCGGAAACTCCATCTTCCATTTTCGATGAAGACCCTGCTGATGCTGGCATTGCACAGGCGGATATCCCAGATTGGCTCAAGGCGGCGGCGCCTGCTGAAAATCAGGGTAGTAATAATGCTGAACCTATTATTGAGACCCCAGATTATCTTTCAGGGCTTGATACTTCCTTCGATCCATTTGCTGGTGCCACCGTACCCGGAGGCGATACGCCAGACTGGCTAAAAGCGGCTGACGATTCGGGCACTTCTATTCCATCTTTTGAATCGTCCCCTGCACAACCTTTAGGTGCTTCAACAGAAATGCCAGATTGGCTTGGGGGAATAAGCGATACTCCCCAAAGCGAGTCACCATCCATGGGTGATACTCCCGATTGGTTGGCTGGGCTTGGCGGCGCGGCGGCTGCCACCGCGGCAGCGTCTGCGTTTGATGAGCCGATTGCCGAATCTGCCAATTTGCCAGACTGGCTTAAATCTTCTGATGTGCCAAAAGAAACTGCACCGGCAGCAGTGGAAAATCTCGGCGCAACCGCACAAGAACAGGATGATGCAGTTGCCTGGCTTGAATCGTTGGCTGCCAAACATGGCGCAAAACCCGAAGAACTTGTCACTGACCCGAACAAGCGCAATGAGACTCCGCCCGAGTGGGTGGCACAGGCGCAAAACATCGGCGCACAAACACCAGCTCCCAATGTCGAAACCCTCGGTTCATCTGCACAGGAACAGGATGATGCGGTTGCCTGGCTTGAATCACTTGCTGCGAAACATGGCGCGAAACCTGAAGAACTTGTCACCGACCCGAACAAGCGCAATGAGACTCCGCCTGAGTGGGTGGCGCAGGCACAAAACATTGGTTCGCAAACCCCTGCCTCCAGCGTAGAAAATCTTGGTTCATCAGCACAGGAACAGGATGATGCAGTTGCCTGGCTTGAGTCTTTGGCTGCCAAGCATGGCGCGAAGCCCGAAGAACTTGTTACCGACCCGAACAAGCGCAGTGAAACACCGCCCGAATGGGTTGCACAAGCTCAAAGCATTGGCGCACAGGCTCCGGCTGAGTCTGAACCGGCTCCTGCTACACAATGGAGCGAAACGGCAGCGAATGTCGGCGAAGAATTTTTTGCCGAGTTTGAAAAGGCATCCACTTCAGAACCTGCTGGCGATGAAACTGGCATGTGGCTTCGCAACCTTGAAGACAAAAATGAAACGCCAGCTGCTGAAACGAATGATGACATCCCTGAGTGGATGAAAACCGAAGAGGAACGTCCGCTTGAGCGCGGATCGATTCCCGAATGGTTGAGTGATTCTGAACCGGCTGCCACTGCGAAATCGACAAATTCTCTCAATACTGCCAGCCTGCCAGATTGGTTGGGCGGCTTGGACCAACCCGAAGGTGGTCAATCTGCTTTTGAGCCCGAAGAAGCGCTGGTCAAGAATCAGGACCTGACCGACTGGTTGAGCGGTTTGGACGATGAACCCGGTTTGAATATCGACCCGGAAACCCTTCGTGCTCCTCAACCTCCGCTTGTTTCGAATCGCTTGCCGCAAGAAAATCAACCTTCTTCCGATATTCCAAGCTGGATGGAAGCAGAAGAATCGACTGAAGAAGATTCGTGGACGCCTCCGACTCCGCCGGTAGCGGCTCCCGTTGCCCTGAGCGCGGAACTTCCCGAATGGCTTCAAAGCGTAGAGGATGAAAAAGATGACCCTGGTGGTGAGGATACGCCGCCTTGGATTCATCGTGAACAATGGGAAGCGGAAGGCGGCGGCATTACCCCGCCCAAGCCGACCACTCCATCTGATTGGCACCCGATTGCCGCGGCAGAAACCTCGCAGAAAGAGTCTGCCCCGCAGCCGCGCAGCAGCGCACCGAAAATCGTTCAAAGCCCGCCTGCGCCCGAACCTTCTGCACGCGCAGAAAAGAAGAAAGCAACACTTGCCAAACAAGGGTTGCCCCGTCAGCGCAAAGCTGATGATCAAAGCCTGTTGAGTCTCGCCAAAGCCGAACTGGATCGCGGTGACATTCCAGAAGCCTTGATGCATTTTGGCAAGCTGATCAAAAAAGGTAAACACCTTGAAGAAGTGATCGGCAACCTGACCGAGTCTTTGTACCGTTACCCGGTGGAGGTCAGCATCTGGCAGGCATTGGGCGATGCTTACATGCGCGAGAATCGTTTGAAGGAAGCGCTGGAAGCCTATAACAAGGCAGAAGAATTGATACGGTAAACATTGCGAACGCCGCTGGAAACAGCGGCGTTTGATAGCAACAGCTTGGCAATGAAATATTTATTTGGAGGAACTCTATGGAAAGATCTCTCGTACTCGTAAAACCTGACGGTGTTCAGCGCGGTTTGATCGGTGAAGCGATCGCTCGTTTCGAACGCCGCGGTCTGCGGCTGGTTGCCGCAAAATTCATCTGGGTCAGCAAGGAACTGGCAGAGGCGCATTATGCCGAACATAAAGGCAAAGGCTTTTATGATGGCTTGATCTCGTACATTACATCGGCGCCGGTGATGGCAATGGTGTGGGAAGGTCCGAAGGCTGTGGCAGCGATTCGCCAGACGGTTGGCTCGACCAAGCCTTGGGAAGCCGCTCCCGGCACCATCCGCCACGACTTTGCCCTTGAAGTGGGACGCAACCTTATCCACGCTTCTGATGCCCCTGAGACCGGCGAACGTGAAACCGCGCTTTGGTTCAAGAAGGAAGAGCTCGTTGAATGGACCCGCGCCGTGGATGCGTGGGTGTTCGAGAAGTAAATTCTCATCGTACAAATATGCTACCAAATCCGCCCCGAATTTTCGGGGCGGATTTGTTTTAATTATGGTCGATTGCCGAGAAAGTTTATAAAATAAGTGATCTTACGCTGTGGGTGATTTCTTTTCGATCAAAAGTTATATAATAATTTTAGGCAGGGAAATACAACGTTCCTTCGCGATTTGAGAGGAGGAGTGGTGTCATGAAAAACTCACGGTGGTGTACAGCAGTATTCATGCTTGTTGTCTTGGCATTGGCTTGCAATATGCCAGCATCTTCCAGTGGGGGAATTCCGGTTGAAGAAACACGGGTGGCGCTTGCAATTCAGCAGACGAGTTTGGCGATCGAGCGTGCGACGCTCGATGCTGATCTTGATCTTCCAGATGTTCCTCCCACGTACACTCCATATCCAACGTATACGCTTGAGCCGATAGCGAATACGGTGGAGGCAGCCACGGAAGCGCCTCCACCTGTGGTTGATATGGATGCTTTAATAAAAGCTTCGAATATACTGATCTATGAAGATGTCGTAGGCGACCCAACATTAGTCCCTATTGTTGGGAATACGGTCAATGCCATGAATTTTTCTGGCGGCAAGATTGTCAATGTCGGCGATGCGATGGGAAAGTTTCGTGAGCATGCGAATTCCGCCACGGAATGGGATCTGATCATCGTGGCGGCGGAAGTGCGCTCCGGCTTTAGCGGCGAATTGTTTGAGGTGATGTATGACCATATTAATAATGGCGGCGCTGTGATCATTGAGATATGGTATTTGGATCGAGTCGTAAATGGGAAGATCGCCCCGATCTTGAACGATTGCGGTGTGACCTTGTTCCGTGATTGGAGACGCGATACAAATTACGACCCGTATGATTACTCGATCTACTGGCTGGATCAATCGCACCCGCTTCTTTCCTCGCCGAATGTTGCGCAGGCGCCGTCCTATCCATACCCGGAGTGGTTCGGGGATGCAGGTGATCTGCTTGAGCTGGGGTCAGGCGGAGATGCGGTTTTACTGGGCGGGCTCCACGCCGGACGCAAATCAGATTATGGTGTGCTGGCATCTTGCATGGGCGGGCGGATGGTGATCCAAACTTTTTCGACGCATGACTATAAATTGGATCTAATGCGGGCGTTATGGGAAAACTATATTTTCTATACACTCACAAAACATTACGTGTATCTTGAGTGAGTGTTATATTGCAATAAAAAAATCCCGCAGATTTCAACATCTGCGGGATTTTTTTATTGCAATCGGAGCAGAACTTTCCCGTCTTCCCAAAGCTCTTCGATTTGATAATACTCGCGTTGATCCGGAGAGAGAAGATGCAAGACCACATCCCCAAAATCGACCACGACCCATCCATCACGTGAATTGCCCTGCTTTTTGGCTTTCTTCTTGTATTTCTTGCGGATTTCATCGATGGCGGTATTGGCGAGAGCATCGAGCATGCGGTCACTCGTGCCGGTGCAAATGACAAAATAATCGGTAAAGGAGGCTATATCTTTGATGTCCATCAGGATGATGTCTTCGCCCTTTTTGTCTTCGAGGGCATCAACGATATCACGTGCAAAGTTCAATGTATTCAGGTTTCACCTCAGAGTTGCAGAAAATAGTTTTGTATAGACCGACCCTTCAGAGTGTAGGTCGCTTTGATATAGATGCACTGAGTCTACTCTGGCTATGCCGATTTTGCCAAGTTGGAAAGTGGAAAGTGCTGTGCTGATTTTATGAAGCCCTTGAGCCGAAATTCCCTGGCGAACGCGTGCGAGGGTCAGATGGGGAGAGAATGGGCGTTCCTCTTTATTGTAACCGAGGCGGGTCGCGCCATCTTCTATCATTTTTTGCAGGGAGGTGAGCCCGGCTGGGGCGTGGATTCCGGCCCATAGAACGCGAGGCCGTTTCGAGTTTGGGAAAGAGCCGATGCCACTGATCTGCAGGTCAAACTGTGGGTTTGATTCTGCGGCTTGGGCGAGCATCTGCTTAATAAAATCCAAATGGAGAAGGGGTAGGCTGCCAAGGAACTTTAGAGTAAGGTGCATGTTGTGAGCTGGAACCCAACGGACAAGATCATCCCCCAATATCTGGCGCAGCCTTGTTGTTTGTTTGTCGAGCGTCTCTTGTATGGCGGGCGGAAGGTCGATTGCGATGAAGGCGCGGATGTGATTCATTAAGAGGAGGAAATGTTGAGCACCTTTTCAACGGCTTGTTTTAGATCCTGGAAGCCGACGGGCTTTGTGAGATACATGGAGGCGCCTGCTTCAATGCCTGTCTTAATATCGCTGGGCATACTTTTGGCGGAGAGGATGATGACGGGGATGGAGGCGAGTTCTGGTTCGCGGCGAATGTAGCGAAGGACTTCGAGCCCGGAAATATCCGGCATCATGACATCCAGTAAAATGACATCCGGTTTTTCCTGTGCAATGATGGGAATGGCGGGCGCACTGGAGAACATTTTAATGACACGAAACCCATTGATGCGCATCATTTCCGAAAAGAGTTCGGCGGCATCTGCTTCATCTTCGATGATCATAACGGTTTTTTGTTTTGAGTCCATTCCATTTCCTCTTCTACGGTAAAAATAGCATAAAGAGGTTGAATTTGCAAGGGCGTTTTCTTTATTGCGATGTCTTTGTAAGAATTGGGGATGATCGAATGTCTAGTAGGCATTGAAGATTTTGGAGGTGTTATGACCGAATTGGATGCCTTACGAGCTGAGAAAGATGCGTTTTATGGCAGTCACCCGCAAAGCCCGTTGACCCGCGAGCAGAAAAACAATTTTCATGGGTTGAATTACTTCCCCGAGAACGATGCCTTGCGCCTTGAAGTGCGTGTGGATGAGTTTCCTGTGAAAGATGCGTTCAATATGCAGACTTCGACCGGTGGTGTGCAGATCTATGAACGTTTTGGGAAGTTTTCATTCTCCGTCGATGGACAGACCGTAGAATTGACGATCTATCGCAGTGAGCACGGTTTTTTTCTGCCCTTCGTAGATTCTTTGGCTGGAAGTGAGACCTACCCCGCAGGGCGTTATCTTGAACCGGAGCCATTGCCGGGCGGGCGCTTCTTTGTCGACTTCAACCTGGCATACAACCCGTACTGTGCCTACAACGAGATGTGGTCTTGTCCGATCACTCCTGCGGAGAATCGGGTGGCAGTGGCAATACGTGCAGGTGAAAAGTTATTCCATAAGTAAAAAAATGACGGGCTTGAAAGCCCGTCATTTTTTTTGGTCTTCTGAGTTATCAGTTTCTTGAGTGTTTTCTACGATGGCGAGGAGTGCTTCGTATTCGTCGCAACAATCTGAACACATATCGAGGTGTTCGTGAATGAGCGGGGTGATCTTTTCGGTATCTGTGCCTTCTTTGATCTCGGCTTCCACGAATTCGTCCAATCGGGCGTACATGTCTGCACAGGAGAGGTCCTCTTCGCGTACCTGTTCGAGGACTTTTAGGAAGCGCATCACGACCTCATCCGTAAATTCCGGATTGGCAGATGGCTGATTGGGGTTGGGAAGCTTTTCTATATTCATTCGAATTCGAGACGGTTAATTTTAGGTTAATCTTACCTGCTTGCCTGTGGCAAGGCAGTTTTCTTATTTTTGTTCGAAGGCAAGTAGAACATCCTGTGGGGAGAGATCTTCGAGTGCAAGGCGTTTTTTGAGTCGCAGACGAGCATCATGCAGGAGTTTGTAAAGCGCGTTGCGATTGGTTTTCATGCGTTTGGCGGCGTCTTCCATGGGCATATCTTGCAAACCAAGCAAGACGAGGGCTTCACGCTGTTTTGGGGTCAATTCTTCTTCCAAAATGCGGCGGACGCGGGTGATCATATCTTTGCGCTCAGCCGAGGTTTCGGGGGATGCCTGCGGGTCAGCAAGCAAACCGGGAGGCGGGGGAGCGTCTTCGTTCTCAGTGAGTTGGTCGAGAGACGCGTCGCGCCAGCGTTTGCGGCGCAGTTCCGTTAGTGCAATGCGGATGGCGATCTTGTGTACCCAGGTGGTAAAGAGGCTGCGCCCTTCAAAGGTATCCAATTGATCAAGCACGCGCAGGAGGGTTTCCTGGGTGACTTCTTCTACAAGCGGTTGGAAAAGCGGGTCGTCTGAGGAAAGCCAGCGTGAAAGAGCATACGGAAGCCCTTTTTGGATAATGGTACGCAGGTCATTCAGGGCTTCTTCATGAGTGAGCCCTGTGTTGCGGAGATCGTCGAGCCAGATTTCATTGCTGCGGGATGTCATACTCCTTTTATTATAAGAGAGGGCAGGTTATTTTTTGGGATGTCTGAGAGATTCTGATAGTTTTATTACAAAACCTTATTTTTTATTAATAATCAAAAAGCCGTCTATAAAAGACGGCTTTTTGTGGGCGCACAGGGACTCGAACCCCGGACCCCTACTGTGTGATAGTAGTGCTCTAACCAACTGAGCTATGCACCCATCGAAGCGAGCGGGATTATAGCCGAGCCTTTCATCTTTTGCAAGGAATTAGTGTGCCAAGTCTTCCGGTCTGAAGCAGGCATCATATTCTGCGCCAATGATGAGGCGGTAATGCACTTTGCTATTCGGGTCTGGGATGGATAACACATTGGCGGAATACGCTCCCAGCACGTTGAGGATCGTCTGCTGCTGGTTGGGGTCTTGGGCAGCGGTGAGATCAATGAGAACGGTATTGGCATAATCGCGGTTGTCTGCCGCGCTGGTGATTGTCTCAAAACCGGCATAGTTCAAGCGCGAGGCGACCAGTGTTTCCATGGTGTCGAAGTAAGACCCGTTCTGAACTTCGATGACGACCGACTCGCGTGTCGCTGCGAAGGTGGAGAGGGTGGCGGCTTCGATCAACATTTGGCTTAAAGACTCTTGCGGGAGCAGTACCGCTGCCCCGCCGGGCGTGACCCATGATTGCACATAAGGCGGGCGGATGTAGTAACTGCGGATGTTGGCATTGGTGAAATTGACCGCGTATGGTGCCAGATTTAACATATCGGTCAGACCCATGTCTGTGACAACCGTGCTGGAGAAGTCTGTATAAAGCTGCGGAATTTTATTGAATGTGCCGCTTTGCAGGGCTTTTTGAAAGAGCGTTCGTATCACTTCCTGTTGGCGGCGTCCGCGGTCAAAGTCGCTGGATTTGGAGCGGGAGCGGGCATACCAAAGAGCGAGGTCGCCGTCCATGTGAACGAGCCCGGGACCAATCGTGTAAAGCCACCAGTTATTCTCGTCGTTCTGGTCAAGTTCGGGGGAGATGAGCCGCCAGTCGGTGAAAGTGCAGGCAATGGGGACGTCGATTCCGCCAAGGGTATCTACAATGCGGCGGAACCCATCAAAGTCCACCATGGCGGCGTGATCAATGCGAATGCCGAGATTTTGCAAGATGGTATCTTTGAGCAACCCCATGCCGCCTCCCGGGTAGCCGCCAGATTCTCCGCTTTGATAGGCGGTGTTGATGCGCTGCATGCCGACTGTTGGAATGTCGATCCACAAATCGCGAGGGATCGAGATCAATGAGACCTGCCCTTCACGATACCAAACCATGGCGATCAACAGCGTATCGGTGCGGTGAGATGTGCCAGTAGGGCGGCGGTCTGACCCGATCAATAAAAAGTTGACGGTATCATTGTTGCTGATGAATGGCAGGGTGGCGGGGTCAACTACTTGGGCTGTGGGCAAAGGCTCAATGGGGGCTGTCGCTGTGGGCGGAGGTGGAAGCGTGTTCGTCGAACTGGGTGTCAACGATGGAAGAATGATCTCAGGCGTAGGGTTGGGGTCATTCACTAAAGCAGCCGTCGGCGTGTTAATGGCAATGGAGGGTTGGAATGGAGTTGGCGTGGCGGTTGAATCTGGTGCGGAAGTGATCAGAATGATCGGAAGAACAACCTGACTGGCTTCCGGGTTGGGAGGTGTGCATGCCGATATCAGAATACAGATGGGGAAGATAAATGCAAAGAGGCGTGATGATTTCATGAATGGTTGATATTCAGCCTTTCAAGGGCTGGTTATGGTGTGGGGGTGGGGAATGCCGTTGGGCTGGCAGTGGTTGTAGGGATGGGTGTTACGCTTGATGTTGGGGTGGGTGTTGCCGGGATAGATGTTTGGGTAGGCACGAAGGTCTGTGTGAATGGCAGCACCGTTTCTGTGATCGGATCTGTCAGTAGCGGAGTAATGGCGGTGAAAACGACGCCGGGAAGTGCTGTAAATGTGGGGGTTCGTGTGGGCTGATTGGGAACCCATAGGGTCTCGCCTACGTAAATCAGATCGCTGGTTCGGCAATTTACGATCTTGATGGTGTTTGAAGTAACGCCGTATCTTGAACCAATATTGAAGAATGTATCGCCCGATTTGACGACATAGTTACGAATCCATCCCACCGCGCCTTGCGAACATGCAGAGACGGTGTTTGTGGCAGCAATGCGCGGAACATAAATGGTGGTTCCGGCTAACAAAGTTTCACTGAAGAGACAATTGCCGACCTTTAATGAATCTCGGGTCGTATTGTATTTAAACGCAAGGCTGTCTAACGTTTCGCCAATTTGAACGGTTGTAGGAACCCAACCCGCAGGCAACTGACATGAAACCGGCGGGGCAATGGTAGAGGTTGGCGCCAGGGTAAGAGTATTTTGTGTAACCAGTGGAGTTAATGTAGGCGGAAGAGTATGCGTTGCCGTCACTGGGATCGGAGTCGCAATGGCAGTTTGGGTGGGTTCGGGCGCATCTTCTGGAATGAAGCTGACCAAAGACACCGACAAGGCGCCCAACGTCAACCCAATGGAGAGCAAGGCAACCACCATCGCGTTACCCAGACCGCGCAAACCTCCCATCCCTTATTTCCTTTTTTGCTTCTCGGCAGGCTTTTCGCCAGCAAATGGCAGCAACACGCTAAACGTGGAGCCTGTGCCGATTTCACTCTCCACCCAAATACGTCCATGTTGGGCTTCGGTTAGTGTCTTGGCAATGGAAAGCCCCACACCAGTATCGCCGACTCCTTGTATGAGAACATTATCCGCACGATACAGGCGTGTAAAGACTCGCGGCATGTCTTCGGATGAGATCCCGCCGCCTTTATCAGTGACCTGGATCATGATGTATTCCATGCCATTCTCGCTTCGGGTCTGGACCTTGAGCCGAATCGTCCCTTCGAACGGAGTCGCCGCCCCGGCATTTTGCAGCAAATGGATCAAGATCTGTTGCAGGGCTTCGCGGTCGGCATGAATGGAAGAAAGCGCTTTGGGTACTTCGAGATGAATGGAAATATTCTTCTCGCGGATCTGCGAACTGGTGTACGACATGGCGTTGTCGATGATCGTGTTCAGATCCACGGTTTCAGGTTTGAGTTCATTCAGATCTGTGGCAAGCGTCGTGATCTGGATCATGTCATCGGTCAGGCTGCGGATGCGTTCTGTAGAGACTTTGATGCGGTCTACAAATTTTCTCTGTAATGCGCCCAAAATACCAACCGACTCGCCGAGCAACAGATCGGTATAGCCGACAATGGAAGAAAGCGGTTGGCGCAGTTCTTGCGAAATAGAAGCGATCACCTCTGCCTGTTCGGTATTCTTTGTGGCGATCTGCCCTTTTTCCGACTCGAGCAGTTTCATTCTGGTTTCTGCCAACTGGGTTTGAAGGATGGCAACTTCCTGCAGGGTGGCTTTTAATTCATTTTCGGCTTGAACCGAAGGCAGATTCTTTCCGGCGCGCAGTTCGGCATTCTCACGTTGTAATTGTTCAATGATGGTTTGCGATTCATCCTGAGCCGCCCGTAACGAGGCAACATCAGCGGATTTATTTGATTCCACTTCAGTACGCGCCGTTTCGAGCTGACCGGTTAACTCACGGATGCGTACCTCAAGGTCTTTCACCTGGGCGCGGGCAAGTTCACTCTGCGCTTCCAATTTGGTGATCCGTTGGTTGCGTTGAATGATCGGCACCAATGAAACAGCGATATTGGTAAGGAATGCCTGATCTTCCGCACTCCAGGTTCTGTCGGAGTAGGGCGATAACAATAGAATACCGCCCAGGGTCTCTTTTTCCGGTGTAAGGATCGGCACATAGAGCAGATGCCCAGGGTTGGTGAGACCGAGAATATCGCCCAGCCCTTTAATATCCGCCGAGGTACTGCTGGCGGGCAGGCGCAGGGCGCGTCCACGTTGAATGGAGTTTGCCAGCATGGGAATCGAGTTCTTGGAAAGCGAACCACCTTCGAGGCTGTCTTCACGGATCAGGTCGTACCCGCCCGCGATTACCATCTGGTTGTTATCGTCCGTCAGGTAGATCATGAAGCTTAAGTCGGCAAGCATCGTCTGTGCAATGGCACGGGTGATCGCCTGACTCATTTTGGTCGAGTTGTTTTCTGCTGCCACTGCCAGCAAGGCATGGAAGGTCTTCGGGTCGGTGCTGTAGCGTCTGCGTTCGGGTCGTCCAATATCCTGCTTGAGAATCGTGGGTTTGACCGGCGTTGATGAAGACTGGCTGAATGAAACCGCTGCGAAACGCTGCGGCAGGGTTAGAAGGATCGGGAACGCCGCCATATACGCAAGCCGCACAATGCCAGAGTAATCACCTTCCAACCCGATCAACATCTGCCCGGTGTGACCGAGAAAGCCGAGGAATAACAGCAAAATCCCGTACCACATGCCATCGGGTTTGCGGACGAAAAGGACAGCCATTCCCAACAACGTCAACAGCAGCGAGCCGATCTGCCAGACGAGATCATCCATGGTCAGGTTGTAGCTGAGAATCGCCGTGGCGGGATTAATGATCTGTTGTTGCCATGAGATCAAACTTAACCCAAGCCCGGTAACAATGAACATGCTGAGCAAGATCGCTCCGGCATCTGCACTGCGGTTGGGCTCAGGGAAGGCATACAACCATGTGATCCATACAATTCCAAAGGCAAGAAAGGCACGATCCATGGGCGGTAAAACAGCCTTGGGGTCGATCAATTCCTGCCAGCCCAACCCACTGATGAGAAAGATCAGGATCTGCGCACCGAGCAGGATCATCAGCCCTACAAAGGCACGCCTTGCCTGCGGGAACTCACTTGCCCGCCAATGATTAAACGCCGATTGCAATGCGCTGGCAACGGCAAACACCAGCACAATGTAATAAATGAGGTCTCCGGG
>JAFLCF010000079.1 GCA_017303735.1 Anaerolineae bacterium
ATAAAAGAAAGAGGTTTGTATTATGTCCCTTGAAATCAATGCCACCGAACAAGTCATCAAGATCGCCGATATCACCCTAAAAGGCAGGCTGGATGCCTTCGAAGCCCCCACCCTGCGCAAAATGTGTGACACCTACATCGCAGATGAGTACACCCATTTCGTCTTCGACCTGACCGATGTCTCCATGTTGGACTCTGCCGGTCTGGCGGTTCTTGTCAGCGTCCTCAAACGAACTCGCTTAAAGAACGGCGATGTCCGTTTGGTATGGCCCCGCGCAGAAGCCGCCTCACGCATTCTCAAACTCACCAAGTTCGATCAAGTCTTCGTCTCCATTGAACGGACCGACATCGTACCCAATGGATTTTAACCATGAGCAAAACCCGCATCCTCGTCGTTGATGACGAGCCCAATAATCAACGTATTCTCAATTACACCCTCAACAAAGCCGGGTACGAAACCCTCACCGCCGGGAACGGCAAAGCCGCGCTGGACATTCTTCATGAAGAAAGCGCCGATCTCGCCATCCTCGATGTTGCCATGCCCGGCATGGATGGCATCACTCTGCTCCAACACATCCGCACCATGCGGCAATACCAGAACCTGCCCGTCATCATCCTCACCGGCAGCGGCGACGATACCGAACGCATCCGCGCCGAAGAAGCAGGCGTACAAGGTTTTCTCACCAAACCTGCCAGTTCCAAAACGATTCTGGAAACCGTCAATCATTTGCTAGACCTCAATGCAAAAAGTTAAAGAACTTCTCCGTTCGAAGATAGCCTCTGCCAGCGCACTGCTCATGCTCAGCATGACCGTCGTCAATGCAGGCAATTACGTCTACAACCTCATCATGGGGCGTTGGCTGGGTCCCGCCTTGTTTGCAGACCTCTCGCTCATTGTCACTCTGTTGTTGATCGTCACCTTTCTCACCGCACCGGTTCAGATGACCGCTGCGCGTTATTCTGCCATTCACACAGCCGATGGAGATACCAAAACCCTCGCCTCGGTTCGACGTTTTATCTGGTTCGTTGCCCTCGGGCTTGGTCTTGCGCTGACAGTTTTCTTCGCCACTCTCGCTCCCCTACTGCAAAGATTTTTCCACACGCAATCGTTCCTGGCATTCATTATCTTTGGAGCCGCCCTGCCATTTGCCATGCTGCAAGCCGTAGAGCGTGGAATGCTTCAGGGGCGCACCAACTTCAAGATACTGGCGATCAGTTATCAGGTTGAGATGTGGAGCCGTTTACTGGTCAGCATTGCCTTGGTCGCTTTGGGGCTCTCCGTTGATGGAGCAGTGACGGGCATCAGCCTATCCTATCTATTCACCTGGCTGGTGGCACGTCATACCGTGCGTGGTCTTGAAACAAGTGAGAATCTCTCAAAAGAAATGCGTTTTGCTTTGCTTGGTTTTGCTGCGCCTGTGCTGGTTTCACAACTTGGGCAGATCCTCATCAACAACAGCGATGTCATTCTGGTGAAACGTTTTTTTGCAACAGATGAAGCCGGGCAATACGCAGCCCTGGCATTGATCGGGCGCATTGTATTTTTTGCCACATGGTCCGTGGTCACCACCATGTTCCCGATCGTGGCACAAAAACAAAAGATGGGCGAACCGCACGGACATTTATTGTGGATCTCTTTGGGTATTGTGGTGGGCGTCTCTGCGCCTGTAATTTTATTAACGTTGATCGTACCTGAATTCGTGGTGCAGGTTTTATTTGGTGAAAAATATCTCGGCGTGGCGCCATTGGTCTGGCAGTATGCTCTGGCAACCTCTCTCTATGCCATGGCAAATGTGGTCATCAATTATCGGCTTTCGTTGGGCATGGGGAAAGAAACAGGCTTTGCGATCGTGGCAGGGCTTGCGCAAGTGATAGGCATTATGTTGTTTCATCAATCGTTAGAGCAGGTGGTCTTTGTGCAGGTCGTCGTTATGACCAGTTTGTTCATCAGCTTATTGTGGAAAAATTTCATTCATGAATATGTGGTTTCATTTTTCAAAGCCAGGTTAAAGCATGCTTGAGCTTTTACTCTCCATGACCTCCCAAGCCATCTTGGTCTTCGATGAAGCCGGGAACGTTCTGCTTGCCAACCCTGCTGCTGTAAACATGTTTGGATATTCTGAAACAGAGTTTAAGAAAAAACGCTTGAGTTCTTTACTGCCCAAACAATCTGTTAACAAACATGCCAAATTGCTGAAGTCCTTTATCACCGGGAATGAATCCATACGCAAAATGGGCGAATATCGCGAGGTTGCAGCCAGGCGCAAAAATGGTGAAGAATTTCCCGTGGATGCCTCGATTGGGAAAGCGGAATTGAATGGTCAACCCGTGCTAGTTGCTTCGCTTCGCGATATTTCCGCTGAAAAACGCGCCGAAGAGACCATACGGTCACTGGCACTTTTACCAAAAGAAAACCCCAACCCGGTGCTGCGTATTGCTGCGAATGGAGAGATCTTATACGCCAATGCCAGTGCCATCAAATTCTTAAGCAACATCGGCATCCCCAATACAAACCTTGCCCACCCCGCATGGAATAACCACTTAAGAGAAGTTCTGAAAAGCGGTACCCAGATCACAGAGATCATTCAACATGGTGAACGCTTTTATTCTTGTGTCTTCGCACCGGTAAGCGAAATGGCATATGTCAACCTCTATGCATTGGATGTGACTGAACGTGAGACCGAGAAATCACGGCTGGCATTATCAGATAACATCCTGAATTCGATTGGTAATCTTGTATTAGTGGCGAATAGTCAGGCTGAGGTCATTTACGTCAGCCCGTCGGTGCAAAATATTATTGGCTACACTCCCGAAGAGATCCTCGGCGACGGCTGGTGGGAAATGGAACGCATTTCCGGCGGCGATGTGGAAGCGGAAAAGGAATACATCCGCAATGCTGCCTCAGGCAAAATGACCGTGGATGGAAAACCTTACGAGCATCGCGTCCGGCATAAGGATGGGTCGTGGCGCTGGTTGATGCTGGCAGATACCAAAGGTCCGAATGATATGCTGATCGGGATCGGCACCGACATTACCAACATCAAACATGTAGAAAATGAATTGGTGCGCCAGAATGACTTTGCGCAAATGCTCATGCAGCAAATGGGGCAGGGTCTTACTGTAACGAATAAAGCAGGTCAATTCACCTTTGTGAACCCATCGTATGCCAATATGCTTGGATATACACCTGAAGAACTGCTTGGCAAAACGCCATTCGATGTGACCTTTCATGAAGACTATGCCACATTACAGCAGGCACAAGAAACACGCACTCATGGGCACGTCAATATTTATGAAACCCGTCTGCGTGGAAAACATGATGAAGAAATTTATGCTCTCATCACCGGCTCACCGCGCATGGAAAATGGCATCTTCGAAGGCGCCGTCACGGTCATTACCGACCTGACCGAACGCCTTCAAATGGAAGCCAGCCTGCGTGACAACGAGGAGTTCATACGAACTCTTTATGAAATCACCTCGATGAAAGAAAGCTTTGAGCTGAAAGTTCGCAAATTGCTCGAATTGGGCACAAAACGCTTCCTTTTACCGGTGGGCATGTTGACAAATATCAAAGGGAATCATGCCATCGTTATTGAAGCCATCTCACCGGATGACTCCATAAAAAATGGAGATGTCTACGAATTGAATGATTTATATTGTATAGAAACCATTCGTTCGCATACTTCTTTCAGCGTGCAACATGCCAGCCAGAGCCAATGGGCGTCCCACCCATGTCACCAAACCCATGCAGTCGAAGCCTATTTGGGCGTGACCGTTTTTATTGCCGATCAGGTATATGGGACATTAAATTTTTCAAGCAAGACACCTCTGGCGCAGGAAACTTCAGAGACCAATAAGAATCTTATTCAACTCATGGCACAATGGATCGGCGAGGAATTGGAACGCCTGCATACCGATCAGCAATTGCGCGCCTATGCAGACTTGCTCCGCAAAACCAATGTAGAGCTTGCCGAAGCCCGTGACCATGCCCTGGAAACTTCTTACTTAAAAGGCGCGTTCCTTGCCACCATGAGTCACGAGATCCGCACCCCCATGAATGCCATCATGGGCATGAACGAATTATTGTTGGATACTGAACTAAATAACGAACAACGCGAATTTGCAAAGACCATCGAAACATCCACCCACAATTTACTGACGATCCTAAATGATATTCTGGATTTCTCTAAAATAGAGGCAGGCAAGCTATCCATTATTCCGGCTCCATTCAAACCCGCAGCTTTAACAGAAGAGATCATCAAATTATTCATGCCGAAAGCGCAGGAAAAAAATATACGGCTTTCTGCGATGGTTTCCTCTATTATTCCAAACATGCTGATGGGCGATGGCGGTCGGATCCGTCAGATATTGAGCAATCTGGTCAGTAACGCGATCAAGTTCACACCAGAGGGAGGCGTGGTCTTCATCAATCTTTCAGGAACACAGATCAACGAGAAAACTCTGATCACTACATTCACAGTGCAAGACACCGGGCAGGGAATTCCAGAATCAGTAAAGCCGAAACTGTTTGAACCCTTTACCCAGGCAGATGCCTCACACACTCGCAAACACGGCGGGACCGGGCTTGGGCTTGCCATTTCAAAACGGTTGACGGATCTCATGCATGGCGAGATCGGCTTTGAGTCGGTAGAAGGGACGGGTTCTTCATTTTGGTTCACCTTGCCGCTCGATACCCACATCCCTGCAAAGGCGCCTGTAACCAAAGAGCCTGAAACAAAATGGGTGGATTATTCAAATCAACGCCCGATCTTGATCGTGGAAGATAATCTGGTGAACCGTGACCTGCTCGCCATGCAGTTGCGAGAATTTGGGCTCACCAGCCGCCACGCCGGGAACGGCAGAGAAGCGCTCGAACTCCTGCAAGTGGACCCAGATGCGTACTCACTGGTCTTAATGGACTTGAACATGCCCGAAATGGACGGCATGACCGCAGCGCGTATGATCCGCGAACACGAAAAAACAAATCAGAAACATGCCATTCTGGTGGCGGTGACTGCCAATGCCATGCCGGGTATTAAAGAAGCCTGTTTCCAAGCAGGCATGAATGACTTTATCAACAAACCTGTCTCATTAAAGATGATCGAAAACCTGCTATCGAAATGGTTGAATTGAAAACCCAAAAATGCCTACGTTGAATCGACTAACTCTCTTTTGGCTACGAGGCTGTCTCTTTCTTTTTATTAATTTGCAGACAGTATAATATGTAGAGTATGACTCAGGTTCAGATTCCCCCATCGATTGCACGGATCGCGCCGGACGGAAATTTGTCTGCCCGGCAGAAGCGGCATTTTATGATCGAGATGCTTAAACGACGTGTGCGCCCCGGAACAGGAAGTGGGATCGATTTTATTTTGAGGAGGACAGCGATGAACTCATGGCCCGATTTACGCCCGATCTTGAAAGGATTAGATTGGTTGGTGGTGGGTGGTGTTGCCACGCGGAATTACATGCCCGAACGAATGACAAAGGATTTGGATATCCTCGTTCGTGAAAAGGATGCGGAGGCTGCGCTAGCAAAGCTTCAAACGGCTGGTTATAAGCAAGAATCACAACTTTCCATCCCGGGTGTGGTGATGATCTCACCTGAAGGCGTAGAGTTGGATGTCCTTTTTGGCAAGACTCGCTGGCTGGAAGAAGCCTTGCAAAACGCCGTGACCGACCCGGCGGGCTACCCGACGATTGCATTGCCTTATTTAATTCTCTTAAAAATGGATGCGCAACGCGCCCAAGATTGGGCGGATGTTTCACGCATGCTCGGCTGGGCAAGTGACGTGGACCTGGAAAAAGTTCGCGAGGTCTTTCGGAAATATGCCCCCGACGATGTGGAGGATTTGGAGTCGTTGATCTTTATTGGCAAGCAGGAAAGAGAATGAAGTGGACGAGGGCTTGCGCATGTTCGAAGAAGCGCTGACTCAAGCAGAGAAGGAATTGATGTAAGATTGGAATGAATAGTGAAGTCCCTGGGTGAAACATCCCAGGGACTTTTTTTGTTGATAACTGGTTTCCAATAAGCTATTGAATTCTTCCAACATTTCACAAGTTTTCAGTTAGTCTAGAAAAAAGAAAAAATCATTTCTCCTACTTGTGCTATGCTCCAAGCATAGACTAGAGGCCAAACAAAAGCGGCAATAAGATATTTTTCTTTTTTAGGATCGAGTGCTATCTCTTCCAATGAATTTCTAAACTTTATTTGTCTTTCTAGCCTGGGCATTAAATAAATTACCGCTATCCCTAGTATTCCTCTTGCTACACTTCGATATTGAATATAGACAAAAACTGTAACCACAATACTAAGAATCACTAGAATAATTAGGGATGCGAAAAAAAATATTTTTTTAAAATTCTCGTTTTTCATGAATTAAGTTACCTTATATTAATATGGTGTATATATAGGTCGCATATAGCGAGGAGGCGTTGGTGTTGGTGTAGATGTGTATGTTGGTGTAGATGTGTATGTTGGCGTTGGCGTTGGCGTTGATGTGTTCGTTGGCGTTGGCGTTGATGTGTTCGTTGGCGTTGGTGTAGATGAAGGTCTAGAAAGTGCTTGCGCACATTCTTGGCTAAACATTTCAACACATGCAATAAGTCCAACTCCAACACCCCCACCAATTTTTATAAGGGTACAAATAAAACCACATTTCGGGTCTTTAGGTTTAGGGTTGTAGCCTGGCTCAAAACCCTGATACTCTGTTTTTGTTAAACTCTTGCTTATAGATTCCATATTTTTTGGATTAGTATTTCTTACTTTCCATCTCTCATCCAGAGAATTATATACAGATTCTGTAGCAACATGTAATGCATATGTCACAATAGTAGCAACTGCTGCAACAACCAATACTATACCAACAGTAGCAACTACGCTAGTTTCGACCAAACAAAGATCCCAAATGCAATGCCCGCTGGGGTCAGCAAAATTGACCTGATTATTATGCACATACCCAAAGCGATTCCACGCCTGCGGGTTAGACAGGTCAGGAATAATCGTATCCGGCTGGATGAAGTGGTTAAGATAAGGCGAATAGAAACGTGCCTTGTAGTCCATCAGTCCGCCCATGCCGGGGTCCAGGTCACGTTGACCGGTGTAGCCGTAGTCGGTGCTTGGGGAATCGGGACTCGGTACATTGGTCCGCTCGCCGCCGAAGGGCAGGTAACGCTGTTGAGATATTAAGGTGCCGCTGGCGTTGGTCACAGCCATACCACTGTCGTGGCACAGGCGACTGA
This sequence comes from Anaerolineae bacterium, assembly GCA_017303735.1. The sequence goes on from JAFLCF010000079.1 coordinate 7,242, forward strand.
GAAATATTTTACATCTCCGCCCACCATTAGTGAAGTGGATAAAGGCTTGCGCATGTTCGAAGAAGCGCTGACGCAGGCGGAGAAGGAATTGATGTAATGAATAGTAAAGTCCCTGTGTGAAACATCCCAGGGACTTTTTATTTAATTGATAGTGCTGGATGTTCAATCTATGAAGATACGAGATGATTCTCGAAAGTGGTTATAGAAAGACAATGAGCTAAACTCCAGTGATATAGAAAAACAAATCAAATATGTTTTCAGTCGCCCAATACAAAATTATGGAAAGCACAAACAAAAGAATTGCGCTTCGTATAAAAGGTAAAAGTTGAAAAGTTTCATCAAATGTACCTCCATAATCCGTATGGGTAATATAAAACAACATCAATAACAAAACAGCTGCACTTAACAACCCATTAATAATCACCTCCTCAAGGTTAATATTTGAGGCAAGTATCACACTCAGAATAGGAATGCCAATTGTAGTTACATAGTAAAACATTTTTCTTTTATCTTTTTTCATGAAATACTCCAATTTGAAATCCATCTTTTAGTAATCAATAATACAAATATTTCTATTTATTATAAATATCAAGGAAAGGTTTTCTGAGAATGTTCCTCGATTGTTTTTGAGATAAACAAAAAAAACCGCCTTCGGGTTAGGCGGTTTACGAACATGCTGTCGGGGTGGAGAGATTTGAACTCTCGACCTCACGGACCCGAACCGTGCGCTCTACCGGTCTGAGCCACACCCCGAAAGAACAGCGGGCAGATTATACCATTGGGGTTTATTTTGGCAAGGCAGATTACGGATTTAAGATCACTTCAATGGTGTAGACGTAGATGAGTTTGCCAAGTTCAGGGTCGGCAACAATGCCTAATAAGGGATTCTCTTGGCGAAACGTCAACCGCGCTGGAGTGGGTTCGCTCACTTTGTAGGGCAGGATGGTCTCGAACGGCTGGGTTTCGATGCCGTTGACAGCGAGAATCCGTGAGCCAAGCGGCTTGCCTTCAATAGAAAGCAACTCCACCACGAAAGGCTGTTCATTGACGGGCCAGATGCGTCCGTTCAATGCGATCTCACCTCCGAAAAATTCCTGCTTTTCCTTGAAGCCGTCCATGGCAATGCGCTCGTAGATAATATTCCCCGGCGGGGTAACCTGGGTTGTGCCAACCGAGTACAACAAAACCGGCAGGGTGTTCAGCGCATAAATGCGGTCATGATCATCGCGGGTGCTGATGCGAATATATCCAGTTTCAGATACAGCCCGAATCTCGAACGGGATCTCAAAGCGCTGAAAAATGCCTAGCGGATTCTCAGTCAGCTTTTGGATCTGTCGGTAAAGAACGCGTCCATCTTCACCGAGCAATTCCACCTGAATGCGTTCGCTCTTGCCCGCGGCTACGATGGCATTCAAAATGAACGGCGAAGACAAGCTGGACATGGGACCCGGCGCAAGAAAGCGGATCTTGGCAAAGTCTGTGAAGCCCGCGGCGAGAGTGGGTGTAACAGTGGGAACTTCAGGCGAAGGCAGCGGCGGAAGCGGAGTCTCGGTTGGGAGAGGGGCTGCAGTTGGCGTGAGCGCGGCAGCAGTGGCAAAGGCAGCCTGCCCAGTGAGCGCCACCACAGTTGGAAGGTAGTCTGGCGGGAGCGGCGTGGCAGGAGCGGCTTGGGGCGAGCAGGCAGTGATAAGTCCAAGAAGGGAGGCGAGGGCGAGTTGTTTGAGTCTCATATCCATCAAATAATAAGAGACGCCCATGAGGTGGGCGTCTCTTGAATCAAGTCAAATTACAGCCCGTAAATTTCGCTGTATTTCTTCGTCAGGTAACGGACGTAGGCGGCAGAGTCGATCTTTGAGCCAGTCACCTTTTTGACAATATCTTGCGGATCATATTTGTGACCAAAGGTGTGGATGTTGGCACGCAGCCATTCACGCAACTCAGCGAATTGACCCTTGCGGATCTGTTCTTCGAGGTCTTTGATCTCTTTGTTGATCACTTCCCACAACTGTGCCGAAACGATATTGCCGAGCGCATATGTGGAGAAATAACCAATCGAACCATACGACCAGTGAATATCCTGCAAGACACCGAGCGCGTCGTTGGGCGGAGTGACGCCGAGGTAATCACGCATCTTGGCGTTCCAAATTTCGGGCAGGTCTTTGACGGCAATGCTGCCATCGACCATGCCGATCTCGATCTCGAGGCGCAGCATGATGTGCATGTTGTAGGTGGCTTCATCGGCATTGACGCGGATGAAAGAGGGCTCAACCTTGTTGATGGCTTTGTAGAATGCTTTGGCGCTAACGCCATCCAACTGTGAAGGGAAGGTCTTTTTCAGATCGGGGTAGAAATGCTCCCAGAAGGGAAGCGAACGTCCGACGAGATTCTCCCACATGCGCGATTGTGATTCGTGGACAGCCAATGAAGTTCCACTTTCGAGAGGGGTGCGTTCGTATGCGGGGTTCACGCCCATTTCATACAAGGCATGACCACATTCGTGCATGGCACTGAACAGTGTGGCAAGCGGCGCATTCTTTTCGTAGCGATTGGTGATGCGCACATCGTTGACGCTGAAGGTGGTTTCAAAAGGATGCGGGGCTTTGTCCTGTCGCCCACGGCTGAAATCATAACCAAACTTGGTGATGATCTTTTCACCAAAGTCCCAAACTTTCTTTTCATTGAACGACTTGTGCAGAAAATCGTCTTTCACTTGTTTGGCTTCGCTGATGGCTTTGATCAAAGCGACCTGCTTGGGGCGCAGGTTGCCGAAGATCTCGCGCACTTCAGCAGTCTTCATGCCGGGCTCGTAATCGTCCAGCAGGGTGTCGTAGGGGTGGTCGGCGGGCGGGAAGAAGGAAACGTACTTCTTCACCAACTCCACATTCTTTTCGAGATGCGGGCGAAAGATGGAAAAGTCCGATTTGCTGCGGGCTTCCACCCAGGCTTCGAGCGCTTTGGTGGCAACCATGGCTTGTTCCGCCACGAATTCAGAAGGCACGCGTTTGGCTTTGTCATACGTCCGCGATGCCACGCGGATCATCGCGCCATCGTCGGTCTCGGGGTCGGTGTATTCTTTTTTCAGGTCTTCGAGCAAACCGCCCACTTCATCGGAGGTGAATTTTTCCTGCGAGATCTTGCCGAGCGTGGCGAGCTGCTGCCCGCGCGCCTCACCGCCGCCGGGGGGCATGTTCACCTGTTGATCCCATCCCAGCACGCTGGAGGCACGCCCAAGATCGGATACTTCGCCGAGGATTTCTTTTAGTTTCTTTAGTTTTTCAGACATCACAGTTCTCCTGTTCGATTTGACATGAGACGCCTCAGACTCAATTTGGACCTGGTGTTGTATCCCCAAACTTTTCCTACGCTGTGAGCGGCGTTTATTCCAGCCATGATTTTATCTTAAGAACTCAGCTTATGTAGTAGCTGGAGATTGCTTCGCCGCAAAAACCAAGAGCGCGGCTCGCAATGACATGGGCATTTACTACGGACAATTATGTTCGACGCCCAATCCGTTCACTGTAATATAAAAGGTTTCGCCTTCTTGAAGGTCTATGGTTTCGACCAGCGGTTCGCCGGGGACGAAGAGGTCGTAGATCTCGTACACACCCGGGTCAAATTGTTCTTCATTCAGGTATTTGCTGTTAGTCCACAGGCTGAATAAATAGATCTCATTTGGACCCACGAGCATATCGTGCTCGGTGCAATTTTTGATATAGGCTGGTTCGGGCCACTCTGTAAATGTGAAGGCAGGAACTGCAGAGAGGTCACCATCGATCTGGGAGAAGGGAGTTAAGAGGGAAACCCAGCCGGTGATCTCGGTATTTGGGATGTTGATCTGCACCCATTTCGAAAGAACGTCCTGCCCGATCACGTCGGCGCTTTCGCCTTTTTTCAACAAGCCGATGCGGTTGTATACCGTTCCCGGTCCGCGGCGGATGTAGAGGTTACCGTTTATGGCAGTGACGCGCACAGCGGGAGTCGCCGTCAGTGTGGGCGGAACTTCGGTCGGTGGAACAGGCGTCGGCGTGGGAAGAGGCGTAGCAGTTTCTGTCGCGAGGACAACAGCCGCAACCTCTTCCGTTTGAGGCGCTTCGTTGATGGTGGCTTGAGGCTGCGCGGGGGAACATCCCTGAACAAAAAGTAGAATGCCCAGCGCAGCCGATAAAACTTGAGATCGAGTCATATTATTCGTGCCGCAAGGCTTCGACCGGCTCAAGATTGGCAGCACGGCTGGCGGGATAAATGCCAAAGAACAAACCGATCGCCGCAGAGAAGCTGGTCGACAAAATAATCGCATCTACACCTACGATGGGGACAAAGGTGTTCCCCGTGGCGGTGGCAATTTGCTCTACAAGGCGGGCAATCAGCCAACCGAATATCGTACCAATCACGCCACCAATGAGACTCAGCAAGGATGATTCAGTCAGGAACTGCATGAGGATATCGCGTTTGCGTGCGCCGAGGGCTTTGCGCAAGCCGATCTCTTTGGTTCGCTCGGTGACGGAGACCAGCATAATGTTCATGATGCCGATGCCGCCAACGAGGAGCGAGATGCCCGCGATGCCGCCCAAAAAGATGGTGAGCACGCCGGTGATGGATTCAAAGATGCTGAGGAAGTCTTGCTGGGTGAAGACCGTGAAATCGTCCAAGCCGATGGGCGTGCGATGGCGCTGGCGAATAATATTGGAGATCTCTTCCACGGCGAGCGGAACGGCTTCTGCTGTGACCGCCTGCACATAAATGACATCGACGACATCGCGTGAGCTGCGTTTGAGCAGGCGAGATTGAGCAGTGGTGAAGGGAATGTAAGAGCTATTATCTTCACTGCCAAAGGCGCCGCCGCCGCGTGCCACCAAAACACCGATGATGCGGAAGGGTTGCCCTTCAATGCGGATGGTTTCGCCCACGACACCGTCGGCATGACCAAACAAGGAGATCGCGGCTTCGGGTCCCAAGACCACAACAGACATGCGCCCGAGGATGTGTTCCTGATTGATGAATTCACCCTCTGCCAGTTCAATATTTCGTACAGAAAAATAATCCGGCGTAACGCCTGAAACAGATGCAGAGGTATTCTCACCTGAAAATGTCAACAAGCCGTTGCCTTCGATGGTCGGTGCGACTCGTTCAATAGATGGGGCGGCAAACTGGTCTGCAAGGGCTTCGGCATCACTTAAGGTAAGTGGGCGGATGTTATTTCCGCTTCTGCCGCTGCCAGGTCCGCCGGGGGGACCGTCTGCTGAGCCACTGAAGACAAATAATAGATTGGTGCCGATGCTTGAAATAGAGCCGGTAATGGAAGCTTGGGCGCCATTGCCAACGGCGAGCATGGCAATGACTGCCGCAACGCCAATGACGATGCCCAAAACGGTCAGCCCGGAACGCATCTTGTTTCCGTTCAGGCTTTCGAGGGCTTCCATAAGTGCCTGGGAAAAGTTCATTTCATCTCTCCCGATGGATTTTCATCGATCGAATCCAACTCGCCGTCTTTCAAACGGATGACGCGCTGGGTTTGCTCGGCGATCTTCGGATCATGCGTTACGATGACCAGTGTTGTGCCAAGCTCTTTGTTGAGGTTGAGCAAAAGATTCATGATCTCTTTGCCAACCTTTGAGTCGAGATTTCCGGTCGGTTCGTCCGCCATGATGATGGCAGGGTCATTGACCAGGGCACGCGCCACCGCCACACGCTGTTGCTGCCCGCCAGAAAGTTCATAGGGGCGGTGCTTCATGCGGTCACTCAAGCCAACGGCTTCAAGAGCTTTTTGGGCTTTTTCTTTGCGTCCCTGGGTTAAGCCAGCATAGCGCAGAGGAAGTTCAACATTCCCAAGTGCGGTGAGGCGTGAAAGCAGGTTGAAACTTTGGAAGACGAAACCGATCTTGCGATTGCGAACGCTTGCCAACTGGTCATCATCCATTTGAGCAACGGATTCGCCATCTAAAATATATTCGCCCGAACTGGGGCGGTCGAGACAGCCAAGGGTGTTCATCATGGTCGATTTGCCGGAGCCGGAGGGTCCCATAATGGAAACGACCTCTCCGCGCTTCACTGTGAACGAGACGCCGCGCAACGCTTGCACTTCGATCTCACCCATGACGTATGTCTTTTTCAGGTCGCGTGCTTCAATGACCCAGTCCATGCTAGCCTCCACCGAACGGTCCCCCATTGAATGCGGGCGGGTTGAGGATAATGAGGTCGCCTTCTTTAACATCACCACTGAGCAGAACGCTCATGGTATCGGAAGAGGCGCCCAGGGTAATGGTGACAGGTACAGGCAAGCCATCTTGCAGGAGATAGATGACCCGTTCCCCATCCACCAAACGGACGGAACGATTCGGGATAAGCACGGTATTGGTCACTTCTTCAACGATGACGTTCACCGCTGCGGTCATACCGGGTTTGACCTGCTCATCCGCATCAGTCAACTCAACGGTGACAGTGAAGCTGACCACGCCTTGAATGGTATCGCCCGCCTGACCGACTTCGACCACGGTTCCGTTATAGGTTTTGCCGAGGATCGCGTCAAACGAGAGGGTGGCATTCTGCCCCACAGCGACATTGTTGATATCGACTTCAGAAACCTGCACATCCACCAGCAGGCTGGAAAGATCATCGATGCGGAATGCGATCGTGCCGGGAGTGACCTGATCGCCAACCACTGCACTGGATTGTGTGATGGTTCCATTGAAGGGAGTGGTGATATTTGCGAGGTCTAAGGTGGCTTCGGCTGCGGCGACACGAGCCCGGGCGGCAGCGACAGCATCCGACTCTTCGCCTTTCAACAGGCGTTCATATTCACGGCGGGCATCTTCCAGTTTGGATTCGGCAAGCGCCAGGTCGCGGTCGGCATCGGCAATGGTTTCTTCGTTGGCGTAGCCTTTATATTCTCTGACCTTGAGAACCCCGAACTGATCGTAATAAACATCTTTGATATCGATCTTGCCGTTTAATTCGATGCGCCAGTTATAGGCTTTTTTGTAATTGTCTTCGGCACGTTCAACGGCTTTTTCTGCTTCAAGCAAAGCCGTATCTGATTCGACCAGGTCTTCGAGGGCTTCGCGCGCGCTGACGAGGTCGGCTTCGGCGAGGATGATGCTCTGGCTAAGGGTGGCTTTATCGAGGCTGGCAAGCACGGCACCAGCTTCGATCGTATCGCCAATAATGGCATTAACGGCACCGATATTTCCATTCGTTTGCCAGGTTAAGACGGCGGTCTGACGGGCGCGAACACTGCCTGTAGCGCCAACAGAAGCTGCCAGGTCGCCGCGCTCAACGGGGACGGTCTGAAATGCCACCTGCTCAGGCGGGCGAGACAGGGAAAAACCGACGATCAACAGGATGACGACAACGACGGCGATGATGATCCAGGTCCGTCGGGTAAATCTTGAAAAAAATTGACGCATTATGATGGTCCTCCAACAGGGTTAAGTAAGCCTGCAATGATGTTTTCTTACATCAAAGACTTACGTAGTTTAATATCTTTTGTCGCGAATTCATAAGTATCCACGGCTTGCTTTGATTTTCTTTACCCTATCTTCTTTAGGATTTGGGTAAAACTCGCTCAAGCAGGGTCTGTGACCCTGCGACGCGCCCTGCAAAACACGGCGGTCAGAGACCGCCTGCGAGCGAAAGTCCTAATCTATATATCATGGGTCACCTAAATTGGTGTGGATAAATTGTGCAGATTTGAACGAACGAATTTTAATCGAAGTATGAGCGTTTGCCCGCCTTCTCATTAGATTATTAACGCAGTTGTAAAGTTATGACGATTGTCTCTGGGATTTATGACATTTAAGCCTGTGTCTATCCAATTAGATTGGGTATCATCGTACAAGTCGTTTTATTTGTAGCAATTCCATTTGTTGGAGGCAGAATGCAGGCAGTTCCCAGTGAATTTTTGGCGATCGACCGCAAGGAACGGGCTAATCGCCCATTTTTTGATTTGGACCTGCGCCCGGCGGATGAACGCACCTGCGACTTTAACGATGTTGTGATCGAGTTCGACCCGGAACGCGCCATGGTGGAAGCGGCTCGCTGCATCCATTGCCCGGATCCGGCTCCGTGCATGGTGGCTTGCCCGACTGCGAACGATATCCCATCTGCGATGTGGTTGATCGAGCAGGGGAAGTTCGTGGAGGCGGCGGGGATCTACCATAAGACCAGTTCCCTACCCGAGGTGTGCGGGCGGGTTTGTCCGCATGAGGCGTTGTGCCAGGGGTCGTGTGTGCTGAATAAACATCACGCGCCGGTGTTGTGCGGCGAGCTTGAGGCGTTTACGGTGGATTATGAACGCCGGACGCAGGGATATTTCATTCCGCTGCCGAACGTTTTCAGCGGGAAAAAGGTTGCGGTGATTGGGGCAGGTCCGGCTGGGTTGGGATGCGCAGATGTCCTCGTCCAAAAAGGGCATGAAGTTACGATCTTTGAATCCAAACCTGCGCCTGGGGGGTTGTTGGTGTATGGCATTCCGAATTTTAAATTATCGAAGGAAGTTTGGCAGGAAAAATGGGAGGAGTTCGAACGTGCTGGGGTGAAGTTCGTGCCGAACACGTATATTGGTAAAGATAAAACCATCGATCAGTTATTTGCCGAGGGGTTTGAGGCTGTGTTCATTGGGGTGGGCTCGGAAATCGATGCGAAGATGGAAGATACGCCCGGCACTGACCTTGAAGGTGTGTTCGAGGCGACCGATTTTCTGATCCGCGGGAATATTCCGACAGAGCAATTGCCCGAGAGTATGAAGAAACCGCTCGAGATCGGCAAGCGTGTGGTGGTGATCGGCGGTGGAGATACGGCTTCGGATTGTTTGCGAACGGCGCTGCGGCTTGGTGCCGAAGAAGTGACTTGTTTGTATCGGCGTACTGAAAAGGAAATGCCGGGTGGCAAGAAAGACCGCAAACTGGCACGTGAGGAAGGAGCGAAGTACCGCTTCTTGACTCAGCCGGTGAAGTTCATCCCCGGCGCTGACGGAAAACTCGCCGCTGTGGAATGTATTGAAATGAAACTTGGCGAGCCGGATGCAAAAGGACGCCGCAAGCCGGTGCCAGTGGAAGGCTCGAATTTCAGTGTTGCGGCAGATACGGCGATTCTGGCGCTCGGCTATTGGCCCGACCCGATCCTCGGCAAGACGACGCCCGACCTTGAAACGTACAATTGGGGTTTGATTTCGGTGAAGGATAAAGCAACTGGCACCACCAGCCGCGAGGGTGTTTTCACCGGCGGCGACTGCGCCACCGGACCCGATCTGGTGGTGACTGCCATGGTGGGCGGACGTAATGCCGGGCTGGCGATCGATGAGTATTTGAGGAATAAGAAATAGAGAATAGTGAATAGTGATATGGTAATTACCTGTTGAGGGCAGCAGGTCGTTTGCACGGCAGAGTCACCAGCTCTGCCGTGCTATTTTTTATGGGTCGAGGGGGGATTTGACGGCAAATTTCTTTGTTTTTTGAAGAGTTAGCCTTTCTTGCTCCTTTCTTGTGGTGCTTGTATAATGCTGTTATGCAATCTATAGGGTGTTATACAGCGAAATCGCTGTTATGTACCCCATTTTGGGGTTTTATACAGCACGCTGTATAAACAGTAGTTCGGCGGCTAGTAAGTATCACAAGAAAGAATCTTAATTAATGACAAATCACCTTCGTTACTTCCAATATATCTCTGAAAACAAAGTAAACATATTGTTTTCTCAATTAAATAACGATTCTGGTCTCCTCAACATAAACCCTAAAATTGAAATAGCTGGAATTTCATTAGGCATAAACTACTCAAACAAAACAGAAACGGATTTAAATTCTCAGTTAATAGATAAAACAATAAAGCTAATAACAAAATTGGAAAAAAAGAAGATATTAAAACCTATAGCAGAAATCGAAAATTTTGAAAATGGCTACTACTTTACAGATACGTCAAACTGGCAAAACGGCCTTTTTTCGTTGAGAGATAAAAGTTACGAAGAAATATCAGTCACTTATACCCTATGGAAAAAACATCAAGATTTCATTGTATTGCTAATCGGGTCTCCATTAAATGTACTTGACAACAAAAAAGTTGAAACAGGATCCATACATTACAGCGGTACCACAAAATCAATTAATCAACTAATAGGATCTCATGATTTCATAGATGCAGCTAGAGACCTTCATTTACGGGAAACGAGTAACACAAAGTACAAAACGGGCTATATTCCAGCGCATTCAAAAAAGCATTCTCAAAAATATTTTGAGGAATCAACAAGTGAACCATTGTTAATTTCAGAGAACTCATCAAATTACCCATTCAATTTCGATGTAAATGTTAATTCGTGGGACTCTTCTTTAAAGCTAGACAAATATGTAAAAGAATTGGACGACAAGAGAGGAACGTTATTAGCAGCGTTTTGTATAAAAACATTATCTCAGCTTCAATTATCAAAAATCGAACTGGCATTCAAAATATTCAATTCCTTTTCAGTTTCAAATAATTACTTAAGCGACATTAATAAAATATATATAGGGTCACCCATTTATACAGTAGTAAAGTGATGAAACGCCGCCGAACAAAGCGTGCACCTGACGCTGGGGATTCTGCGGCAATCTCAAGCAGTTTTCTACGCCTGAGCCTTTTTCTGGTTGGACGGCTTCGCAAAGTCCACGAGACAGGGCAGGTAACGCAAACCGTTGGGCGTTTGGCTTGCAAATCAAGGAGAACAAACAATGTCTCTGGGTGTAATATTAGTCCTGATAGGATTGGCAATGGCTTGGTCAGGGTTCTCTGCTAAATGGAAAATGGAGCACTTTGTTGAGTTGCGTGCTCGCGGCGTAGAAGTAAAAGAATATGGGTATCATGTATTTTTTCGGCAAATTTGGTGGATACCAATAGCAATCGGTGTTCTTATTTATTTTGTTTTTTAGTAGAGGGATTATGCCGTCAAAACCGAGTATTCCAGATATTTCAGACTTGCTTGCTCTAGCTCAAAAGCACAAGAGTCTAATTGAAAAGAGTGAAGCAAAAATTCAGGAAAACCGAAGAATAATCATAGATATTGTACATAAGCCTTTTGTGCAAACTGTGCTAGAGCAGGACACTCAACATCGTGTGTTTCCTAAAGGTGTGGACGACGCTAATCAGTATCTCGGCATGTCTTCAGAATTTATGTTGCGTTCCATCGTTATCGCTCTTGTTCTTGGCAGAGAATATGCAGAACACTACAAAGATAGCGCAAAATCTATTATGCTTTCTGAACAAATTGACAGTTTAGCGATTCACGAATCTACACAATCTGAATTAAATCGTCTTAGCGAATATGGTGCTTTTTGGATAATGCGACTTGATGAAATGTGTAATTTTGCAGGCTTTATTGATAAAGCAATTGTGCTTCATGGATTAGATTTACATTTGTCGCAATCAAAAACAGCCATTCTAAACGCCTTCAAAGATGGAATTGTAGATTATTTCAATGAAGTCTATGGGACAAATTTCTAACACTCCCACAGCAAAACGCCCAACAAAGCGTGCACCTGACGCTGGGGACTGCCGGAGGGCGTGCGGCAATCTCAAGCAGTTTCCTACGCCTTATCATTTTTCCAGTTGGACGGCTTCGCCCGGTCCACGAGACAGGGCAGGTAATGTCAAGTCATTGGGCGCTGGGCTGTAGAAAGGGAATTGGAAATGAAATCATCCAGAATAATACTCATCTTCATTGCATGTGCATTTATTTTGTCTTCATGTTTTCCCAAAATGAAGTCTGAAAAAGAAATACAATC
>JAFLCF010000008.1 GCA_017303735.1 Anaerolineae bacterium
ATAACCCTGCCAACTACATCCTCGTCCGCTCTACAACAGGTACCTTCAATACCCTCAGTTGTGCCGGTGGCGTGGTCGCACCAGATATCATCACACCTGTTACTTCGGTGACTTATAGCAACGGCGGCGGCTCCGGTCCCTTTGTCGCTACGGTCACATTGAGTACGCCCATCACTACCAATGGCTATTACCGCTTGTTCGTCTGCGGCACCACTTCCATCGTACAAGCCAATAACACGGCACTTGCTTTGGCTGGCAATGGCATTGCCAATGGGACGGACTTTGTCCGCAACTTCCAACTTGTCACTCCGGCTGCCGGTGGCGGTAGTGGTGGCAGTGCTGGCGCAAGAGAGGATGACTTAGCTGTTGCCGCACTGCCTGCTACTGGTTTTACTCCGGGTCGCATTACCAAGTTGCCCGTTCAGCCAGATGAGCTTGCCTACTCTGACCTCAGTGAGATGTGGATCGAGATCCCTGCCTTGGGCATTAAGACCAGCATTGTCGGTGTGCCACAGACTGCCGATGGCGAATGGGACGTTACCTGGCTTGCCAACAATGTCGGCTGGCTCAATGGCACTGCCTTCCCCACCTGGGAAGGGAACTCGGTGGTCACAGCGCATGTCACCAATGCCGATGGCGTCGATGGTCCTTTCGCGAACTTGAAGAAGCTCAAGTATGGTGACCAGATCATCATCCATCTCTATGGACAGAAGTACATCTTTGAAGTCCGCAATTCAAGGATGAGCAAACCCTTTACAACCAGCTTTGCTTTCGAGCATCTTGAAGATCAATCTTATCTGACCCTTATCACCTGTCAGGTTTACCTACCTAAGAGCGATACCTATCTATATCGTCGCGTAATTCGCGCGGTGTTGGTTGAAGTGGAAGGCGAGTAGCATCAATCAATAAAGAAAAGAGCTGACAGGCTGCTTTGAAACCTGTCAGCTCTTTTTATATCTTCACACTTCTCAGCCAATCGGGTAACTGCTCAAATAACTTGTACATAACGTCTTTTGTACGTTCTTCAAACAACGCCAAGTTATCATATGCCTCCCCTGCCTTTTCATTTACCAAGTCGCTAACGCCGCGCAGAATCAACAATCGTGCGGCGTTTTTATTTGCCACCCAAGCCATCGCACCTGATTCCCAGTCTCCTGCAATGGCTCCCAACGATTTGAGATACGCAATCTTATCCGGCGGCAGGTCGCTATCGGCGGAGGCGAGGATTCCCTTTCGGACGGGGTAAGGGTAGGGTTCGGGCAACCAACTCAAATTAAGAGTCGAGGCGTAATACTCCACGATGTTGAGATCGCCCATGAGTTCGACAATGTCATAGATGAAAGTCCGCTCAACCAGCACGATATCGTTCAGACCGATATTGCCTTCAAAGCCGCCGCAGGTGCCGAGGTTGACGATCAGGTCCGGCTGGTCGTGATCGATCACATACTGAATCGCACCCGCCGAAGCGATCTTGCCCCAACCGCTATGCAGCAACTTAAGTTCAAAACCATGATGGTGAAGAATTCCAGTATCACCATACGGTGAAGGCGTAATTTCAAGCGCGGGGAAAATTTCTTTCACGGCTTTCCATTCCGCAATGGCAGAGATCATCACAACAGTTTTCATGCGAGCCTCCCATCAAGATAATCAAGGATGAATTGCAGCGCGGCTTCGCTGGATAATTGCTTATTAAGAATGCGATCCCCATCCCAGACGAAGTGCCGCGCCTCTTCCCCGCTCGGAGTTGCCAGCCCGACCCAGACCGTGCCTACGGGTTTATCGGGTGTGCCGCCGCCGGGTCCGGCAATGCCGCTGACACTGACGGCGATATCGGCAGTGAACACCCTGCGTGCGCCTTGTGCCATTTCAATGACCGTTTCTCTTGAGACCGCGCCTTTTGTGTTTAACGTATCCCACGAGACGCCCAGCAGGGAGGCTTTGGCTTCATATGAATACGCAACGATACCACCCAGAAAATATGCCGACGAGCCAGATACATCCGTAATGCGGCTGGCAACCAAACCGCCTGTGCATGATTCGGCTGTGGCGAGGGTGAGGAGTTTCTTGGAGAGCAATTCACTTACACGCAGTTCATAGTAATTATTCATGTTTATCCTAGGTAATGACCTGTATTTTATCAGTGCTTTATGAAGGAAAATTCGTTGACAAATGGTGGATTCACATTAGAATAGGATTAATGTTAACATTTTTGCAAAGAGCTATTCTTTTATCCGTTTAAGTTGGGTAACTTTTACCCAATTAATCCTAAAAAGGCTTTATTTTATTTTTTCGGTTTCATCAAGATGAGGATTAAAAAATGAGAAAATCGATTTTTACCAAAGCTTTTTCTGCAATTTTGATCTTGATTCTGGCATTAGTAACGATACCGGTAAAACCTGCTGTGGCTGCTACAGCCGTTGATAACTTCTCCACACCAGGTACATTTACCTGGACTGCCCCACCCGATGTCACCTCCGTTACAGTAGAAGCATGGGGCGGCGGTGGACGAGGCGGCGGTATTGCTTTAGTGGGTGGTGAAACCGTTCGCGGCGGCGGCGGTGGCGGTGCTTATTCCAGTTCTGTCGTTACTGTTGTTCCGGGGAATACTTATACGATTGTTGTCGGCGCTGGAGCAACTGTATTGGCAGCCGCAGGCGGAGACTCATATTTTGGCACTGCCACAACCGTCATGGCAAAAGGCGGGAACTCTGCAGCCAACAACAATACAACTGGCGCCACCGGTGGGTCCGCCGCGGCTGGTTTTGGAACCATTCGATTCTCGGGTGGAGCCGGAGCAAATGGAAATGCCGGAGCAAATTACAGTGGCGGCGGTGGCTCTTCGGCAGGGACTGGTGCAAACGGCAACACTGCTACAAATGCAACCGGCGCAACAGCACCAGCCGGAGGTGGCAATGGCGGCAACGGCAGAGCTACCACTACGGGTGCAGGGGTGATTGGCGCAACACCTGGCGGCGGCGGCGGCGGGGCGTATAGCAGTGGAGCTACTCTTGCACAAGCCGGAGGCAATGGTGCTGATGGCAGTGTCGTTCTCACATATACCAGTGATTACAGAATTTTTAACACCCCAGGTACCTCTTCATGGACGGCTCCTGCTGGTGTCACATCGATTGATGTCGAAGTGTGGGGTGGCGGTGGCAGAGGCGGAAATGTAGGTGGAGGATTCAGCGGCGAAGTTGTCGCTGGCGGTGGAGGTGGAGGCGCTTACTCCAGATCTACCCTTACTGTTATTCCAGGGAATACCTATACGATCGTTGTCGGTGCAGGATCAACTTCCACTGCCGCAGGCGGAGACTCATATTTTGACACTGCCACAACCGTTATGGCAAAAGGTGGAAATTCATCCAACAGCGCAACTGGTGCGACCGGCGGTTCTGCGGCAGCCGGGTTTGGAACTACAAAATATTCAGGCGGAGCAGGAGCAAATGGAGATGCCACTGGAAACTATGGTGGTGGGGGCGGCTCTTCAGCAGGTACAGCTGCGATTGGAACGAATGCCACGAATGCGACTGGCGCATCTGCCCCGGCTGGGGGCGGCAATGGCGGCAATGGTAAATCTGCCCCAACTGGCGCAGGGTTGGTGGGGAATCTACCCGGCGGCGGTGGCGGCGGGGCGTATAGAAATGGAGCTGGATTTGGACAAAATGGAGGCAATGGAGCCAATGGGCTGGTTGTGATTACTATCAATGTCAATACACCTCCTACGGGAGGGAATGGTGCCGTCACAACAAATGAAGATACGACCTACACATTTACTACGGCTGATTTCACCACCCTGACCACTCCCCCATATAGCGATGCGGAAAGCAACCCATTTGCTGGTATCCGGGTTACTTCGCTGGAAACCGCAGGGACTTTGCAATGCGGTGGTGTGGATGTTCCACTCAACGGTATTTGTGCAGATGTCACAACGCTGACATTTGCCCCAGTTGCAGATGCCAATGGCACACCATATGCCACATTCCAATTCGAGGTGTATGACGGCACGGCATACAGCATCAGCAGTTATACGATGACCATCAATGTGACTTCGGATAATGATATTCCTGTTGAAACCGTTGCCCCAGATCAATTCAGAACGGATGGAACCACGGTCATTGCTCAAGGCGGAATTACCAACGAAACCTCGGTAGTTTTCAAAGGCACTGCCACAGATACAGAAGGTGATCAATATACGCTCGAAGCGGAAGCAGTCAGTGATATATCACCCTTTACTGGTGTTTCTACCTGTACTAGTCCGCTCACCAACAGTGGCACAGAAGCAAGCACCGGTTCATGTGGACCCTTTGCTTCGGGCTCTTATATATGGCGTTATCGCTTCGTGGATAGCGGCGGCGGGGCTACTGCATGGACAGTTTTCGGTGTAAGTGACCCGGACTTTATCGTTGATAGTACCCTTCCAGTTGTTACCAATGTCACATCCACAACTGCGGACGGAACGTACTTTACCGGCGCGGTGATCAATGTCACCGTAACCTTTAGTGAGATCGTCTATGTGACTGGCGCACCTCAGATCACTCTTGAATTGGGCTCCATAGATGGAATCGCAAATTATGTAAGTGGAAGCGGCACAGATACCCTTTCATTCACATATACAGTTGCGCTTGGCGACACCACGCCTGATCTGGATTACGTCGCACCAACCTCATTAACCTTAAATGGTGGGACCATCCAGGATGCCGTGCTCAATAATGCGGATCTGACGCTTCCAATTCCAGGAGCGGCAGGTTCACTAGGTGCGAATAAAGACATCGTGATCGATACTACGCTTCTGATGATCACCACCAATGGCATCGACTCAAACCCAGATACGGGTGATGGAAACGTAGGCGAAAACGAATCCATTCCAACCACGCATAATGTGACTCAACTGATCGTACACTTCAACAAGGATGTGTACGATCCACCTGGTGATGTCGATTCGGATGATGTCACCAACCCCGCCAACTATAGGCTCCTTTACTCTACCACTGCCGTTTTTAACACCCTGGGATGTGGATCAGGCGGAGCTCCGCTCCCGATCGTTGCCCCTGATATTCCGATCCCTGTTACTTCAGTAGCTTATAGCAACGGCGGCGGTTCCGGTCCATTCATTGCAACACTCAACCTCAGCACACCGTTGACAGTCGTGGGGCACTATCGCTTGTATGTGTGTGGGACAACGTCCATTGTACAGGCAAGCAGTACAGCCTTTGCCCTCGCTGGTGACGGAACAGCCCCCTCGACCGATTTCGCACGCAACTTCCAACTCACCACCCCTAGTTCAAGCGGAGGCGGCACACTAGTAGAGGATGATGACTCGCTTACCATCGCAGCCCTGCCCGCTACGGGCTTCGCCCCGAACCGTGTCACCCTATTGGCGGAACAGCCGCAAGACCTCGCTTACACTGATCTCGGCGACTTATGGATCGAGATTCCTTCGCTTGGCATCAAGACAAGCATCGTGGGTGTGCCTCAGACCAAAGAAGGCGATTGGGATGTGACTTGGCTCGCGAACAACGTCGGCTGGCTCAACGGCACCGCCTTCCCCACTTGGGAGGGCAACTCTGTGGTGACAGCTCATGTCACCAATGCCGACGGACTGAATGGTCCATTTGCAGACTTGAAGAAACTCAAGTATGGTGACCAGATCATCGTCCACCTCTACGATGAGAAGTACATATTTGAAGTACGCAACTCACGTCTCTCACGCCCCTACACAACAAGTTTCGCGTTCGAGACCTTGGAAGACGAGTCCTATCTAACTCTGATCACCTGTCAGGTCTACCTACCCAGCAGTGATACATACTTCTTCAGGCGGGTGGTTCGTGCGGTGTTGATACGTGTTGAGAACGAGTAGTTTGTAAAAGTTTAAACAATTGAAAAGACTTCCGAAGTGCCAACTAAGTATGGTGGCTTCGGGAGTCTTTTTATTTTCAATGAACCTCTTGCATAGGTAGCCACAGAGAACACAGAGACCTTGAGAGAAGTCTTAAGACCTCTTTTTCTCTTTAAACTCTGTGGAAAATAAAACTTTTGCATAAGGTCTATTACTGTATAGCACTCAAGGTTAAGGCACTTCGCCATTTTATGTTTATGCGCATTTTTTCGGCCCATCCCGTCCGTTTGTTAAGGAAAATTTATTGACTTTTCCTTGAATAGGATTAGAATAATATGAGCGCCTTGCAAAAGTGCAAAGTGACCGGAAAACCGGTTCTTTTTTGTATTTCGTTTCAAAAATATATTTATAAAAATACTTTTAATTAAATTTAAAAAGGAAATTCATGCAGCCCACCCACACCCCACCCATACCAGCCAAAAGCCGCGTGCAAGAACTAGCTGAACGTATCAACATGTCTGTAGATGAATTTATTGGAGAGATGCGCAAACTGGGTTGCAGTGAACCCACCGCTATGAAGATCTGGCGCGGGGAATACGAAGAGTTCGATGATTTCAATGATAACAATGTGCAATTAAGCAATTTACGTAAAGCATCGGTCGTGCTAAAAGTCGGTACAGGGTCATTATTACCTAAATAAGAATTTATTTTTTTATTTTCTATTCACCCATCACAATAAGGAAAAACAAGGAAAAAACAATGAACAAATCTTTTTTCAACAAGCTTTTTTCTGCAATTTTGATCGTGATGCTGGCACTGGGGGCACTGCCCATCACACCAGCATATGCGGCGACATCTGGTCCAAATCTCCCGGATGTAGGAGCAAATGTCAATGGACCAGGAACGGTTAATTGGACAAATTCTGGAAACGTGATTTCCAATAATAATGTATATGCGACAGTAGCCGTAAATAATTCAACGTCAGAATATTTACAAGCTACTGATTTTGACTTTGCTATTCCAGCAGGTTCGAGTATTGCAGGAATACAAGTTACTATAGGAAGATTTGGGTCAACCGGTGGCGGGCAGGATATACAAGATAACGTTGTCCAGTTGATTAAAGGTGGGTCATTGGTCGGGAGCAACCTCGGAAATACCACAACAGATTGGCCTGGTACTGAAGCTGCAGCAAATTATGGCGCTGCTAATAATTTGTGGGGAACAACTTGGACACCAGCAGAAATAAATGACGTAAATTTCGGTGTAGCGCTAGCAGTTGACAGCACTAACACAAGAACTGCAAGTGTTGATTATATCCAAGTAACGGTTACATACTTTTTGAATTCAACAACTGTTGGTGTTGCAACAGCTACTTCGGGTAGTAGTTCATCAATCAATGTTTCTATGCCTTACACAGATGATGGCGATGCTGACAACACGTATACAGTCGAATACTGTCTGACTTCAGCAAATTGCCCAGTATCTGGCTCATGGACTACCTTCGTATCCGGGGCAGCGCACAGTGCATCTCCATTTGCCACAAGTATTACAGGGCTGGCACCTGCAACAAGTTATGATGTCCGCGTAACCTACAATGATGCAGATGGTATAACTGGGACAAATCCGCAAACGATCGCAAATGTTACAACAGCAGCATGCGGCGGTTCCCTCACCTATACCATCCCAGCTGGGTCTGATCGTGTCGTAGTCGTGATTGTATCCAGTGAAGGAGGCGGGGCAATTGGAACACCAAATCTTTCAGGGTTTGGTGCGGCAACTTTAATTGCGAACCCCGTAAATGGAAATGCAAGAATATATGCTGGCTATAGGGTCGTTGGCACTTCAGCAGTTGCTCAAGCTACAACAATCACCGCAACCAATGGCACTTGTTTTTACGCGAATACCTATACGGGCATCAACCAGACAGCTGGGACGGGTGTCTCAAATACCATCAATAGCTCAGCAACTGGAACAGCTGCTGCTGGAAATACAACAACGAATACAAGTGTATTCAACGCCGCTGGTGGTGCAGTTGTTAACCAAGCAGGTGGGCGCGTTATTTATGCCACCAATATGAACAATGCTGGTCCATCTGGCACGGGAACTTCCGGGGTCTGGACGTTTAGCGAACTATTTGATGGAAGCCAGACAGCAGATGGAAATCGAACTGCCGTGGGTCAAAGCACGGCTACTACCGCAGGCTCCGCCACAATCACCGTCACAGATGGTGGGACAGCCCATAATCGCTCGGTTTTGGTCGGTTTCGCCTTGAACCCTGCCATAACCAACACCGCCCCTAACGCTCCTTCTACCATAAATCAATACAGAACCGATGCCACCACTGTGATCGCACAGGGCGGTTATACAAACCAAACTCAGGTTGTCTTCAAAGCCACGGCAACAGACCCTGAGGCGAATCAATATCAATTGCAAGTGGAAGTACTGCCAAATGCAAGTGCGTTCACGAATACTGCCACTTGTTCAAGCCCATTAACCAACAGCGGAACCGAAACCAGCACTGGTTCCTGTGGAGCCTTTGTAAGCGGCACCTCCTATAAATGGCAATATAGACTTGTAGATAGCCTCGGCGCAGCAACAGCTTGGACATCCTTTGGCGGCTCAGACCCAGACTTTACGGTTGACTCAACCGCCCCAGACACTACCATCACTGCCAACCCGCCCCTCCTAACAAATTCTAGTACAGCAGCGTTCTCCTTCACTGGCAGCGACCCCGGCGGCTCTGGCGTTGCTTCCTTCCAATGTCAATTGGATGGCGGCGGTTTCAGTGCCTGTACCAGTCCGCAGAATTATGTCGGTCTGAGCGACGGTAGTCACACCTTCCAGGTACGCGCAATTGACAATGCGGGCAATGTTGATTCGACCCCTGCCTCTTATACCTGGACCGTGGATACAACTGCTCCTGCAGCGCCGGTGGTCACTACGCCAGCCAATGGTAGTGTAATAAGTAATCCGACACCTCTTGTCTCCGGCACCGCCGAACCCAATAGCACAGTTACAGTGTATATCGATGGTTCTCCCGTAGGCACTGCCACAGCCGATGGCAGTGGCGACTGGAATTACACTCCTGCCGCACTTAGCGATGGTTCTCACACAGTTAGAGCCACTTCTACAGATGCAGCAGGAAATACCAGTCCTAACTCGAACACCAACACATTTACGGTGGATACCGTTGCTCCTGATACCACCATCACTGCCAACCCGACCAATCCAACAAATTCTAGCAATGCATCGTTCTCCTTCACCGGCAACGACTCCGGTGGCTCTGGTGTTGCTTCCTTCCAATGTCAATTAGACGGTGGTGGTTTCAGTGCCTGTACCAGTCCGCAGAATTATGTCGGTCTGAGCGACGGCAGTCACACCTTCCAAGTGCGTGCAATAGATGTGGCTGGCAACGTGGATACCACTCCTGCCTCCTATACGTGGACAATTGACACGGCTGCGCCAGATACGACCATCGATTCCAATCCGACCAATCCGAGCAACGACAACACCCCCACCTTCACCTTCAGTAGCCCGGATGTGACTGCAACCTTCCAATGCAGTATTGATGGTGGTGCTTTCTCTGCCTGTACCACGCCGAATACTCTTGCAACTTTGGCAGATGGTCTCCATACCTTTGCCGTCCGCGCTGTTGATCTTTTGGGCAATACAGATGCGTCTCCTGCTACATACACATGGACAATTGATACCATCGCGCCAGATACAAACATCGACTCAAGCCCAGCCGATCCGAGCAACGACAACACCCCCACCTTTACCTTCAGCAGCCCGGATGTGACTGCAACCTTCCAGTGCAGTATTGATGGCGGTGCTTTCTCTGCCTGTACCACACCAGATACTCTTGCTTTGGCAGATGGATTACATACCTTCGCTGTCCGTGCTGTGGACCCGGCTGGCAACGTCGATGGAACGCCTGCCACCTATACCTGGACAATCGACGCCACAGCACCAGACACAACAATTGTTTCCAATCCGACCAACCCAAGCAATAACGCTACACCCACTTTTAATTTCAGCAGTTCAGATGTGACAGCGACCTTTGAATGCAGCATTGATGGTGGCGCTTTCTCTGCCTGTACTTCACCCAACTCTCTTGCAGCCTTGGCTGATGGACCACACACCTTCGCCGTTCGCGCCATCGATCCCTTGGGCAATGTCGATCCAACTCCTGCTTCCTATACTTGGACGGTCAACACCAGCGCCCCCATCGTGACCAACGTCACCTCACCGGATGCCGATGGTACCTACTTCCCTGGTAATACCATCACCATTCTAGTCACATTCGATGAAGCTGTCACTGTAACTGGCACACCGCAACTACTACTTGAATTAGGCGTAGTGGATGGGCTTGCCAATTATGTCAGTGGCAGTGGTACAGATACGCTAACGTTCACCTACACTATCGTAACAGGTGATAATACGCCCGATCTAGATTACGTCGCCAACACCTCGCTAACCCTCAACGGTGGCAGTATTCAAGACGCCGCTCTCAATAACGCGAACCTGACCTTGCCCAACCCCGGCGCAGCAGGCTCGCTGGGTGCCAACAAGGATATCGTCATTGACGCCCTCATCCTCACAGTTGTCAATAATGGTGTGGGCTCCGTTCCCGATACAGGCGACGGTTCGATCTCTGAAAACGAACAGGTGGTAAACACCCTAAACATCAACCAACTGGTTGTGACCTTCAACAAAGATGTATACGATGTTCCCGCCAGCACCACCGACCCCGATGAAGTGGATAACCCTGCCAACTACATCCTCGTCCGCTCTACAACAGGTACCTTCAATACCCTCAGTTGTGCCGGTGGCGTGGTCGCACCAGATATCATCACACCTGTTACTTCGGTGACTTATAGCAACGGCGGTGGCTCCGGTCCCTTTGTCGCTACTGTCACATTGAGTACGCCCATCACTACCAATGGCTATTACCGCTTGTTCGTCTGCGGCACCACTTCCATCGTACAAGCCAATAACACGGCACTTGCTTTGGCTGGCAATGGCATTGCCAATGGCACTGACTTCACCCGCAACTTCCAACTTGTTGACCCTGCCGCCGCCGGTGGTGGAGGCGGCGCTGCTGACACAAGAGAAGATGCAAAATTAACTGTAGGAGCCTTACCTGCCACCGGCTTCGCCCCGAACCGTGTCACCATGTTGGCAGAACAACCGAAAGAACTTGCATACACCAGCCTCGGCGACTTGTGGATCGAGATCCCTGCGTTGGGAGTTAAATCCAGCATTGTAGGTGTGCCGCAAACCAAAGAAGCCGAATGGAATGTGACCTGGCTTGCCAATAACGTTGGCTGGCTCAACGGCACCGCGTTCCCAACCTGGGAAGGCAACTCGGTGCTCACTGCACATGTCACCAATGCCGATGGGTTGGATGGTCCCTTCGCGAATTTGACGAAACTCAAATTTGGCGATCAGATCATCGTCCATGCCTTTGGGCAGAAATATATCTTCGAATTACGCAACTCACGAATGGTCAAACCTTTCTCCACCAGTTTCGCCTTCGAAGACCTTGAGGATGAGTCTTACCTGACGTTGATCACCTGTCAGGTCTACCTCCCCAAGAGTGACACCTATCTCTATCGCCGCGTGATCCGCGCTGTATTGGTGAGCGTCGAGAACGAATAAGATCGAATCTCCTTCTGTAAGAAAAAGCTCCGAGGTTTATAGCCTCGGAGCTTTTTTTATGAAAATGGATTCGGTTATAATCCGCCCCATGTCCACTTGGAATGGTAAATCTCTCGGCAATGTTGTGATCGGCGATCTGATCGCCCGCGGGGGTATGGCAGAAGTTTATTACGGAAAACATTCCACACTCGACCGCAATGTAGCCGTCAAGATCATGCGCGATCATGTCGAAGAAGATCCTGATTCGCGCACACGCTTCGCGCGAGAGGCACGCGTGGTTGCCGGGCTCGATCACCCCAACATCATTCAGATCTTCGACTCCACGCTTGTTGATGGACGCCCATGCATCGTCATGGAACTTGTTCCGGGTGCGTCGCTTGGCAGTTACCTCAAAGAACTCCACAAACACGGCAACAAACTTTCACATTCATCCATTGCGCAATTGCTCAAACCCATCGCCGCCGCCATGGACTATGCCCACAACCGCAATATCGTCCATCGCGATATAAAGCCAGCCAATATTTTGCTCCGCTCCAAAAATTCACAAGTGATCGCAGGTGAGCCCCTTCCTGAGGATGTAGAACCGGTTCTCACCGACTTTGGGCTGGTGCGCCTGCTCGATTCCACCACCCAAACCTCAACCGGAACTGTCTCCGGAACACCCTCGTACATGAGTCCCGAACAAGCCCGTGGTGACCGTGTAGACCGGCGAACAGACATCTACTCACTCGGTGTTGTGCTATATGAAATGCTGGCAGGCGAAGTTCCGTTTGACGCTGAATCTTCCTTCGGCGTATTAATGAAACATCTAAATGACCCTCCCCCGCCCATCCCTGGCATCTCAAAAGACCTACAGTCCGTGATCAACCGCGCGCTCGCCAAAGACCCAGCCCATCGTTATGATTCTGCTGGAGAATTGGTGGATGAGTTTGATGCCGTTCTCAGCGGAAAAAAACTTTCAAAAAAAACAGACACGCTCAAAGATATTGTCGTCAAAGCCGCTGTTCCTCCGCAGGCTGTGGCGGCACCATCGCGCCTGCCCATTCTGGTTGGAGGCGTGATCGTCCTCACCTTGATCGTTATCGCAGGCATCTGGCTGCTCCGCCCGACTTTCATGCCAGGTGCCGCGCGCCTGGAACCCAATCAGCCTGTTGGGCACATCACCTACAATGATTTCAACTATCTTGTCGATCAGGTGATCATCTCCGTCAATGGGTTGCCCCTGCCCGAGCCGGGCACCCACTTTGAAGTGTGGTTGCTCTCACAGGGCGGAGAGAGGCGGCGCAGCATCGGCAATGTCGCCTTTGATGGGAACAGCGGTCAGTTGAATTACATTAATCCTGATGGAGATAATTTGCTTGCGGAGTTTGATCAATTTGAGATCACACTTGAACGGGACGATGGTGACCCAACCCACAGCAATGAAGTAGTGGCTTCTTCGGTTTTCCCACCGTTGGCTCTGCCGCATATACGGCATTTGTTGGTTTCCACCGGCAGCACGCCAGATGGAATTGCCCTCATTCAAGGATTGTGGGATGGCGCTGATACGATCAACACTTCGGTTATGGAATTGCGCGAAGCCTATTCAGAAGAAGATGAAGAGACTGTGCGATTAAAGACCGAAGAGATCATCAATCAACTTTCAGGCAATAAAAATTTAAACCAGTATAAAGATTGGAACGGAGACGGCAGCATCGACGACCCAATGGATGGATATGGTCTACTTGCAAATGGAGACCCAGAGCAGGGATACATTCCTCAAACCCTGCACACGGTGCGCCTTGCTGCTGAATCCGACGATGCCACCCGGGGCATTCAAGAACATCGTCAAACCATTAACGTATGTATTCTCAATATGGAAACATGGAGCAAAAGCCTGCTCGACCTGGCACTGGAATTGCAAGGCATGCCATACGGGACAGAAATGGAAGCTGTTATTACAGAAATGGAAATGCTCTCTAGTCATTTATTATACGGTGAAGATGCCAATGGCAATGGGCGCATTGAACCCATCACAAATGAAGGCGGTGCAGATACTGCCTATGTAGAAGCATATTTCATGGCTGAAATGCCGCTGCTGCCCGGCGCACAACGCATCCCGCCGCCAGCGAAAGAGATTGAGCCTTAAAAACAAAAAGCTCCCGCAATGTTGCGGGAGCTTTTGCTAATGATCATCTTACGGGGCAAACTGGAAAGATTCTCCAGAGACAGCCATATATGCGCCAAGCGCTCCGTTGATGCAGGCGGCAAACAACCCAAGCCCGCACAATACCATACCAATGATCGCCATCGTTTTCTGCGAAGGGTCTTTCATACCAAAGAAACCGAGGACGATTCCAATAATACCCAGTGGGACACCGCAGATCGGTAAAAACCACGCACACAGGTTGATCACGCCGATCACAAGTGATGCGATCGACATCATTCTTTCATTCCCACCAGAAGCGGGAGCAGGTGAAGGGCTAACGGGCTGTGATTCCATGATTACATTCTCCTTTTGAGTTGGTTCATAAATTTTACTTCAATTTCGCCACAGGGTTATCCGTCCAAAGTCCTATCCGTGATCTTCAAGGCTTCATCCAAAACGTCGATGCCTTCCTTCAATTCCTGCTCCGTGATCACGAGTGGCGGAATGATCAAAACCGTATGCCAGTGTGTATACAGGAACAATCCATGATCCAGACAATATTTTCGCAAAGCCGTCATCTCCGGCGATGATCCATTCCACGGTGCCATTGGTTCCTTCGTCTTACGATCCTTCACCAGTTCAAGGATGCCGAACAGACCAATACTGCGGACCTCACCCACAGATGGATGCGCCTCACCCAGGTCAGACAACATACGCCTCAAAACCGCGCCCATGCCTGCCGCATGCTCGACGACTTTATCCTCCCTCATGGCTTGGATGTTCGCCACAGCCGCCGCCAAAGAAATGGGATGCGAGGTATACGTCAGCCCGCTTTCAAAAGCATGCTCATCAAAAGCCGCCGCGATCTCCGGTTTCATCGCCACAGCTCCCAACGGCGCATACGCAGACGTGAGTCCCTTTGCCATGGTGATGATATCCGGCACCACATTCCAATGCTCAATAGCAAACCACTTGCCCGTGCGTCCGAATCCGCTCATGACTTCATCGCAGATCATCACAATGCCGTACTTATCACACAACCTGCGCACACCCTGCATATACCCTTCCGGCGGGATGATGATGCCGTTTGTCCCCGTCACCGACTCGAGCATGACCGCCGCAATAGACTCGGGTCCTTCATATAAGATAATCTCTTCCAAATGGTTGACATAGTCCTGGGCAAAATCCGCTTCGGAAATATTGGGGTTGGTTCGGTGAAAGGTGGAGCGATAACGATACGGGTCAAGGAAATGCACCACGCCACTCATCAGGTTCGGCTCCCATGCCACACGGCGCGGATCCCCCGTCGCTGCCATGGCTCCGGCAGAAGCGCCATGATACGAACGATAACGAGTCAGTATCTTATGTCGCTTGGTGTATCCACGTGCAAGTTTGATGGCGTTCTCGTTCGCGTCCGCGCCGCCGAGGGTAAAGAGGACTTTGCTCAATGCACCATTTGGCGTGACACTTGCCACTTCCCGGCTCGCCAATGCGCGGATTCTCGTCGTCATCCCTGGAGCCGCATAAGGCAATTCTCCCGCCTGCTTCTGCATGGCTTTGATGATGCGTTCGTCTCCATGTCCGATATTGACACACATTGTCATCGAGTTGAAATCGAGGTAGCGTTTATCGTCTACATCCCAGAAATACACGCCTTTGGCACGTTTGATAGCAATGGGATTTACTTTGGCTTGTGCAGACCACGTCCAAAAAACATGTTCCTTTGAAAGAGGGAGAATTTCGTTATCAGGAAGGTCAAACATGGGAAGTCCTTGTGATGCGTAATTCGTAATGCGTAAATTCGGGTTCCGCATTTCGTATCCCGAATTATAATCCTCTGCCCATGAACCCATTTCCCTATAAACGCATTGTCGTCATCGGCACGACCAGTTCGGGCAAATCTACATTGGCGCAAGAACTCTCAAAGCGACTGGGTATTCCCTATGTGGAGTTGGATGCGTTATTCTGGGAACCCAATTGGCAGGAAGCCTCCCCGCTCGATTTTTGGCTGAGGGTCGAAGCCGCCATCGAACCGGAAGACTGGGTGGTGGCAGGCAACTACAGCCATGTACGCGACCTGATCTGGGAACGCGCCGACCTCGTCATCTGGTTGGATTATTCCTTCCACATCGTATTCTGGCGTCTGCTCACCCGCACCATCCGCCGCGCATGGACTCAGGAGGACCTCTGGAACGGCAACCGAGAAACCTTCTGGTGGCATCTCAAATTTTGGTCAGAAGAGTCATTATTCCATTGGCTGTTCAAAACCTATTGGAGAAGGAAACGCGAGATTCCGGTTTTGCTTGCCCGCCCTGAATACGAACACCTTCAAGCAATCCGTTTCAATCATCCGCATGAGGCAAAAGAGTGGCTTGAAACGATCAACGCCGGGGCTTTACATCCCAATCCCTAAAACAAACGCGATCACAACTGCACCCGCCGCAAGAATGCCGATGCGAATCAAATGACGACGCGTCATTCCCTTTGCATCTTCACGAGGAGGTAAAAATCTTATTTTTTGTCGAAACTCTGTCAGGTTCCAGGCAAACAGACCAAAGACCGCTCCGCTAAACATTAAGCCAGGAATAAATTTAAACCAGACGCCAAATGCCGCCAACCCTAAAGAGATCAGCACGACTGGGGCAGAAAACCATTTCCATTTGCGCCATAAAGAGACGAGCCAAAAAAACCCAAGAGCCATGATCCACTCGGCGGCGTTTTCATAGCCAGCCAGCCAATAGCCCCATGCAAATGAGCTGCTTGATATCAGAATACAAATGACAAGCACCGTGATGATCAAACTTCCTCCGGAAAACATTTTACCATCCGGCTTAAGATATACTCCCAGCATGTCAAAGGATAACGGACCAATCCAAATTTCTTCACACACAGCTGAAGATTGCGCAGGTAGCCTGCATCCCAAAGCCATTGAAGGGATGCAATATTTCAACGAGGGAAAATTCTTCGACGCGCATGAAGAGTTGGAAATAGCATGGAAGGAAGAACCCGGCTCAGTGCGTGACCTGTATCGGGGTATCCTCCAGATAGCTGTAACCTACCTGCACATCACTCGCGGAAATTACGATGGCGCGGTCAAAGTCTATGACCGGAGTTTGAAATGGATGCAAGGCTGGAACGATGTCTGCCGGGGGATCCATGTGAAAAAGATCAGGGAGGATGCGAGCAAGGTCATGCAGGAAGTGGAACGTCTTGGGAAAGAGCGCATTGGGGAATTTGACACAGCCCTGTTCAAACCGATCCAATGGAACGAAAAACGGCAATGGATTTGTGATCGCTGCGGAAGCCCGATGCACGAAAAGAATTGTAAAGTGACCTGTCCCAACTGTGGCAATCGGTTCGATTGTTCGGATCTGAATTTATATTTCGATTGATTCAGGCAACCATCACGCTAAAAGCGTGACCTACTTTTTATTCCCGGCTGCGTAAACGATAGACTAGTGTACTGATGCCCCAAATCCCTACCACCGCCAGTATCAAGGCTGAGCCGAGAGTAAGATTTACTTTAATAACTCCGGCAATAATCACCCCACCCACACCTAAACCGATCACCAAACCAAGCCTTATGAAGTGAGCCCATTCCATTCGGACGGCATCTTCCCGGTTGGACGTACGCTCCAGGCGGGCTTCAAATGCAGTCAGATCCCAGGCGAGCAGGGAGAATACCATACCAGCCAATGCCAGCAGATGGGGTACACCTGCCCATATCACCCCAGTAGATATCAGCCCGAAGAGAATGAACGCCGCATCTGTAAAACGCGTGTTCCTGCGCAGATGCAGAACCAGCCATGCGACACCAAACAAAGCAACGATGATCCCTTGGGTGATAAATCCGTGGGTGACAAGCCCATACGTTAAGAATCCGGCTCCAGCCACAATGGATAGAAGAGCTGCGTAGCGCGTCATGAACGCACCCCGCGTTGAATGGCATACATCCACGCTGCCGGGCGACTCAGTGCCGCTTGGGCAACCTGCTCGAAGGGATGCGCCACATCCCAATTGACGACCTGAATTGCCATGTGACGCAATTCGCGGATCATGGCTTCACGCTGCAAGCGCAGGATGCGCATGGAAAGCTCCGCCGCCGGGCGTGAATCGAGTCCGCGCGCTTCGAAGGAGATCGGGTCTGGGCTGATAACCATTAATTGAAAGCCACTGGCACGCATTTTGCCCAACAGCGAAACATCGTCTGGAAGAAGCGGGCTGATAAGGATGATCAGCGATTTGGGTGGGAAGAACCTGCGCGGAATGGCAAGCGACTGGAAGCTCTGGTTATCTCCAGTCTCTGCAAGAGCAAGGGTTTGCATAATGCGTTCACGCTGATATTTTCCATAACCGGGCGAGGTCCACTTGCTGCGTTTACCGTGTACGAACAAGCCAACGCGATTCCCTTCTGCCAAAAGAGACGAAGAAACCGCCACTGCCGCACGCACCGAGTCTTCGAAGATCGTGCGTCCATGCCCGAAGTCGTTGACATTTCTTCTACCATCGAGCACGATGCCCACATCAGCGACCCGTTCTTGTTGATATTCATTTGAATAAAGTACATTCGTTTGCCGGGCTGAAACGCGCCAATTAACATGACGCGGGGAATCACCGATCTGATATTCGCGTACGCCGAAGAATTCAATACCAGTTCCGCCCTGGTTGGCAGGGATCACACCGGAGTACACGCGGGTTTGGCGAGGTAGGATGGAAATGTGTCGGAGGCGCACCAAGCCTGGAAGGATGAGCACCTGCCCGGTCGTGGGAAGAAGCGCGCGCTTCGTCATCAATCCCAAACGGTCTGTGGCAACGGCTTGCACTCCGTCAAACGCATGACTGCCGCGCTTCCCTTTAACTGTGTACGACCATGAAACTTCGCCGCCCGCCGGGAGTGACAGAATCCGATCTGGCGCACCTTCGATCACTTCAAGAAATTTTGGCAGCGGGTCGAAGAGATGCACCTGCTCCAAATGCCCACCATTATTTTTAACCGTGACATTCACCGTGATGCTGCTGCCCGGCGAAACGCGCTCCTCGCTGAGGGTGCGATGAGCCGAAAGATTCAGATCATCAGGCGCGCGCCACAAACCAGCCAGCAGGTACAAGACCAGCGGCAATGCAAGCATGATGACAGAACCATTCAACGTAGCGACACCCGCCAGAAAAATGACGTAGGTCAGCGCGGCGAGCAGACTGATACGACTCATGGATTAACTATCCAGCCACCGGCACGGGAACTTTACGCAAGACTTCGTTGATCACTTCGCCCGCAATATCACGAGCCACCCAATATTCAGGCAGAAGAATGATGCGATGCGAAAGGATCGGCACAGCGAAGCGTTTGATGTCATCTGGCAAAATGAAATCACGTCCATTCATGGCGGCATTGGCACGCGCCATTTTCAAGAACGCCAGTGACGCGCGCGGGCTGGCACCCACTGCCACACGGCGATCCGTGCGGGTTTCATGCACAATGCGCACAATGTATTCTTCCAAGTCGGCATCGACATGAATCGACTCGATGGCATTGCGAAGTTTCAGAATTTTTGCCGCCGAAGTAACCGCCTTTAACTCCACTTCTTCCTGTTTGCGCACATGACGACGGTTAAGGATCTCACGTTCTTCGGCAAGGCTGGGGTAGCCCATTGAAAGTTTCAACATGAAGCGGTCTAGTTGCGCTTCTGGCAACGGAAAGGTGCCTTCATATTCGATGGGGTTCTGCGTTGCCATCACAAGGAATGGATCGGGCAATAGTATGCTCTCACCTTCGAGCGTCACCTGCCCCTCTTGCATGGCTTCGAGCAACGCCGATTGTGTTTTGGGTGAAGCGCGGTTGATCTCATCGGCTAACACAATGTTGGTGAAGATCGGTCCCTGCCGTAATTGAAAACGATTGTTCGAACGGTCGAGCACATAGCCGCCGGTAATATCGCCGGGCAAAAGATCAGGCGTAAATTGAATGCGTTTGAAATCAAGCCCAAGCACAGTGGAGAATGAACGCGCGATCAGCGTCTTGCCCAAGCCGGGGAAATCTTCCAACAACACATGCCCGCCTGCCAGGGTTGCCGCGAAGATCATTTCAAGCAATCCGCGCTTACCCACCACGGCGCGTTCCACTTCTGCCAACACGTTCTGCCCGGTGGTTGCCACATCTATAAATTTATTGCTCATCGTTGGATCTCCATCTGTTCTTCAAGGTAATCGAGCACTGGTTCCAGTTCAATATCGAGCACGGTCGGCTCATTCTTTTTGAAAACACTCGGCGTGGGAAAATCCACATAAGATTTGTTGAGCCCTGCATCCAAATAGGCTTCAATATCCGGCGGCGCAGCCTGCACCCGTCCTGATGTATTTTGATAATGGCTCTGATGGACTCGTCCCAGCAAATGGGCAATGCGCCACTTGAAGTAGACTCCACGCCGCCGTTCATCGATCCAATCTGCCATCGCCTCCACCGGACCCGGAACCGGGTCTGCCTCCATGCGGCTTGATTCATCCTTTGAGTACTTGCCGTAAAAACTTCCCACCGCAACATACACAATGAGGATCACGAGCGCGATCCACACACCTTGTGGAGGGATGATGCGCCCGAATAAATTCAACGACCAAACGAGATAAGAGAACGAATAGACCAACCCACCCACGATCTGGTTCCGAAAGATGAGCAAAATTCCCGCAATCAGAAACACGGAAGCGATGGAGAACCAGCGCTTCAGATCATTTATACTTTTGTTTCGCATGCTTTGAGAATTTGCGTCAGGCATCGCTTCGCCTCCTTGATCTCATCAGGGCTGGCATCTCGCCCACCATAGCGGACGCGCTCAAAAACCTCAGTCAGCCCATGCACGGCATCGAGCGGCATTCCCATCGCTTCGAGGCGCACTGAAAATTCAGCAGGCGTGGTCGCCGCATCGCGGACGAGTCCGCGCTTCTCACCCACTGCATGATTCATATCCAAATAACAACGCACGATCACGTTTTTAGAAGGCTTCGCGCCTGAAAGGTCATTCAATGCGGTACGGGCGATCTCTGCGATTTCATCCATATCTTGAGGCGGTTTGTAAAATCGGTCAACGGCGCGGTTAATCAGAAGAACAGCTACAAACCCAAGGACGATCACGAGCAGGCTCGTGATCCAAAACGCCCAACCCGCAGTGACCTGCGGCGCGGAAAACTCCTGCAATTGCATATCATCCGCCGCGCCAGCTCCGGGCAGCCCCGCCAAAGCTTCTTCTGAAAGCAAACCGCCTTCCTTTGCCATATAGCTAAAGACGACCACAAAAAACAAGATGAATGCCAACGTGCGCAGCAGGATGCTCCACAAACTGCTGCCATTCCGCGGTTGAGGGCGCCCAAGAAAAAGCAGATACATCAATAACAGCAAACCAGGGATCAAATAACGGAACCATTGGCTCCCTGTGCCAGAATCAATGCTTGAAAAATCGAATGGATTCGAATCACGCTGCATACCCGTCGCGAACATCGACGGAAACTCCATCTCTCCCAACCCCGAAGCGAGAACGATCAACCCCATCAATGCGAGCACGACCAAAAGAATGACCCAGGTTTTATTTTCAAAAAATGACTTCATAAGGTGATTATGATAATTCTACCATCTGCCAATTTTCACTGTTATACTGCCAAAAACCCTATTACGAACATGCGAGAGAGCTCACTACTATGAACAAATCTTTTGAGAACAAGATCGCCCTCGTCACCGGTTCGGGACGGGGAATTGGAAAAGCGATCGCTTTGCACTTCGCTCAACACGGCGCGGATGTGGCAATCAACTTCTTTCGCAACCGCACCCCGGCAGAAGAGACTGCCCACGAAGTGGAAAAGCTTGGCAGGCGCGCCCTGCTCGTCAAAGCGGATGTGGGAGATCTCGACGACCTGAACCGGCTGTTCAATGAGGTGGAAAAAGAATTCAACGGGTTGGATATTTTCATCCACAATGCAGCATCGGGGTATAACCGCCCAGCAATGGAGCAAAAGCCGAAAGGCTGGGATTGGACGATGAACATCAACGCCCGCGCCCTGTTATTTGCCGCCCAACGCGCCGCGCCTCTCATGGAAAAACGCGGCGGTGGGAGCATCGTCAGCATTTCGAGCGCAGGGTCGGTGCGCGTACTGCCAGATTATGTCGTGGTTGGTGCGAGCAAGGCGGCTTTGGAATCGTTGACGCGCTATCTGGGCGTGGAACTGATCCAGCGTGGTATCCATGTCAACGCGGTGTCACCCGGCGTGGTGGAGACAGAAGCGTTAAATCATTTCGCATCCATGAAGGGGCAGGAAAACATCATCAAAAAATTCATCGAACAGGTTCCCGCCGGGCGGCTCATTCTGCCAGAAGAGGTGGCGGCGGTGGTCGCCTTTTTGTGTTCACCCGCTGCATCCATGATTGTCGGTCAAACGATCGTGATGGATGGCGGTTATACTTTACCGATACAAAATAATAAGACAGGATAATTCCATGTTCCAAGCTGCTCCCCCAACCCGTTTTGACCTGCGTTTCAATATTGCAGGCTTTCCCGTGCGCGTTCATCCCTTGTTTTGGGTAATCGCCATCCTGCTCGGTTCCGGTTCTGATAATCTTTTGATGATCCCGGTCTGGATCGTGATCGTATTCGTCTCCATTCTCGTCCACGAGTTGGGGCACGCCCTAGCCTTTCGTCGTTACGGGCAGGACTCTCACATTCTGCTGCATTTCTCTGGCGGGTTGACCATTCCCGAGTCCTTGCCGTGGGGCGGCGGATACGCCAATGTGGGGCTGACCCCCAACCAACATATCGTCGTCTCGCTCGCCGGACCTTTTGCCGGATTCCTGCTCGCAGGCTTGACCCTCGCTGTGGGCGCGGCGCTGGGCGGCGAGATCATCGTGACCACCATTCTCGGCGTCATCCCCTTCCCCATCGTGCTCATGCCGATCAGCACTCTAACCGACATCTTCATCACTGCCTTATGGGTCAACATCTTCTGGGGCATCATCAACCTCCTACCCGTCTTCCCCTTGGACGGCGGTCATGTGGCGCGCTACATCCTGATCCAAACCGACCCCATGGGTGGCTTGCGGACTTCACTATGGGTATCCATCATCACCGGCGGTTTGCTGGCTGTAGTTGGTTTTCTCTTGTTGAACAGCATTTATATGGCGTTTCTGTTCGGTCTGCTTGCGTTCCAAAGTTACCAAATGCTGCAAAGTGTGGGGCGGTATTGAGTTCGGCAAGCAAAACAGATAAATCAAAAAGATGGGCAGCTCTTGGAGCTGCCCATCTTTTTATTGAAATACAGGTTATTGAAATACAGGAAATCTACGGTGTGGTCAACACGAAGGTGCCTGAAAAATTGACCGTGAAGGTGATGAAGTTATCCACCTGTTGTACACCCGAGACCACAAGACGTGGATCATCAGGGTTCTCCGGGTGGAGCGGGAAGCTGGTGCCCGCTTCAAAAGGCGGAAGTTTCACCCAACCGCCTGCGCCGTCGTTCAACGCCTGATCCCAGAACAGAACGGAGTGATTCCTGCCACGTGAATTCTCAGGGATGGCAAAGTTGATGGTAACAGTTCCATTCTGGTTGAGGATCGTATTGCCCTCCGCATCGGTCAGGCTGACAACCATGCCGTCCACAAAACTTGTGCCCGCGCCCAATGCTCCCGGCAGTTCCGTTACAAGGATGCCATTCATATTGCTGAAACCTTCATACGGGCAACCAACATTTACAAAGGAGCCGTTTGGGAGTTCATGAATGGTGCTGGTGAATAATTCACAATCCTGCTCCACGGGTTCATTCGGTGGGTTTCCCGCCGCCGGAACATAAATCACATTGGGTTTGTCTATATCTTCGGGCTCTTCCGGTTCAGGAGGACAAATTTCCGCTTCGCTGAGGTCAACCAAAAAGTCGCCCACCCCGTTGCCGCCGAACACAGTGGCAGGAGCAAAGAAATTCAGCTCACCGGAGGGTCCAGCCTGGATGAAGAATCCGTATTCTCCATTATCCATGACCGTACCGCCTTCCACGTTGACGATTAGATTGACGACCGGATCATTCTCTTTGCGGCACGAGGCGGTCTGGGTGTTGTAAGCTTCCACGCCATTAATGCCATTCCCATCAGCGGTAACATTGACCAATTCAGCCGTATTGTTACCAATGATCACCAACCCGGCATTCGTGTTCAACTCAAAAATGCTGTCGATCACAAAAATGGTACCACCGCCATGCGCGATCAATAATGCGCCAACATCGGTCAGGTCGTCAGCGGGGGTGGTAGCCACCTGGTCATCGCCGGTCACGATCACATTATTGAGAGTGATATCGCCTTGGTTGGCACTCGCGTAAATGCCGTAGTGACCATTCTCCACAAACAGGCTGTTCTCAATGAACACGTTGCCCATTCCATGGCTATTCACATAGGTGCCTTTACTGTCATTATAAGAAGCTTGAATATCCAACAGTGTGATGTCGCCATTCCCGGTAGTAGCCTGAACGCCAAACAATCCATTTTCATTGAATTGGGAATTCCCCGGTACCGTACTTGAGACGTGGATATTCCCAGCGCCATTCGTGCTTAAAACCGCACCAGCGCCGAAGTCATTGCCGTTGGCAACCACATCCAACAACGTGATGTTCCCGCCGTTGCTATTTGCATATAAACCTGGGTCCTGCGGGAAGTTGAAATGCACATTCTCATTGAAAGCGCCATTCTCAACATAAATATCGCCTTGTGCCACCACATACGCGCCGTTAGTGCCATTATAGGAAGCAATCAGGTTCGTCAGGGTAACATTCGCACCAGACTCAATATGCAGACCAGTCCAAGTATTGCCAGTCAGGTTACTGTCGCCGAAGGTACTATCTGAAACGAAGACAGAACCGGTCCCATGAGTAGTATCCAAAAATGCGCCCAAGTTATTGGAGTTTGCTGTTACGTTACTTACATTGATATTACCGTCTGTATAAACATCCAACCCATAGGCATTTGCATTTCCAGAGAAATCACTCTCGTCAATGACCACATCGCCCGTGCCGTTATTATCCGCGCTGGTGATCACTGCACCATCAAGCGCATTATCGTTCGCCTGAACATTATCCAATGCCGCACCGCCACCCGAGTCAATGTTCAAGCCGATGAAACCATTATCGTTAAACTGGTTTCCTGTTGTGCTGGTGACGATTACAGAACCGTTCCCGGCACAAAGACCCGTCGCAGAATTATAGATACAGGTATCAATACTTGCGCCGGTCAGGTCATTTCCACTGGCAGAGACGGTGTCCAATTCGACATCTCCACCAGATAAAATCTGCAAGCCATTGCCCGCATTGTTATCAAATTGGCTGTTGGTAGCAGTGACATTCCCCGAGGTTGCGATCAGTGCGCCATCTCCATAGCCATACGAATTGAGAGCTGTATCAGAAACGGAAACGTTATCAAGAAAAACACTGCCTGAATTATTGACCAACAAGCCAAAGCCGCTTCCATCCTCCGCGGCGATTGCCAGGTCATTGAGGCTTACGTTACCGCCCCAATTCACAATCACAAGGGAAACATCCAAGTTAGAGGAGCCGGTCACATTGGTGTTATTACCTCCGCTCCAACCGCCCTGAATAGTCAGGTTGCCGCTACCGACATTGGTGAGCACCGAGCCGTTGAGTTCGATCTGGGCATTGTCATTATCGTTATATGTATCCTCGACCCAGATCACGCCATTGCCCGTGAATTGAGGCGTGACCAGCAAAGCATCGGCTGCCAATGCGTCAATTAATTCATCAAATGTCCCAAAGCTACTGGTACAACCCGTATCCCCGGGGGTAACACCTTCAGGGCACCACATCGGGTCGCTGGTCGAGATGATCGCCGCCGCTTCTTCTGTTACCAGCGGAAGCACCTCTCCAGTCTCGTTGACTACGACCACCTCGGTGCCTTCGGGAGCCTGTTCAAGCACTTCGGGAATGGAAACCGGCTCTTCCACAACGGGTTCATCCCCCGTCGGCTCGGAGGCGGGAACTTCATCCCCTGTCGAGTCAGAGGTGGGAGCCTCCTCCCCGGAAGGTTCAGTCGTTACCCCATCATCTGCATAAACAGCGTATGGACCAACGGCGCTCGCCAGCAAGGCGGTAATAACCGCCGCCATGAGCAAAAATAAATGAGTCGTTCGCTTCATATTCCAACCTTTCCAATTTTAACAATCATGATAGAAACCCGATGACGGGTATACGAATCTTAGAATGTAAATGGAAAAGCGTCAATTTAAACCCCAAAAAACAACCAACACTTTTGTTAGTGATATTTTCCTTTGCTTATCTTGAAAATTTTTCAACCCTCTATTTACACCCTCACCCCACCTTACGGATCGCCATCATGGTCAGGTCATCTGCAAGAGGCAGCGGGTCAATAAAGTCATTGAGACATTCTTCGATAGACCTAATCACCTCTTCCGCCGCATCCGCCGCCAAAGAACTCATCACATCCAACAGGCGCACTTCACCGAACAAATCGCCATCTGGCGAAAAGGCTTCGGTCAATCCATCGGTGTAAAGCAGAAGCGTATCTCCCAAAGCAATCGTTACGGTTCGTTCTTCGATAACGGGCTGCTCCATCACGCCCAATGCGATCGATGTGCGGGTTAATTTTTCGAGACTACCATCGGTCTTCACCCAAAACGGCGGGTTATGACCGGCATTCACATAAGTGAACGTGCCCGTATTCAAATCCAACACACCATACACGGCAGTGATAAACATCCCCTGCTGCGTATCGGGCAACAAAGAGTCATTCACGCGCCGAAACGCCTCGGCAGGCGAAGAAGTTTCCACCACCGCCGCGCGAACCAGTGTGCGAGTCAACGCCATGAACAATGCCGCTGGCATGCCTTTATCAGCCACATCGGCAATAAAGATGCCAAGTTTATTATTCGACAATTCGATCACATCGTAAAAGTCACCGCCCACCTGCCGCGCGGTACGCCATCTCGCCGCAATCTGCCAGTTTTCATGAGTCGGCAAAACGCTCGGGATGAAGGTCTGTTGAATTTGGCGAGCCAGCTGCACTTCCGTTTCGAGGCGTTCGCGCACCACCATCTCTTGTTGCAGTAGATCATTCTGTATTGCCAGCGCCGCCTGCTGTGCGATGCCCGTAATAATCTCCAACCGTCTCGCACGAAAACGGCGTGCATTTTCAGCTTCTTCAATTAATAAGACGCCAAACACATCACTCTTGATGGAAAGCGGAACCGCGATCAATAATCGGTCTGGATTAAGCCCATCCGCTTCATCCCACGCTCCTGGCTGGATCTCCAACCAATCTTTTGGCTCCGCCTCAGCTTTCAGCGAATGGGTCACCAAGGTATTCTGTTCCAACGCCCAGATCAAAAAAGGAAACTCAGACAAAGGCAGGCTCTTCTCGGTGAGAAGAGATTCTTCCTCCTCTGAAAACCCATACTCGTGTGAAGCCTGCAACGCATCCTCTACGCCATTCAAACGATAAAGAACCACCCGTTTTACACCCACAAGGATCGGCATGATACGAATAATAGAGCCGAGAATTTCATCCAGATCGTTCAGGCTCACCACCGATTGCGCCACTTGCAACAACGCCGCCGAAGCATACGCCTGCTCTTGTGTCGCATCGAACAGCCGGGTGTTTTCGATCGCAACCGCCGCATAATTTGCAAAGGTGCCAGCAATGGTGCGGGCTTCATGACCATACCGCCCAGGCGAATGATGAGCAAGAGTCATTACCCCAAGCGGGCGGTCGCCCACACGCAGAGGGGCAATAATGGAGGAATAATTCGAGTCGAATCCGGCGGTTAAACCTGCTGGACCGATTGGATCTTCAGGACGGCGAATGATAGGAACATCCGCTTCAAGCGCATCGATCATGGCAAGGGTCGTTTCAGGGAAGGCAATGCAGGTGCTTTCCAACTGGTTGCCATCCATGCCATGTACAGCCGAAAGGCACAACGACCCATCCTGTAACAGCCAGATGGCAGAAGTATCCACAGGCAGGTTGCGGTCTAATTCACCGAGGATCATTTCGAGAACCTCATCCAACCCGGCATTGCTCGAAACCAACCCAGCCACATCACGCAAACTATCCGCCACCTGCCGCCGCCACTGTTCGGAACGGTACAGATCAGCATTGCGGATCGCCGCCGCCATCGTATCGGCGACAGCCTCGAACATGACCTGGTCGTCTTCAGTGAATACATTCGGTTGGTCTGATTGAATATCCAGCAGCCCCACAACTCGTTCATTAAAGATCAATGGAACGCACAACTCAGATTTGGTGTTCTTGGGCGGCAGTGGCGAATGAACGTAGCGCTTATCTTTGGAAACATCGTTGGCAAGCACGGTTCTTCCATTGCGTGCCACCCAGGGCATGATGCCTTTCTCTTCATCAAGCGGAATGTTATACCCTTCAAGTTTTTTACTGCGCTTACCGCTGCCGGCTTCATACATGATCATACGTCGGTTGGGATGGACGGTGAACAATGAAACATGAGGGTAGCCAAATTTTTCATGGATCAGTTTTGCAGCATCACGCATAAGCTGGGAAAGGTCGAGCGTGGAGGTTACGCTTTTGCTTACTTCAGAAACCAAAGTAAGTTGATTGGCGCGGCGACTCAGGTCGCTATATAACTTTGCACCTTCTACAGCGCGCGCCACATTATCAGCCAGCGCGCGTAGGATGAGCAAGTCGATGGGATGGAAGGCGCTGGGCTGGTTGCTTTGTACATCCAATGCGCCGAGGATGCGGTCTTCGATCTTGAGTGGAATGACGACTTCGGAACGGGTTTCAGGCAGGCTATCTATAAATCGATAACGCGGGTCGGCTTGAACATCGTCACAGACGATCTCGTTTCCGGTTTTTGCAGCCTCACCGATCAAACCCTGACCGATTTCCACCTCCAGGGCGATGGTGGCTTTTCGTTTTCCTTTGCGCGGGGCGACGGCGCTGGCACGAAAATGCAAGGCATGATCGTTCGCTTCAAGTGTAAAAAATGCAACGTAATAAAAGTTGAAGGTCTTTTGGATGAGTTTGGTCACCTGCGCGGCGAGTTCGTTTACATCCAACACGTTGGCGATCTGTGCGCTGACTTCGCGCACCAAATTTAATTGGCGTAAACGGAACTGCTCCACCTCAGCGCGATGGGAGGCGAACAGGTTGATCGAGATGATCTGCCCCAAGCCTTGGAGCAAGTTTATTTCATCGGTTGAAAATTCTGGTCCTTTGGGACGGGTGACTTGAAGCGCTCCCAGCGTAATCCCCTGATCCTCGAGCGGAACCGCGACAAAGGTCGAGCGGGAGGCGGTGCCCGTTTTCTTCCCCTTGGTGTTCTTTTTTACGAGCTTGCCCGATTTTACAGCCCGCTTCATTGCATCCAATGTGGGTAGAGATGGGAATAAAGAACCATCCTCCCAATCGGGCAGACGAAAGATGCTTTCTTGAAGCCAGACATCGACCCTACCAGCAATCAGGCGATTTGCCATGGCGGCGATACGGTCGCGCTGTGCGCTGAGTGAGTCTTCGCTCCGCAGTTGCTCGCCCAGGCTGGCGAGTTGGAGCCAGTCCCATGAGGATCGTGTTGCGGCGCTCATGGCATTACTCTTTCCGTTTGGTCATTGTGAGCAGGTTGCCCGATGTGGAGGATTCATACCGGACAGAGTCCATTAATTTGCGCATGAGGTAAACACCCAACCCGCCGATCTGCCTTTCTGATAGTTCGGCTTTGAGGTTGGGTTCTTTTACCTTGGTTGGATTAAAGGTTTTTCCCTGATCGCGCATGGTAATGATGATCTCACTCCCCCGCATGTCGCATGTCATAAATAAAGATGCATCCGAAACGCCTTCGTAGGCGTGTTCAATAATATTTGATGCAGCTTCATCCGCGGCAAGCTGGAGAGAATAGATGGTCTTTTCGGAAAAGCCGCCGCTACGCGCGACTTCCGCTACTGCATCGCGGATCTCATCCAGATATTCGAACCTGGCAGGAAATATATATTCTGGCATAAAGAAATGATATGCCGTCTCTGAAACGTACGAGACGGCATTCCAGGGTTCTTTGTGAACCCCTTGATTAGAAACTTCCTACTGCGGCAACAGTATCGTCGAAGGTTTTGAAGAGTTCGGTGAAGCCCGCCAGTTCGAGCGCTTCACGGATGCGCTCCGGTACGTGAACCAGCACCACTTCGCCGCGATTGTATCGTTTGCAATTGCGTTGGGCGGCAAGCAGGGCGCGGAACCCAGCGCTGGACATGTATTCCAGCCCACTCATATCGAGAGCAAGTTTGAAACGCCCATTGTCGTTGGCATTTTCAAGTGCTTTTGCAAATTGGGGAGCTGTTGCACTGTCAACTCGTCCTTTAACCGAGATAAGATCGCAGTGCTTGAATTCCTGTGTGCTGATTTCCATAATTTCTCCTCCGGGCAGGGGTTTATGTTGTTGATTTGGAAAATTATATCACGTCCCACAAGTGAGAATCGCATGGAAAGTCGGAGTGGCGATTGTTGTGTGTGAAGCCACAGAGATCGCAGAGATTTTGAGTTTTCTTCCTCTATGAACTCATTGACCTCTGTGGCAAAAAGGGTTTTACACACTGGTCTCGCCACTCCCATTTCGGGAGGTCAACCGGATAAGATTATAATCATTGCAAATCTCTGCAACTCCCCTACCTGAACCCAACAAATCGTTTACAATAGAGAAACAGGTAATAACTAAGAGGAGATTTACAATGCTAGGCACCCCTATTCTTGTGATGCTTGTAGAAGATAATGCAGACCATGCTGAACTCGTCATTCGGACGATGGAGAGCCATCACATTCCAACTCGGATATTACACTTAACAGACGGCGAATCTGCCTTGGATTACCTACTCCGGCGTAATATGTATCAGGAACCTGAAACCAGCCCGCGCCCACACATGATCCTGTTGGACCTGCGCCTGCCGCGTGTGGATGGTCTTGAAGTCCTGCGTGTGATCAAAGAGGAAGAGGAACTCAGGAGCATTCCCGTCGTCGTACTCACCACCTCCGAAGCCGAGCGGGATGTGACTCATGCGTACGACCATTATGTGAATAGTTACCTGGTTAAACCAGTGGGCTTCGATGATTTCAGCAATCTTATGAAAGACCTTGGCGTCTACTGGCTGGGTTGGAACAAACAATTACGCGTTTAATCTCTCATGACAAGTGAAATCATTCGAATTCTGCTGGTTGAAGATGAAGACCCCCATGCAGAACTGATACAACGTGCGTTTGAAGACCAGGGGGAGGAATTCCAGATTGTTCGCGTCCGGTCGCTCAGTGAAGCACGCGAACGGATCCGCGAACAGGAACCCCGGCTTATCATTGCCGATTGGCGACTCCCGGATGGAGAAAGCCTGGAACTGCTGCCCAACCATCGCGACCCGCTCGCAACCCCCATCATCCTAATGACAAGTTACGGCAATGAACGCATCGCTGTTGAGGCGCTCAAATCTGGTGCGTTGGATTATGTCGTCAAATCTCCCGAGTCCATGTTGGATATGCCTCACCTGGCTCGGAAAGCGCTCGACCAATGGAATTCACGCGCCGACCGCATTCACATGCAACAAGCACTTTCAGACAGCGAGGCGCAGTTCCGCTTGCTTGCCGAAAACGCCAGCGACATGATTGCCCGCCTCAGTTTAAACGGGGAAATGTATTATGTCTCCCCGGCTTGTAAAACCATTCTTGGTTACAGCCCCGATGAATTGACCGGGATGAACATTATTGATTTGATCCACGAAAAAGATCAGCAGTCGGTTAAGGATATGCTGAAACAGACATCCAATGAAGATACTTCCTTCACGGTCACTTACCGCGCTAGATCGAAAGACGGGAACCATATCTGGCTGGAAACCTCTGCCCGGGCAATTCTCGAACCCATATCAAAGGATGTGATTGAGATCCAATCTGCCTCCCGCGATATCACAGAACGCAAACGCGCCGAAGAAGCCCTGCAACAAGCCCATAACCAGCTTAGTGACGCCTACGAAAGGACCATCGAAGGCTGGGTACGCGCCCTCGACTTGCGCGACCGCGAAACCGAAGGGCACACTCAACGAGTCACCGAGATCACCGTCCGCGTGGCGGCACAGCTTGGGTTTAGTGAAGAGGAACTCTCACACATCAAACGAGGCGCACTTCTACACGACATGGGCAAGATCGCCATCCCCGATGAGATATTGCAAAAGCCGGGTCCGCTTAACGAAGCGGAGTGGGAGCGGATGCGCCAACATCCCCAATATGCCTACGACATGCTTGCCCCCATTGAATACCTGCGCCCGGCATTGGACATTCCCTACTATCATCACGAACGCTGGGATGGGAGCGGATACCCGCATGGATGGAAAGGCGAGAAGATTCCGCTTTCTGCGCGCCTCTTCGCCATCGTCGACGTTTGGGATGCGCTTCGCAGCGACAGACCCTATCGCAAAGCGATTCCGCGCGAGCAGGTGATCGACTACATCCAGGAAAATTCAAACCTGCTCTTCGACCCAAAACTGGTGGAACACTTTCTAAAGTTCGTCGAAAACAATCAGGTGTAATTTGACACACCTCCCTTCATCGGGTATGCTTGCGGCTGTCCGGGCAGGCCCGGCGCGGCGAAACCTTTCGAACCCCGCCAGGATCGAAAGATAGCAACGGTAAGGAAGAGTCTTCGGGTGCCGCCGATCCCCTGCCCGGATATTTTGTTAAACGTATGATCCCCTCATGTCCTCATCAAAAATCATAACGGTCATTATCATGCTTGCCATCGGCATAGGGCTCGGACTTGCCTACGGATGGATTCTCGCGCCGGTTGAATACACCGATGTCACCCCCAACGTT
The DNA here is from genome assembly GCA_017303735.1 of Anaerolineae bacterium. The sequence goes on from JAFLCF010000008.1 coordinate 32,479, forward strand.
CTGCGTGAAGATTACCGGGTCGATTTTATACTCATGACCGCCGAAGCCTATCAAAACGATTTTGATGCCGCCGCCGCCGCACGCCGCATTGCCCTGCTCGGGAGTACCCCCCCAGCCGACATCGTTTCATCTGCGTTGAATTACGCCAGCCTCAATGGGTTTAGTCAGGATGAGATCACCGCCCTGCAAGGGTTGCTCACTGCCATGCAAACCTATCAACCAGAAGAGGATACCAGCCCGTGAGCCGGATCTTTCAATCCTCTCTGATTCAAATGACCTTCGCGCTTCTTGCCGGATTTGGGCTGGGTCTGGCATACGCATGGCTTCTCTCCCCTGTCACCTATGTGGATGCAACCCCGGCACTTCTGCGCGCAGATTTCAAAGATCAATACCGCATAATCATCTCCGCATCCTATGCTGCCAACCAAGACCTCCCCCGTGCCCAAGCTCGCTTAAGTCTGCTCGGTGACACAGACCCCATCGACGCGCTCAGCGCACAGGCACAGCGTATGCTGGCTTCTGGTGAAACATTCGAAAATGCCCGTCCGCTTGCACAGCTTGCTACAGACCTTCAACGCGGTTTTGTCAGTGAGCCGTTCACATCCACGCCTTTCCCAACCTTCAGCACGCCAGATGTACAGCCCACCAATACACCATCTGTTGTTGAAACACAAGTAGAACCTAACGACGAGATAACGGTCACACCGCCGCCCACCGTCGTCTTTGAACAGACTCCACTTATTCCCCTCTTTCAAGAGACCGTTACCCCGCGCCCAACTTTTACATCAACCGCCGGTCCTGGCGAACCTTTTGTGCTTACCGGTCAGGAACCTCTTTGCGACCCTGGCTCATCAAAGCTGATGCAGTTCATTCTGACAGATTCGAATCGCCGTCAGATCGCAGGTGTTGAGATCATCGTCACTTGGAGTCAGGGTGAAGACCGCTTCTTTACCGGATTCAAGCCCGAGCTTGGGAATGGATACGCTGACTTCGTCATGGAAGCAAGTGTGGTCTACAACATCCGCATTGTCACGGGCGGCGCCTTCGTTCCCGATATCAGCGCGCCAAGCTGCACCGACCCGAATGGTGTGGAATACCCTGGCGGCATCCTGTTGACTTTTCAACAACCCTGATCTCTCTGCAACCAAACTTGTGTTCAATCGTTATATCCACCAGATAAAAAATCAAGGAGCAACAAATGAACACATCCTATTCTGAACAAAAACCTGGGCTGGTTACCACTATTGCCCTAATGACCCTTATTAGTGGGATCATCAACCTCTTCTGGGGGTTTGTTGCATCTGCAACTGCCCTCGGCACAATCATTGGTGTAATCTGCCTGCCGCTCACCATCTTGCCAACTATTCTGGGAATCTTCGAGATCATTTATGCCGCCAAGTTGTTAAGCGCCCAGCCCCAGCCGGTACAGCCCTCCACTTCCATTGCAGTATTTCAGATCCTTACCTTTTTGATGGGCAATATTTTCTCGATGGTCGTTGGCATCCTCTCACTCATCTTCTATAACGACCTGACCGTAAAAGACTATTTCTCCCGCCTCAACCATGTACATGTTGCTTCGCCTGCACCTGTAATCGTAGAGCCGCAACCAACTCCTCTTATTGAGCCCGCGATCGAAGAAGTCTCAACATCTGTTGAAGAACCCGTTGCGGTAGAAAAGCCAAAGCGTGCAAAGAAATCTTCTAGCAAATAATCTAGCCTATTTAAAAAATCAGCAGCCTCGTGAGGCTGCTGATTTTTTATTCATTCAACGACAAAAACTTACGGTTCAGAAATGGTGAAATAATCCACTTCAATCTTCACCGGAATCGCCCGAAGCGCGGAGATCGAAAATCCAACGCCGCCTTCGCGCAGGCTATTCTTGTTGTCAATATATGGACTGCCGCGCTGTTCTTCACCATTGATGAAGAATGAAATCTCATCATCCTGACATTCCATGGCATAGACATTGACATCCTTGCCCTGATTGATGTCGTTTGAACCGCCATTGGTCAGGCGGCTAAAACCACCGCTTACAAAATATAGGTACCATAAGCCGTCGCTTTGAACTGCCCACTCATACCAGCCATCCTCACCAAATCGACAGACCAGGCTGACCTGCTGGGTATTCACACCGCGGTTCTCAACTTTGATCTCCACGCGCACATCTTCATATGAGTACTCCTGATAAAGGTAATACGCATACAAGAAAGACTCGGGGATATCGAAGATCATCAAGCTGTCTTCAAAGGAAACAGAAACACTTTCAGGGTCAGAATCCTGGCTATCTTGAAGAACTTCATAGTACCACTGGGGATCAGAGTCAAATTCCTCAGTAAAGAAGGCTCCTCCAGATGTTGCAGGCTGTTCTTGGGGCTGCTCCTGAGGTTGTTCTTGGGGTTGCTCTTGAGGCTGTTCCTGTTGCGCTTCCCGGGTTGGGACGGGAGGCAGGGTGGGCTGCGCGGCAGGCTCTCCTGAAGAGAAAGCGCCACAAGCCAGGCTGACTACTAAAATAATGCTTGCGATCATCAAAAATGGGCGATAGGGTTTCATACATCTCTCCTTATATAATTGATTGTTTACATTTTAGCATATCCCATGCAGCATCTCATGTATCTTTTCTGCATCAATGCTACAATGATTTTATGAAACCGCTCGACATCCGACCATCCCCCATTGTTGGGACTTGGTACCCCGCAGACGCGCAAACCCTTGGTGCCAGCATCGACGGGTATCTTGCAGAGGCAAATCTGCCCAAGATTCACGGGCAGGTCATCGCAGTCATTGCCCCACATGCCGGGCATCGTTACTCAGGCGCGGTTGCTGCGCATGCCTTCGCCACCCTGCGCGGACTTTCTCCCGACCTGGTCGTCATCCTTTCCCCTTTTCATCAATACGACCCAAGACCTCTTCTGACCTCGAAACACCAAGCCTATGCCACGCCTCTTGGGCATATCGAAATCGACGCGGAAGCACTGGCAGAACTTCAATCTCATCTACCAACTCGCATTACACCCATCCCCAACGACCCAGAACATGCCATTGAGATCGAACTACCATTCTTACAGCGTATCTTTCAACATAAATTCAAACTTCTGCCAATCATGATCCGCGAACAAGAGGTGGGCACGGCAAGACAACTCGGCGACGCATTGGCACAGGTTCTTCAAAAAAAGAATGCCCTTCTGATCGCCTCCACCGACCTTTCACATTTCTACGACCAGAACACTGCCAAAATACTTGACCAGGAAATGCTCAAACGCTTCGAATCTTTCAACCCTGAAACTATTTTCGAAGCAGAGTACAGTGGCAAAGGGTTTGCCTGCGGACATGCCGCCGTCGCCGCAGTAGAGTGGGCATCACAAGCCCTAGGCGCAAATAAAGTTCAACATCTCAAACATGCTACTTCAGGTGACGTCACTGGCGATACAAAATCCGTCATCGGTTACGGCGCAGCCGTGATCCTTAAACAATAACGCGCCAGAGTCACCTCCAGCGCGCCCATCCTATTCACTACTCACTATTCCCCTTTTCACTTTCCTACTTTCTACTATTCCAATCCTTCACTACTTGCAACAAGGTTTCCTTTAGTTTTTCATCGGGCAAACTGGCGACTCCTTCATACTTGACGCCATCCACCCAGATCTCCAACCCGCCGTCATCTGCTGTTCCAAAATCGATCTTGAATGATTTTAAGTACGGGTCATTCTCTGCCTTGGCACGCAAAATATCCTCGATCTGTTCAGCAAAAGGTGCAGCGAGTTTCTCACCTTCATCATGGTCAAATAAAGTGATCCCTTCACCATCTGCCAATGTAGCTGTGACAGTTTCTTCCGGCGGCATGGCATGCATCCATTCCGGCTTACCCTCCGTTTTTTCGGTCAAGTTAACCTGATTGGCTTTTATAAACATAAACGCCAAAAGCCCCAATCCGATCAAAATCATCAACCCACCAGCCACAAGAATGAACATACTCATAGTTACCTCCGTTTCAGACATTATAATGCAGGCATGTTTGTTCGTCTGGCTGTCAATATTCCTGCAATCTCTGGCGTCTTCGATTACTCCGTCCCCGCAGAACTCGCCCCTCACCTACAGGCAGGCTGCCTCGTCACAGCCCCGTTTGGGAATCAAACCGTGCAGGGCATCATCGTCGAGTTGACCGAGTCTTCTTCCGTACCGAATCTCAAACCGATCCTCGACCTGCTCGACCCTGCACCGCTTCTCACCCCGCCCCAGCTTGCTCTTGCCATGCGGCTAGCGGACTCTACGCTGAATCCCCTCTCCGCCATCATCGGCATGATGATCCCCACCGGGTTGAGTCAACAGGCAGATGTTCTTTATCAGACCGTGGACGGCAGACCGCAGACCGCAGACAACGGTCAGCCGTCCGCCGTCAGCGGTCGCCTTTTGAAACTCCTCACCGAACGCGGACCTCTCCGCGGACGCCAGATCGACTCCCATTTCGCCAAAGTCGACTGGCGCAAGACCGCCAATATGCTCGTCAAAAAAGGTGTGCTCACCTCAAAGAATGTGTTGCCCCAGCCCAGAGTTAGACCCAAGAATATTCGCGTTGCCCAGCTCGCAGTCACGCCAGAGGCGGCAGAGGCTGAGATGGAATCACTCGGCTCCACGAAGCAGACTCAGGCGCGACGCGAAGCGGCTCTGAGATTCCTCATCCAACAACCCGAGCCTATCAATCTTTCATGGGTTTATGCCCAAACCGGTTGTAATATTTCAGACTTGCAAGAACTTGAAGAACGCGGATTGATCCGCCTCTTTGAAAATGAAATCTTCCGCGACCCGTTGGAGAGAATCGAGAAACAAGAAACGGGTAATGAGTTAGAACTTACGCCTGAGCAAGTCGAAGCGCTCAATGCTATTACGCATCACGTTTCACGCGTCACGCATCACGCATTCCTGCTCTATGGCGTAACCGGCTCCGGCAAAACAGAAATTTATTTACGGGCAGCTGAAGAAGTGATCAAGAACGGCAAACAAGCATTGATCCTTGTGCCCGAAATTGCGCTCACCCCGCAAGCCGTGCGGAGATTTGTCTCACGCTTTCCTGGGCAAGTGGGGTTGGTCCACTCGAAACTTTCTGAAGGCGAACGCTACGACACTTGGCGACGTGCGCGTGATGGAAAGTTGAACGTCATCATCGGTGCGCGCTCGGCGTTGTTTGCGCCATTACCCAATATTGGTCTCATCGTCGTGGATGAATGCCATGACAGTTCATACTACCAAAGCGAGCCGCCCTATTACAACGCCGTGACCGCCGCGCAAGACTATGCAAAACTTTGCGGCGCGGTTTGTGTGCTCGGCTCTGCCACGCCCACCATTGAACAGCGTTTCCTTGCGGAGCAAAACCAGATCACACGGCTCGACCTGCCCAACCGCGTCACCGAATCGACGTTGCCACCGGTACAAGTAGTGGACATGCGTGAGGAGTTGAAGAATGGCAATCGTGGCATTTTCTCCAAACCTTTAGCCGAATCACTAGCTGAAGTCTTGGAACGCAAAGAACAAGCCATCGTCTATCTCAATCGACGTGGAACATCTACTTATATTTTCTGCCGCGATTGCGGAAACACGTTGAAATGCCCGAATTGCGAAACGCCGTTAACGTTGCATGCTGAAACGTTCAAACGTTCAAACGTTCAAACGTTGTTATGTCATCGCTGCGGATACACCCGCCAAATGCCCAAGACCTGCCCCACTTGTGCCAGCAATCAAATCCGCGAGTATGGGTTGGGCAGTGAACGGGTGGAAGCGGAGATCAAGTCCATGTTCCCGCAAGCGCGCACCTTGCGCTGGGACTGGGACACGACCCGCCAAAAAGATGCACATGAGATCATCCTCACCCACTTTGCCAATCATCAAGCCGATATTTTGGTGGGCACACAAATGCTCGCCAAAGGCTTGGACTTGCCACTGGTTACATTAGTTGGGATCGTTCTAGCCGATGTTGGTTTAAACCTGCCTGACCCCTTTGCCAGTGAACGTGTTTTTCAAACATTGACTCAGGTTGCAGGCAGAGCTGGGCGTTCTTCACGCGGTGGCAAGGTCATTATGCAGACTTTCGCACCGGAGCATTATGCACTTCAGTTTGCGTCAGGACATAATGTAGATGGTTTTTACTCGCGCGAATTGGAATACCGCCGTTCATTGGGGTATCCCCCATTTGCTAGACTAGCTCGTTTGGAATATCGTAGTGCAGATGCGCTCAAGGCGGAAGAAGAAGCCAAGAAGCTGGCAGACAAGCTCAAGGTCAAGTTGGAGGCGGGCGGGTTTCGTCAAACAGAATTGATTGGACCTGTCCCCTGTTTCTTTGCGAAGGAAAATGGAGAGTACCGCTGGCAGGTGGTCTTGCGTGGACCCGACCCGGCAGCGGTACTTAAAGATTTGCGTTTCAACGATTGGCGAATTGAGATCGACCCAATCAATATTCTGTAGGGACACCCTTCACGGGTGTCCTGTTATTTAATACATAGGGCGACCGTAAAGGTCGCCCCTACGGTTAACCGATCAAACCAACTGCAAAATTCAACACACGCCAATACAAGTTATACAACGGCTGGGGCCAGTTGCTCTTGGGCAAGGCAGGCGGGAAGGAAGTTTTCGCATTCGGTTCGTCGAAGCGATTATCCACACCGGTGGTATCCCACACAATGTCGAAGCCGCTGCCGAGCATATTCTTCACGAACGGATCCGCATCGTAGCCGTTGTTCTCGTAAATATTATCGTGCGCAAAGTTATGGTCAGGGTTGGGGTCTACATCGATCTCTTCGGGCGAGAAGCCGATGGTGAGGTTGAAGACAGCCAAGCCAACGGTCTTATTGCCCTTGAACGTATTACCATACACTTCCACATGGTCGGCGGCAAGGATGAGCATACCCGTTCCCGGCGGGATGAGGGAAACCGCTGTGCCGGGCTTGCCAAAGTTTGCGCCATTGTTATTCTCAGAGACGTTGTTATACACCTTGGTATACATCGAAACTTTGGAGGGCAACTGCGGCAAGAGGTCGATGAAAATACCGATAGTGTTATCGTGGGCGACGTTGTTATACACTTCACCGTTGACGGTGTTTTCCAACTCGATGCCGATCACGTTGCCATAGGTCAACGTATCGCGGATGACCACATCTTTAGACTTCCCCGCATAAATGGCAGCATCATTCATAAGCGTACCTTCAATGCGTTCGATCAACACATCAGTGCAGCGCACTGGGTACACGCCATACACACCCGTATTCTCGATGTACATATCATGCAGGTAGACATGCGTTGAACCTTCGACCAAGACACCGTTGCTCGTAAAGTTCTTCACCTGGAAGTATGCCATCTCAAAGTTGTTACCAGAAGCGATGACACCATCTGAGCCTGTGCCATTGCCTTCAATGATAGGCCACTCGCCCGCATCGTTTGGAATACCAAAGAACTTGATATCGCTCACATCGATGATGACATGTTCTTCATAAATTCCATAAGGGACTTCGATGGTATCACCGGGCAATGCCTGATCGACAACTTCCTGAATCGTCTGACCCGGCTCGACTCTCAAGGTCACCGGCTCGTGCGTAGACGTGGAAGTTGATTCTGTTTCTGAAGCATTCACCTCGCTGACAATTTGTCTTGCCTGCACAGGTTCAAGCTTTTTCACAACATCCAAGCCCGAAGGCACAGACGTGGGAATCTCTGGCAGGTTGCTCTCATCAGTTAACGCATACATAAAAGCGACTAGGTCTGCTTTTTCCTGCTCGGTCAATTCAAAGCCGAGGACGTGAATATCCACGTCGGCAACACCGGCATCCCGTCCGCCGCCTTTGGCGTAGAAATCCACCACTTCTTCAAGAGTATTGAAAGCACCATTGTGCATATAGGGAGCGGTCAATGCAATGTTACGAAGTGTAGGGGCTTTGAAGGCGCCATCCAAACCTGAAGGTTCAATGGCTTTTCGTCCTTCATCATGCGGCTGACCGGGCAAATCTGGCACGCCGGTCACTGAGAACGACTCATCGGCAAAGGTCGGCGCGGCGTGACATTCAAAACAACGCGTCGCTGCCGAACGGAAGAGACCAAGTCCACGGCGTTGTGACGGGGTGAGTGCATTCACATTGCCAGCGGCATATCGGTCAAATGGCGAGTCGTTGGTTATCAATGAACGCTCAAAAGCGGCAATGGCGTATGTGACATTTTCATAGGTCACAGCGTCGGCAGACCCAAATGCCTTTTCGAAAAGTTCTACATATTCAGGGATCGCTTTTAACTCAGCGACGAGGTCATCAGGAGAACTGCCCATTTCATTTTCACTGGTGAGCGGGATCTCCATCTGTTCTTCCAGAGAGGCAGCGCGACCGTCCCAAAAGAAGGAGGTGTTATATGCCACGTTCCAAAGGCTCATGGCACTGCGTGGAAGCGCCTCACCGTCTGCGCCGATGGCTTGGGCATTACCATCGGTGAAGCCCATGTCGGGGTGGTGGCATGAGGCGCAGGACATGTCGTCGTTTTGAGACAAGACCGGGTCGAAGAAAAGGAGGCGACCCAATTCCACTTTTTCGGGCGTGGATGGGTTATCTGCTGTTTCGTTCGAAGCAGGGAAGTCACGTTGTAATCCGCTCCAGGCGGGTTCGACACTGCTTGAGCCTGCCCCCCATTGTTCTTCGGGCAATTCCACTGCGGGCGGCAATGGGATGAAGGCAGCGAGGGCTACGCCAACCAGCAACGCAATGCCCAAACCTAAAAAGATACGTTTGATCCAAACTTTCATACATTCTCCTCTGTATTCAGTTATTTTTCCTGCAAAGGCTTGCAGGTCATTTCAATGTCAACAAAAATGCGACCAGGGCGTTCATATCTTCACTGGTGACTTCTTTCGCAAGGTTGGTGATCATCACATTATTAAAACCTTCCACCACATAATCACCAGGTCTTAAGATGGAGAGCGTTATATACTCCTCAGCATCCTGTCCGGCAACGCGGGTTTCTGCGCGGGTGGCAATGCCATTGAGCGACGGTCCAATAATGATGGTGTCGGGCACAAGCGCATGGCAGGTGGCGCAACGGGCATTGAAGACGGCTTGTCCCTGCAGGGCAATGGGGTCGAGCGTGGGCGTAGGTACTGGTGTGGCAGCTGAAGAACAGGCAGAAAGACATAGCACTGCCGCCAACAGCAAAAATGGGATCTTATATTTCATGGCACATCCTGATTTTGGAATTGCCAGATTATACTTGTTGAGTTTCAATATGAAAACAATCGTTTCGCCAAGTTTGCTATAATCTGTGACATATTGAACAAAAAGGAGAGTGTAAAATGCAAAGTTTTTCACGCGGTTGGTCGTTCCTGCAACAGGCATGGAGCATGGCATTTAAAGATAAAGACCTGCTCAAACCTTCGGTGTATGCACTCATCGTTGGAGGGATCATCTCCTTCATCGGCATCATCCCCATTGCGATTGCGGCTGTCGTCTTGGGAGGCAGCGATTTTGGGAATATCGTCCTGGCTGTGATGGGCGGCATCTTAATGTTCATTCAATTCGTCGTGACCTATGTGTTCTCCGGCATGACGGCTTACTTGATCTATGGCTACATCACCAAAGGAGATGGTCGCATGGATCACGCATGGGCAATCGTCAAGCGTGACTTTTTCGACATCCTGACATTGGCAGCGGCATCCACAGCTGTTTCCATGCTTCGCAATGCGGCACAACGTAATCGGCGCGGCGGGATGGCATCCAGCATCGCCCGTCAAGCCACCGGTCTGCTTGAAACGTTGTGGACGGAAGCGGCGGCACTGGTCTTGCCTGCCATGGTCATCGATGATCTCAATCTCAAAGACGGCATGCAGCGCATTTGGAAGATCACAAAAGAGAATCTTCTTTTGATCGGTATCAGCACGGTCGGCGTGCGCTTCGTGGCAGGGTTGATCGGTTTCTTGTTTGGGCTGATCGGCTTTATTATTGCGCTTGCCGTTGGCGGCGGGCTTGCGTTTGCCTCTGGTGGAAACACGGCTGTGACCGTAACCGGCATCGTGATCGGTGCAGTGATCTTCTTCACTTTCGTGATGATCTCAAGCGTGTTCAGTTCGTACACCACCACGGCATATCACACCTGCCTCTACATTTGGGCGCGCGATGTGGAAAAAGCCACAGCGGAAGGAAGAGTCCCGGCGCAGGTTGCGGCTCCGGCTCCGCTCGCAGCGGTTTTGGCATCCTGATAATTGAGTAGACCCTAAAGGTTCTTCAAACCTTTAGGGTCTTTCCATCTTCTTTTGATAAAATACACTTATGAAACCTGAACCCCGCCGCCAAGAAGCCATCACCTGGGAAGAAGTGGACAAGTTGATCGATCACTTGATCCCACAATTCAAACGTGAATTTACTGCCATGGTCATGATCACGCGCGGCGGTATTATCCCCGGCGGCATGTTGGCAGAAGCCATGGATATCACCCACATCCTCACCGCCGCAGTGGATTTCCCCGCGCAAACTCAAAACCAGCAATCGTCTGCGTTTATGGCGTGGCCCGAGTTCATTCAATTCCCATCAGAAGACAAACTGCGTGGACGCCCCACCTTGATCGTGGATGATGTTTGGGGGTCAGGTCGCACAATCACAGCGGTTAAGAATCGCGTTTCAGCCGCAGGCGGATTCCCTGAAACTTGTGTGTTGCATTTCAATCCATACCGCAATCTCTTTGGTAGTGCACGCCCCGATTATTATGCGGCGATCACTGATGCTTTCATTACCTACCCCTGGGAGATCGACCGTGGACCCGATCAGGTGCTCCTGGGCGAAGTGTAATTGGAATGAGAACGATCGAATCCAGCTTGAAACAAAAGATGGAAGCCTTACGGGGGAATCAATATTTTGATGATGTATCAGATGAGATGTTGAAAGATATAGCAACCCATACCCGCCTGGCAGAATATCAGCGCGGGGATGTTTTGTTTTGGGAAGGAGATGTCTGCGAGGGTTTGTTCATTCTTCAACAAGGCAGCGCCAAGATCTTTCGCCTCTCGCCCCAAGGACGGCAGTATATCGTCCGCATTTTGCAGGAAGGCGACACCTTCGCCGAAGTGCCCGCTTTCGATGAAGGGACCAGCCCGGTCAATGTAGAGGCGCTGGAGATCTGCCGCGTTTGGATCATCGACAAGAACAAGCTACATGCCCTGGTCATGGAACATCCTGCATTTGCCCAAAAGGTATTGGTCAATTTTGGGAAGATGCTGCGCGGAATGGTGCGCATGGTCAGTGAGATGGCGTTCTATCAGGTCACGCATCGGCTGGCACGCCTGATCGACACAGAACTGCCTCAAGATAAATCCGCGGCTTGGACGCAGGAACAACTTGCGGCGCGGTTGGGAACCGTGCGTGAGGTGGTGGCGAGGTCGATCAAGGAATTGGAACGCAGCGGCGCGATCAAAATGGAAGACCGTCGCATCCAGATCGCGGACAGAGAAATTTTTGAGCAGTGGATCATGCCCAATTAACAAAACAAACATATTTTGGGGACGCAGAAAAACGCTGACTCACGCTGATAAAAGCAAATGATCAGCGTTTTTCTGCGTGAATCAGCGTCCAATGGTTTTAAAGACGAACACACCCGCGAAACCATAATTTCGGGGTGTGTCATGTTTATTTTTTTCTTACTGAAGAACTTCGAAGTTCTCTACTTGGTAAAAGATCTCATCATCCACTGCTTCTTTGATCTGATCCACCGAGATCGAAGTAGGGAACCCATAGGTGGTGTCGTAGGTGACAAGGACTTCGTCTGCATCTCCATTTAAGTCTGCTTCGAGCATGGTAAAAAGAGCATCCATGCTGGCAGCAGAAGTAAACAATTCATACGATGGGTCTTCAGCAGTGACGACCACACCATCTACCTGGGTGATCGAAACCACTTCCCCATTTTGCACTTCGATCGTCAACGGCATAACATTCCGGAACGGACAAAAACAGCCAATGAACAGGTCAAAACGATAATGGTCAATATTTGCTTCCTGCCATTTCTTGAGGTTCTGGTCATATTCAGAAGAGGCAGAACAAGCAACCAGCAAAAGTGAAAGAACAAGTAATAAAATTTTCTTCATGTAAAACTCCTTATCCATAGAACGAACATTATCCCAGAAATGTTCCCAAATAAAAACGCCCTGCCAGGTTGGCAGGGCGTTGATGTTGAAAAGATTTTACGGGTTGGTTTGGTAATATGTGCCAGTCGTCAGCAGGGCGGGGTCATTGATGGACTGAGCCGCAAGCATCTGGGCACGCCGCGCTGTGTCTATGGAATTGGAGAGCACTTCCAGCGCATATTCGGGGTTGTGGAAACCGGTCGAATTTTCCGCCGAGATGAAGTCCCACATAAATTGGGCTTCGCGGTGTAACTTCTTGGCTTCATCGAGCAGAGCCGGGTCTGCATTTCCCGCCGCAACCGCCGCCTTGATGGCAGTCATCGCATCGATGATGGCATCTTCGGCAGTGATCTTCGTCTTAGCCACCTGTTGTTGAATGATCGCAACGCGTTCGGTCACATATTCAGTATCAGTATGGCACTGTCCACAGGCTTGTTCAGGGTTGAGCAATGGACTATGAACATCATGCGATGAGTATTTTTCGGCTCCATCACGCACATACGGCATGTGGCAATCTGCACAGGAGACGCCCGCTTCGTAGTGGGTGCTGCCCGCCGTGAAGAACTCATATTCGGGGTGCTGTGCTTTCAGCATGGGGCTATCTGTTTCGGGGTATACCCAATCTTTGAAGCCAGCTTCTTCATAGTAGGAGATGATCTCTTCGACCTTGGTGCCGTTATCCCACGGGAAGGTCAAATACTTGCCATCGCCCTTGAAATAATATTCAACATGGCAGTTGGCACAGACGAGGGAGCGCATCTCCTGGCGAGAATAAGTCTCCCAATCCTTGCCCTGGCGTTCGAGGGCTTCGATCAATGCCGGGTTGGTCGCTATCAAGCGCATCGTCCCTGCTTCGTGGCAGTTCGAACAACCAATGGAGTTGTTGATGTTCGGAGTCATCTCATTGAATGACATGGCATCGTAGGCTTCCATACCTAGCTCAGCCCACAAGCCGGGGTTATCAGATGATTTGCAGGAATAGCATGTGGCAGGTGTGTGTTTTGGATCTTCATCGTTCAGGTTCAAACGCTTGGTCGCACGGACATCCTCCAACGCATTGGCATGTCCACGGTCATCGTTGTAATCTTTGCTAAACGGATACCCACCAAACAAAATCACCTGGCGCGGGTCGCGTTCCAACCATGAGAACTGCGAAGAGCCCGCATAGGTGGTATCAATATTATTGGTTTCGGTCTTCAACAAAGAATGATATTGATTGGGATAATTAATGCCCCACTTGGCAGAGTCTGGTTCCATCGGTGCGATCTCCACCAAAGGCTGAATGGAACGCACTTCAGCGGGCTGATTCTGAATGTAGACCATCACACCGATCAACACCGCAGCGAGCACGATCACCAACCCAGCAAGAATTAAAGTTGTATAGTTTTTCATTTGCATTCTCCTTACTTCGTCGGATAAATTACAGAATCTTGATACGGAGCGCCCGTAATGCCGCGTTCGCCATGCGCAACGCTACGATGACACTCCCAACAATAGCGATCCAAAGGTTGTTCGCCTGCCAGCATGGCGTCCACAGTACTTTCGTGGCAATGAATGCAATTCTCCTGAACGATCTCTTTCGTCTTTTCCTCAGCACGGATCGCCACCGGAATATTCCCCGTCACAAAGGCATAGGTATCCTTCGCGCCCTGGCGTCCTTTCTCCATGTAATACGAAACAAAGTTATCGTGAGGCAAATGACAGTCTGTACATTTCGCCACCTGAGCATGCCCCCCATGCGCCCAGTTTTCATACTGCGAGTCCATTGCATGGCAGTTCGCACACGTCTCTGGCGCGCTTCCCCCGTACGCAGCGGCATCCGACACCAGCGCAAAATATCCCAGCGCAAGGATCGCAACACCAATGGCAATGATAGGAAGTTTAGACATGGATTAACCTCGCATTAATGACTTGCCTAAAATATACCGAAACTCATCAAAATATCTTGTGACTTTAGTTACAAAACCAGCAGTCAGTGACAATCCTCATACCAGGCAATGACAACGACCATTATTAAGAATACACCTAAATCGTACCATTTTTATCCGAATTTACAAATTAATCTTTATCCTGATTTCATCATGACATCAAAACCGCCTCCCCACTACGGGAAAGTTGCCCCATCGCTGCAAACCTTTCCCCTTCATCCAAACAAAAAACCCCGCCAGACCTTGTCTGACGGGGCAAAGAGAATGCGCATGGCGATGCGCAGTATTACTACAGTCTACGGCATGTTGTGACCATCCATGCTTTCGCCGCCCATATCAGCAGCGTCTTTCACAGGGACGGTGAGCGTAATTTCACCGGCATGTTCAAAGGTTAGGGTAATGGTGATCTCACTGCCAGCCATCAGATCCTGCTTGAGCCCGATCAACATGACATGGTAGCTGCCCGGTTTCAATTCCACTTCACCATCGGCAGGCAGGTCGATCTTTTCCTGTTGGATCATTTCCATGGTGCCGTCGGCGTTCATCTGGCTCAAGTGCAGTTCCACAGCTTCCGCCACATCCGAGCTGGCGCTGATCAGAGCATCGGCTTCGGCACCGTGGTTGTGAAGCAGCATATAAGCGGCGCTGTTCCCACCCGCCATTGCGGCGCGAGCCCAATAGTCATGAGCCTCCACGCCTTCCCCATCTTCGTGTTCCCCACCCGACATCCCACCGCCACAAGCGCTCAACAAAAGCGCACCGGCTAACACAAAAGCAAAAATCTTTTTCATTCTCTTATCCTCGTATCTTATTTTTTTTCTGAATCACATGTTTGAGTGCATGTGCATCATCCCACGCATATGTTGAATGGTCTCATCCATGCCAAGCAAATGACCACCAAACCCTTTTTGGAAATTCTCTGCATCGGCTTTTGCGCCAAATGCCAGAATGCTCGGAACACAGCAAATGCTGACCGTGCTCCCTACCAAATAAAAAGCCTGCCCGGCACTGATCATGTGACCATATAAATAATCCATCGTCATAGATTGCCAGACATTTTGAGAACGGCTTTGCAGCATCAAACCACAATGAGCGCAGCAAGCCCGCAGTTCTTCGCCATCATCCAATTTAACAATAAACAAAGTGCGTGGAGAGATGCTCTTGCCGCACATCGCACAGCTGGATGATTCGTCCGACATCTTGTTAGCACCAGATTTTGGTAACGTGGCACCACCATGCTTCTTAATGATCTTCCCCGCATTTGCTAATTTATGCAAATCACGATGGATGGTCATATTGGACACGCCAAACATCTCAGCCAATTGCAGGATGGAAGCACTGCCATTGTCTTGAAGGTATTCTAAAATTTGATTTTCACGGTCTAAGGAGTTTGAAGTCATTTGTTACATTTTGTTATATTTAACGTGAGATTACGTAATATAACAAACTTGACCTGATTTCATCAAGAGGACAAATGTCACTACTTTGAGTGATATTTCCTTCCACGCCAGGTAACCCCTTGCCCGGTCAATACTTTCCAGGCAGAAGTAAGCATCATCGCGGCAAAAACCCCCGCCCCTAGTGGAGTAGTCACCCCATACCAGGGAGAAATTTCCATCAGCTGGGCGATGCGCACACGGTAATAGATCAAATATCCCCACACCGACAAAGCCTGTATAAACACACCCACCGCCATCCACCCGCCACCGTTGAAATACCAGATCAACCCAAGCAGGGGCCAGAGGGGTAACAACAAAGCAGCAAACAATGCCAGCGATGCCCCGAATGCGCCCAACAACAAAAGATAGGGATGGTCTCTCAAGCCAAGATAAATATTTTTTGTCCAACCCTCCCACATGGTTTCGAGCGATGTATACATGCGCGTACTGACAACTTGCATGCCATCTGCCACCACCAAACGGTGACCATTCCACTTCACACTTTCAGAGAGGGCTTTGTCTTCCACAATTTGATCTTTGATTCGTTCATGCCCGCCGATCAAATCATAGATGCTGCGTTTGATAAAAATGAACTGTCCATTTGCCACAGCATCACGGCGCGCTGGGTCATTGACCTTGCGTGGTGAAAATCCCACCGAGAGCGCGGTCATCACCAATGGCATCACTGTCCGCTCCCAGAAGGAGCCGAGGATTTGCTTGGTCATCACAGTGAACAAGTCCGCTTGTGTCTCTGTCGCTTTGGCATACACCGCCGAAAGCGCGTTCGGTGCGAGGAAGGTATCGGCGTCCACAAAGCAGAGCCACTCGCCTTTTGCCACAGCTGAGGCTTGATGCAAAGCATGGGGTTTGCCTGCCCAGCCTTCGGGTAAGTCTGAGCCGCTAATTGGGATGAGACGAGAGTCGCGGGATGCGATCTCTTTCAATAGAGACAGAGTGGAATCGGTGGAGCGATCATCCAAAACGATGATTTCAAAATTTGGGTAATCTTGACGAAGAGCCGCTTCAACACAACGCCGAATGTTGGTCTCTTCGTTGCGAGCCGGGATACACACCGAAACCTTCGGCGCGGACATGGGCGCAGGCACCGGTGTGACGACGATATCGAGATGATATTGGTTGTGAATCCAGTAGATGATGATGAGGGCGAGGAGGAAAAGGATGGTGGAGAGGATGAAGTAGAACATTGGTAAATAGTAATTGGTAATTAGAGATTGGTATTTACCATTTACCAATTACTAATCTCTGACCTTATACCACCCGTACCGAACTCCCCCGCTCGGTCTTTTCGATCTCAATGCGATTTGGGAAGGCATCTTTGAGTTCATCGAGATGAGTGATGATAAAGATCTTTGAGAAATCATTTTTCACAGCATTGATGGCTTCCACCAAACGCTGACGTCCCAACGCATCTTGCGAGCCGAAGCCTTCATCAATGACAAGCGTCTGCAAACGCGCGCCTTTACGCTGGGCAAGGATTTCGGACAGCGCCAACCGAATCGCAAAGTTGACGCGGAAGGCTTCACCACCAGAATACATTTCATAATCACGCATGCCCGAAGAGTCGCTGATGTGAATATCGAGGGTCTCTTTCAAGTCATCACGTTTTTTATCGCGATATTCTGCCTGTGTGACGAATTGGATCATCATCGTACCATCGCTCAGGCGTTCGAGAATGTCGTTGGCTTTTTGTTGAATTTGCGGAAGCGCCTGTTCAATCAGCAAGGCTGGAACGCCATCTTTACCGAAAGCACGTTCCAATGATTTATGGCGCACAATATTCTGGCTTATCTCTTCGCGTTGACGTTCATACTCTGCGCGGCGGTTACGCAGAGTTGCCAACACATCCACCCGCTGACGTGCCGCCCCGGCTTCATCGCGCACGCGGTTTTCATCTTCACGCAATTCAAAGAGTTTGCTTTCGGCATCCTGCAAGTTCGGCGCACCCGATTCAGACTCGGCTAAAACGTTCTGTGCCTCACCAAAGGTTTTCTCCGCTTCAGCAACTTCTTCTTTCTTCTTTTCTCTTTCTTCACTTAATTCATCGATCTCT
>JAFLCF010000080.1 GCA_017303735.1 Anaerolineae bacterium
TGCCGTTGAGCTACAGGCTCCATATGCCTACATCCATTTTCTATTGGAGAAGCGGGCAAAATTTTACCACAAATCAACGCAGTTTCAAGAGCGCCAGAGCTTCCCCATCCACGATCTCGCCGGTCTCATGAAAGCCCAAACTCGCGTATAACTTGCGCGCCACATCGTTATCTGGTTCATAACTGATCGCCACAGCCTGTACCCGCTCATCTGCACGATACTTCTCAAGGATCCAATTCATGCCAAATTTGCCGTAGCCTTTCCCCTGAACGCTCTCGTCCACCATCAAGCGTTGGATAAATCCCTGAAACCGTGCAAAGCCATAGTTATAAGCAATCATCAAAAAGCCAACCGGCTTGCCCTCATCATAAATCCCGTACGGGAACATATCCCAGTGCCCCTCACCGGGAATGTCTTCCCCAAATTGAGCTTCAGCGATGGAATACAAATTCGACGCGACAAAATGTTTCTGGTCGTCGCGTACTTTCAGAGCGATCAAATCTTCCCAATTTCCGATTGTGACAGGGTGAATTTCAGGCATTTCTCAAGATTCCCAAAACAGACTCAACCAACGCCTCTTTCTTAACCTGAACCTGCTCGCCACTTACAAGGTTTTTGATAACGACCAAGCCTTTTTCTACTTCATCAGGACCCAAGACCAGCGCGATCTTCATCTTCATCTTGTCTGCAAATTTGAACTGCTTGGGCAACTTGGTCGGCTCGGGAGAGACCATCACATTCAAGCCCGCGCCTCGTAATTCTGCCGCGAGTGCAAAAGAAGGCATCCACAGCTTTTCATCAAAAACAGTTACCAACACCTGCGCCGGGCTTGGCTGGTATTCAGGCAATAGCCCAGCCTCTTGTAAAATGATGCCGATGACCACGTCTCCCATTGCAAAGCCCACACCGGAGAGCGGTTGTCCGCCTACATCGGCAAGCAAATTATCGTAACGCCCACCACCGAAGATGGCGCGTTTCAGTGCACCGGTCACATCGAAGGCTTCGAAGACAGTGCCAGTGTAATACAGCAGTCCGCGCATGATGTTCGGGTCAAATTTGACATAATCCTTCACACCCAAGGCTTCCAATGCAGCAAAGAGGCGGGTCAATTCGTCACTCTTTTTCCACAGGTCAAAATTACCAAGAATATCCTTCAAACCATCCAACTGGGTTTGATTCAATCCCATCTCCATGGCGTTCGCATCCCATTTGGCAGGTTCCATCTTGGTGCGGCGATCTACCAAATTCGAAACATCAAGGCGCTTCTCAGAAGGAATGCCCAAGGCATCGAATTCAGAATCCATCAGGCGACGATTATTCACATAGATCAGAGCCCGCTCCGGGCTGAGTCCGACCGAGCGCAAGAATGTCGCCCCAACCGCGATCAGCTCCGCATCCGCTTCTGGGGAGTTGACTCCCAGCATATCCACGTTCCATTGAAAGAACTCGCGGGTGCGTCCCTTTTGCGGCTGCTCATAACGCCAAAACGGACCGAAGGACCACCAGCGCACAGGGAAGGTTAGCTCACCTTGTTTCGCTGCGATCATCCGCGCCAACGACGGAGTGAGTTCGGGGCGCAATGTCACAAAGTCGCCGCCGCGATCTTCAAAGGTAAAAGATTGCTTCTTGACCAACTCCTCCCCCGATTTCGCCGCATACAGATCAATAGTCTCGATGAAGGGCGCATCCCATTCCTGGTAACCAAAAGCCTGCGCAGCCGAACGAACCTTATCGTAGATAAAGTTTCGCAGCGCCATTTGCTCTGGGTAAAATTCTCGTGTGCCTTTTACTGCTTGAATCTTGTTTGCCATGTATACTCCAATTGCAAAGCATTTTAACATGACTTATTCCAGGATTAATCGCAAATAAGCATTTCAAAATTCAGCGAATGAATTTTGGTATAATCGAATTACCAATTCAAGGAGACTATTATGAAAATTGACTATCAGGAACCCAGCAAAGACCTTTTAATGCGAATTGACATTCACGAAAAATACGGCTCCGCCAATATCGATGTGTGGACCAATGACCTTCTTAAACCTCAAGCAGACATGAGCATCCTCGATGTAGGCTGTGGCGCAGGCAAGCTCAGCTTCCTCTTCGACGACTACACCAAGGGTCAAGCCAAGATCACCGGCGGTGACTTCTCTGAAGAATTGCTCGACAAAGCCCGTGCTAAAAACAAAGAACGCGGCTCAAAAATTGACTTCCAGTTTTTGGATTTCAACGAGAAGTTCAAGTTCGAAGATAATACCTTCGACCTCTGCACCAGCGCTTTCGCGATCTACTACGCCTCAGACCTGAAATTTACATTTGGTGAGGCGCACCGTGTCCTCAAGCCCGGCGGACGGCTCTTTGTTTCCGGTCCATTGCCTGAAAACAAGCAGATGTTCTACGACATCATCAAAGAAGCCACCAACGCGACCATTCCGCCCATGCCCGGCTCCTCCCGCTTCAAGGGTGACATCTTCAACACCATCGACGGCATCTTTGCCAAGACCGAACTGCACAAGTTCGAGAATCACCTCACCTTCCCCGAAGTCAAACCGTTCATTGACTACGTCCGCGCCTCACTGGGCGAAGACCGCAGATTATGGACTTCAATGTTTAACGGACCAGAAGAATACGAAGCCTTGATCGGCAAGATCGAAGCTGTGGCTACACGCTGGCTCGAACGCGACGGCAAATTGGTGATGACCAAGGTTGTCGGCGGCATTCTGGCAACAAAATAACTAGACCACAGACGATAAACCGTGGACGATGGAAAAGCGTCCGTGGTCTATCGTCCATAGTCCATCGTCTACATTTATGAACTTCTTCGGCAAACGAGTCCTCTTCCTTGGCGCACACCCAGATGATATCGAGATCGGGTGCGGTGCTTTGATTCACAACATCGTCAATAAGACAGAAATTCTGTGCGTTACCCTCTCAGACAATCAAAAGAACCCAGACTTGAAAAAGGTCAAGAACGAACATCTTGAGTCGATGAAAGTGCTGGGAGTTCCTGAGGGAAAGGTTGTTTTCGGTCCATTCGAAACCCGCGTCTTCCCAGATGCACGGCAGGACATTCTCGAATACTTCCTCAAACTACGCAAAGAGTTCAAACCCGATCTGATCTTCACCCACTCGAAACAGGATGTGCATCAAGATCACAACACGATGACGGATGAAGCCCTGCGTGCCTTTCGTGGCATCACTGTATTGGGCTTTGACGTGGTTCGTTCTTCGTATGGATTCTTCCCAAATTTTCTTGTCGAAGTGACCGAAGAAAATGTGAACAAAAAAATTGAAGCTTTAGCACAATATGCCACCTACCAAGACCGTTACTACTTCAACGCCGAACTGACCCGCTCCATTATGGTACGTCATGGCGCGCTGGCGGAACGTCCATTTGCAGAAGGGTTTGATATTTTGAGGATCGTGGGAAGATTTGAGTAATATGGAATATAAAGCCCTCTACCGAGAACTCACTCACAGCACAGAAACGCTCAAAGTTTTGCTGTCAGGCGTCGGTGCGGAAGAGGCGCGGATGAAGCCATCCAAAGGAACATGGTCGATCCTCGAAGTGACATGTCACCTGTATGATGAAGAGCGCGAAGACTTCCGCGAGCATTTGGATTTTATTTTGCATCGTCAACATGAACCGTGGCATCCCATTGCTCCGCAGGCGTGGGTGAAATTACGAAAATACAATGAGCAGGATTTTGGGAAGATGAAGGCGAAGTTCTTCCGCGAGCGGACGAAGTCGTTGGCGTGGCTCAAATCCTTGAAGAATGCAGATTGGAATATTACGTACAAGTCTAAATGGGGCGCGATGCGTGCAGGTGATATGTTCGCTTCGTGGGTGGCGCATGACAACCTGCACATTCGTCAATTGGTGGAACTGCGGCGCTGGCATATCGAACGCATGAGCAAACCGTATAAGATCCGCTATGCCGGAGAGTGGTAAAAAGAATGGGCTTCCAGTTTGGAAGCCCATGTTTATTTCTGAGAGATCAAGGAAGCGGGCGGGGTTCCACGCCACATCTCAATACGTCGAAAGGATTCAACATAACCCATTTTGATAAAGCCCGGCAAGTGCGGGTCATTTACTTGAATGTTCTCGATGTGCGTATCAAGCCGCGGATATTGATGATGCAAATGAGAAAGAAATGCATATGCCAGTTTTGCCGGGTCGCCTGCTTCCGTTTTATAAATAAAACGTGTCAAGGTAAATTTCTGGCGCTGATACGCCAGCCAACCATGACTACCATCGGGCAGGGTGACGTATAACCCAGAGAGTTCGCCTGCATGGCTCATGGATTCGGATTGATTGGTCCATGGTTGGGTGCCGCGGTCGTACCCAATCAGATCAAGGGCTTCATAGCGTTCCAAGCGGCGAGCATCCGCCACAACAGGTTCGGGCATTTGATGGGAGGGCGGACGGCGCAGGATTAACAACTCCCCCACCTCGTAAAACCCAAGTTTCAAGAACAATTGATGCGCTGGGTTGTTGTTCTTGATGACTTCCAACATATTGAATTCGATCCCCAATTGAGCAGACTGCGCCAACAACCCCTGCATTAATGTCTCTCCGACTCCGGAGCGGCGTGTGGATGGGATCACACCCAGGCGCGTGATCCACGTACGCCCGGCACGGACGCCAAGCATGGCAACCCCGCGCATGATATCACCATCCACCGCCACCAAGGAACGATTCAGGTCGACATCATACATTAGGATGTATTCTAAAAGGCGGTCCGCATTCATCGGCATGGGAATCATATAGTCCACACGCGTTCGGTTATAGATCTCTGTGAGATCGCCGATGCTAAACTGACTGGCAGGGATCAAATGAATGGTTGAACTCGAATCAAAATAGGCTGACATCAAGATCACTTAATAAGGTACGAATCGATCTGAGCAAGGAATTCCTTCACCTTTACGATCGGCTTGGAAACAAATCCGTTGCAGCCATAACTCTCTGCCATTTGTTTGGCAGTTTCAAGAGGCCAGGCGGTAAAGGCAATGATGGGCAACGTTCGAAAGGAGGGGTCGGCGCGCAACCAGCTTGCCAGGGTCAAACCGTCATGGTCGGGCAAGCCCAAGTCCAGCAGGATCAGATCGGGGCGGGTTTGAAACGCGGTTTGAAATCCACTTTCGGCAGTCTCAGCATGAATGACCTCATATCCGTGCGAAATCAATATCTTGCGGGCAAGTTCAAAATTATCGAATACATCTTCAACAATGAGAATCTTGGTCATGAGTTATCCTTTCCAAATAGTACCACCCTTAAACCGGAACTTCATTACAATAAAATAACCCCTGTTTGAACAGGGGTTATTCAACTTATTGCTTTGGAATTCCGACGAACAAGGTACCATCACGCACCACCACCGGGTAAGCAGGGATATCCACCACGGCGGGCATTTGCACTGCCTGCCCTGTGCGGATGTCAAACTCGGCTCCATGCCGCGGGCAGACAATATTGAAGCTTTCCAGCATCCCATCCCCGAGCGGACCATCATCATGGGTGCAGACATCGCCAATGGCAAAGAACTGACCGGCAATATTAAATATCACCACGGGCTTATCTCCCAGGTCGACAAAAAGACGCTCACCATTTGGCAATTCAGATGCAGGCGCGATCTCTACAAATTCAGCTTTTGATTCATCGAAGGTTGTGTAATTGAACATGAGTTTTGTGTACAGGTACACAGGTAAATAGGATGCCTACTTGTATACGTGTTTCCTTTTTTACTTTTTACCTACTTACTCCACCAGATCATCCCCAGCTTCACCCAACCCGTACACTCCCGCCTTCAACACCTTGAGCGAAAGCAAAGCACATTTCAAGCGGACAGGTCCCAGGTCAATGCCAAGCATATCGAGGATATCCTGCTTGTTGAGTTTCTTCACTTCTTCCAATGGCTTGCCGATGATGGTCTCCATTAGCAAGTCGGCAGAGGCTTGAGAAATGGCACAACCATGCCCATCGAACATCGCCTCGGTGACAATGCCATTGCTGTCTACGCGCAAGTCTATTTGGATATGATCGCCGCAGAGAGGATTATTGTCCGCAAACGAAATATCGTGCGGATCTAACTTTCCGCGGTACGATGGATTTTTATAGTGCTCAATGATTACTTCACGATAGAGATCGTCCATAGTAATTCCCGTAGGGGCAGGGTCTCCCTGCCCAATTTTATGCAAACTGCGATCAGGGCGAGGAAACCTCGCCCCTACAATTACCCAAACATTTCTTTTACTTTATACAGTCCCTTTACCAGCAAATCCACTTCTTCCTTCGTGCTATATAAATAGAAAGAAGCGCGGCTGGTAGCAGGAATGCCAAATTTTTCATGCAAAGGCTGGGCACAGTGATGCCCGGCGCGGACGGCAATTCCGTCCTGGTCTAAGATCTGCGCCACATCATGCGGATGCACACCTTCGAGCGTGAAAGCTGCCACGCCACCCTTTTTATCCGCCGAGGGACCGAACAACTTCACACCGGGGATCTCTTCAAGGCGGTCAAGCGCGTATTCGGTGATCTCATGCTCGTGTGCAGCTATATCATTCATGCCGATCTTCGTCAGGTAATCAACAGCCGCACCAAGACCGATCGCTTCAGCGATGGCAGGCGTACCCGCCTCAAACTTATGCGGCAGTGTATTTGCCCGAAAGGAACGCAATTTCACTTCCTTGATCATGTCGCCGCCGCCAAGGAAAGGCGGCATGGATTCAAGCAAAGCGGATTTGCCGTATAAAATTCCAATGCCAGTCGGACCACACATCTTATGTGCAGAGAAAGCGTAAAAATCTGCGTCGAGGGCTTGCACATCCACTGATAGGTGCGGAACTGATTGTGCCCCGTCCACCAGGACAATTGCCCCTGCTGCATGAGCCAAACGGATGATCTCTGCCGCCGGGTTGATCGTGCCCAAAACGTTGGACATGTGCGTAAACGAGACCAGCTTCGGGGTCCGGTTAAGAAGCGACTTATAAACATCCAAATCCAGCAAGCCATCTTCGGTCACAGGAATGAAATCCAACTCAATGCCGCGCTCCGCTTGAAGCATGTGCCACGGCACAAGATTGCTGTGATGCTCCATTTCGGTCAGAAGGACGAGGTCGCCAACCTTCAAGTTCGCGCGTACCCATGAGTACGCCACAAGGTTGATCGACTCGGTGGTGTTGCGGGTATAAATCACTTCACGCGAATGAGCCGCATTAATGAACTTGGCAATACGTTCACGCGCGCCTTCATAGAGTGAAGTAGCTTCCTCTGCAAGTGTATGCACACCACGATGGATATTGGCATTTGAGTGGCGATAATAATCATCCATCGCCTCGATCACCTGCAAGGGCTTCTGCGATGTCGCCGTAGAATCAAGATAGATCACGCGCTTGCCATTGGCAGTTTCACGGTTGAGGATCGGAAAATCTTTGCGAATTTTTTCTATATTAAGTGTCATGGGAAATAACAGACACAGAAGTAAACAGGTACACTTGTCAACTTGTGTACCTGTTTACTTTTATCTGCCTAATAATCTGGAATAATATCTTTCTTCAATACCGGCTTCTTGCCGCCACCACTGTTCGCCGGACGGATATGCTCAGAATTCAAAGGATACCAAAGGATGCGGTCTGGCACCATCCATCCATCTGTGAGAAAGACATTCGAGCGGAACTGAACCGCCACCATTTTATTATCCACCTGCACCACAATGCCTTTGATCCATCCGCGCACACGTTCGCGACTTAATTCATGGTCGCAAAAAACCTCTACCGTATCGCCCACTTCAAAGGCATACTCAGCCCGCGGAGCTTTCATAAAGTTGAAGAGGCTGGTATTGCTTTCAGCAAGAGAAGCTTTTCTTAACACCGGCTTAACAGGCTGGCGGATCTGGCTCGATAGGTTAATCGTACGAGTCACTTCCACCGGCTTTTCAGCGGTCGCAGGTTTGCGCCGAACCGCTGTAACAGCCGACTTGGCTTTCTTCGCAACTGCGTTAACTTTGGGCTTTGGTTTTGAGATCGCCTTTCGAACTGTACCTGCACTAGCCGCCCCTTTTTTTGCTGTTGTTTTCACTTTTGTGGCCACATTTACTTTTGACTTCGGTTTGATTTTTGACTTAACTGCCATGATCCACTTCCTGCGAACAAAATTGAGACGCCCCACGCCTCACTCGTACGGGATGCCTGATTCAACACTTCAAGCATTTTCTTATTCTGACAACACTCTTGCTGGGGCAAAGCCCCAGCAAGAGCGAACACTTACGCTGTTAACTTGATCTGGATCGCCTGCTGGAAGCGCTCACGCACCCCTTCGAACGGAATGCGCTGCATGATGGGGTCGAAGAAACCTTCCACCACCAACTGCTCGGCTTCCTTTTGGGGAATACCGCGAGATTTGAGGTAAAACAGGGGTTCCTGCTCAAGTTTACCAACGGTTGCGCCATGTGTACAGCGCACATCGTCGGCGAGAATTTCCAAGCCGGGGATCGAGTCGGCGCGTGCCTGGTCGTCGAGGACAAGGTTGCGGTTGGCTTGGTAGCCATCGGTCTTCTGAGCACCGGGGGCGACGTAGATCATGCCCTGCCAGACAGAACGGCTCTTTCCTTTTAATGCACCTTTAAATAGAAGGTCACTGGTGCAGTGTGGGGCGAGATGATTCTGCTGGGTATCGTGGTCAAGATGCTGGGTTCCATCTGTAAAGTAGAAGCCTGACATGCGTCCCTGAGCACCTTCGCCAGCCAGATCCAGATCTGAGAAGTTCTTGGTCAGGCGTGAGCCCACGGCACCGAAAATCCAGTCGAGGTTGCCGCCGCGTTCTACGCGAGCACGTTCATGCGAGAAGTTCCACACATGGCGACCCCAGGATTGCAATTCGACAAAGCGCAGGTTAGCATCTTTGCCAACGTAGATTTCCACCACGCCAGCATGCATGGCATGACCGGTTTCATCCGGTGACGCCGCTTCATGAACGTAGGTCACCGAAGCGCCATCTTCAACATACACAACGAGGTGTGAAAAGTGCGCGAGGTCGGCACCAGGTCCCCACAGCACAGAGTGCAACGGAGCTTCGACTTGGACACCTTTGGGCACGTAAAGCAAAACGCCATTTTCAGAAAGAGCCGAAGCCAGTGCTGCAAATTTGCCATCTTCCGGCTTGACGATCTGACCGACCAGTTTTTTGAGCAGGTCAGAATGATTCTTTTCGGCAGTGCGAAAATCGGTGAAGACTACGCCTTTTTTGGCGAGGGTTTCATCCAAGTCCACTTTGGAGCCGCCGGGTAGCAGAGTGATCTGTCCGCCGTGTTGGTCGCCGGTTAATGGCTTGAGCAATTGGTCGGGCACAACGGGCAAATCTTCAAACGCGCCCGCTTTGGGGAGTTTGAAATCAGAAGCGGGAAGCAGACGCAGATCGGTGCGGCGCCAGGCTTCGTCGGTGGCGACGGGGAGGGAAAGCTTCTGGAAGGAATCCCAAGCCCCGGCGCGGAATGAAGCGAGTCCGTTCGCGGAGGGAACATCTGCCTGCGTAAAGTTAAACTCTTTCGCGGCAGTGTCGGCGCGTCGTCCTCGTGATACAGTAACTTTTGGTTTCTCTTGCATGTTAGCCGATTGATCCTTCCATTTGAAGTGCGATCAAGCGATTCATTTCGACCGCGTATTCCATGGGCAGTTCTTTGACGAGCGGTTCGATGAAGCCGGAGACGACCATGGTGGTGGCTTCTTCTTCGCTAAGACCGCGTGACATGAGATAGAAGAGTTGCTCCTCGCCCACTTTGCTGACCGAGGCTTCGTGACCGATGGTCACATCGTCTTCGTCGATCTCGATGTAGGGATAGGTGTCGGAGCGGGATTGCGGGTCGAGCAGGAGCGCATCACAAACCACGTTGGACTTGACACCCTTGGCGCCTTTGTAAACCTTGAGCAAGCCGCGATAGGAGGCGCGTCCGCCGCTCTTGGAAATGGACTTGGATGTGATCTTGCTGGTGGTGTTGGGCGCGAAGTGAACCATCTTGGAACCAGCATCTTGAATCTGACCGACGTTGGCGAACGCCATGGAAAGCATTTCGCCGTGAGCGCCGGGTTCCATCAAGTAGCAGGAAGGATACTTCATCGTAACCTTCGAGCCGATGTTGGCATCCACCCATTCGTGGGTGCCGTTCTCGAAGACTTTGGCGCGTTGGGTCACGAGGTTGTAAACATTGGTCGACCAGTTTTGAATGGTCGAGTAGCGCGAACGCGCGCCCTTCTTGACGATGATCTCGATCACGCCGGAGTGGAATGAGTCGGTGGTGTATTGCGGCGCGGTACAGCCTTCCACGTAGTGGACCGAAGCGCCTTCATCTACAATGATGAGGGTACGTTCGAACTGACCGACGTTGGCGGTGTTGAGGCGGAAGTACGCCTGCAAAGGCAGATCAACATGCACGCCTTTGGGCACATATACAAATGAACCGCCAGACCAAACCGCAGAGTTGAGTGCAGCGAATTTGTTATCTTCAATTGGAACAACCGTGCCAAAATATTCGCGGAAGAGATCGGGGTGCTGGCGCAGACCATCTTCGATGGAGAGGAAGATCACGCCTTGCTCTTCGAGGTGCTTCTGAATGGAGTGATAGACCATCTCCGATTCATATTGCGCGCCCAAGCCCGCCAAAAACTTCTGTTCGGCTTCGGGCACACCCAATTTGTCGAAGGTGCGCTTGATGTCATCAGGGACATCGTCCCATGATTTTTCGCTTTTTTCGGTCGGCTTGACGTAGTAATAAATATTGTCGAGGTCAAGCGATTGCAGTTCAGGTCCCCAATTCGGCATGGGGCGTTTGAGGAAGTGATCGAGCGCCTTCAGGCGGAAGTCGAGCATCCACTGCGGCTCGCCCTTCATGCGCGAAATGTTTTCAACCACTTCACGGCTCAAACCTTTTTCAGACTTAAAGGAGTAGTTATCGTCGCGGTCGTGAAAACCGTACTTGTACTCGCCAATTTCTTCTAATATTTTTGCATCTTCAGACATAATAAACCTCTTTCACCACAAAGGTCACAAAGTACACGAAGGGAAAAAATTAAAACCTTTGTGTCCGTAGTGTTCTTTGTGTTTAAGCCGTTTCCTCGGCAGTCTTTTCGCGCAGCCAGTCGTAGCCTTGTTCTTCGAGGTGCAGGGCGAGGTCGGGTCCGCCGGATTCGACGATGCGACCACCCATCATGACGTGCACGAACTGCGGTTTGATGTAGTTCAACAGGCGTTGATAATGCGTGATGACCAGCACACCAAGTTCGGGACCGGAAAGAGCGTTGACGCCTTCCGAGACGATGCGCAGCGCATCAATATCCAAGCCGGAGTCTGTTTCATCCAAGATAGCGAATCGTGGTTTGAGCGTTGCCATTTGCAAAATTTCGGCGCGTTTCTTCTCGCCGCCAGAAAAACCGTCGTTGAGGTAACGTCCGGCAAAGGCGTGATCCATCTTGAGCGTGTCCATCTTTTCCTTTAATAGCTTGCGGAATTCAGGGATGGGCATGCCTTTGTCTTCGGGGTTGTCGGCGCGGCGGCGCGAATTGATCGCCGAGCGCAGGAAGTTCGCCACGGTCACACCGGGGATGGCAACCGGGTATTGAAATGCGAGAAAAATACCCGCGCGCGAGCGTTCATCGGGTTCCATTTCGAGGACGTTTTCGCCGTCCAACAGCACTTCCCCACTGGTGACGGTGTAATTGGGGTGCCCCATCAACGTATATGCCAATGTAGACTTGCCCGTCCCGTTCGGTCCCATAATGGCGTGAATTTCACCCTGTTTAATGGTCAATGAAAGACCCTTGAGGATTTCCTTATCCTCGATACTTACATGCAAATCCTTAATCTCAAGCTGCGACATTCGTTTACTCCTACAAATTAAGCCATTGCTGGCGTTTTTATCAATCGGGCGACATTGTAGCAGGCTGTAGAGGATTTGTCAATATTTATGATAATTTTCTAGTATATTCAGTGGGGCATTTATGGTGCTACATTCGGATGTCGAAATTTGTATCGTTTGCGAAATACGGTTGTAGATACAACGTTGTCGGGTTGTAAATTGCGCCTCACTAGGTTTTTATACCATCCAATATTTCCTGCCTTGTAAGGGCACTTCCGGCGAGTAACCCGGCTTCTCTGCGAAGATCATCTCCAAATTCTTCGAACAAACTGTCAGCTTTATCCCGACCTTCCTTAATAGTATCAGGCGACTGGATTACGTAACGAACGATCCGGGTAGCCTGCTTCAGATTTCCAGTCAGCAGGAAGTATTTTGCATAATCAATCAGTAAATTGTTGAGCACATTATGCATTTGGTATTCAACCGCGTTTCGAATCCCGTCATCCAGAGCCTTCCGCGCTTCAGGATATTTGTTAGATTGCAAATGAATTATCGCCAGCGTGTTATAGACATATGGCAGAAAAACTACATTTCCGCATTCGTTGAAGTGATACAGGGCAGAATTCAGATGTTCGCTGGCTTTTTCCAATTGCCCCAGCATGGCGTAACATTCTGCCAGATTGTTATGATTCACGGAAGGTGAACGATGTATATCCCCATACTGGGCGGATTTTTCATTACTTTTCAGGAACAGATCAATTGCGGTTCGATAGTCCTGCCGAAAATAAGCCAGTACGGCGAGGTTGCTCAAAATACTTGCAGTGATCCACGTATACCCGTGGGTTTCCGCAATATCGGAACCGCGCTGCAGGATTTGTGCCGCCCCATCAAGATCCCCCTCCATACTGAGCATCGACCCATAATGATTGCAGGTAAGCGCCTCCTCCCACAACGCCTGTCCTTTTTCGCAAAGACGCATTGCCTCCCGATGCATCTCATGGGCGTCCGTCTTATTTCCAGTTTCATAATAAATCCCTCCAAGGTGGTTAGTCGCAAAGATCTTCTCTGCGATGCCGAGATCCTTCAACCCATGCTCCACTGCTTCCCCAAGACTCTTTAACGCTGTATCGGTCTGTCCACGACGAAAACTCAACCAGCCATAATAAGCCAACAACCGATAGTAAAACAACCTTCCCTGCTTTCCCTGCTTGTGAATTCCCCTTATTTCGTCAAGCCCAGACTTAAACAAGATATCCCCTTCATATATCTTTCCTTTGATCTCGAAAAACCAGAAAAAAGGCGAAAGAAGCGTATTGAGTGTTTCAAAATCCCGTATATCCAACGCCGTATTCCAGCAAACTGCAAGATTAAGCCAATCCTGCGACATACCATCCAGAGCTTGTTGAACGTTTTCAGACTTCATATTCCGTTCCCATGCTTGAACATGGTTTGCAAAATACAACTTGAATCTCTCATTCATTTCCGCCTCTGAAATATCGGCGGAATTTTGTTTTCTACGGGCGTATTGCCGCAGCAACGGATGCAAGCCAAACACACCCCTGCTAAATTGGCGCACCAGCGATTTCCGGCATAATTCAGCCAGCAAACTGGAAGAAACGGCGCAAATTTCAGACGCAGCATCAGGAGTGAAACGGGCAGGAAATGTCCCCAGGGCGGCAAATGCCCGTTTTTCCTCCTCCGTTAGGAAGTTCCAGGAATGCTCAAATACCACCCAAAGACTGCGATGACGGGGCGGCACATCACGCAATGATGAAGTAAGTACGCCAATATCCTGCGAAATCTGCTCCGCAATCTGAGCACAAGAGAAGTTTTTGATCAGGTTAGCCGCCAGTTCGATACCCAGAGGCAAACCATCAAGAATCTCGCAGAGAAGCAGCGCCTCCTGATATTTCTGTCCGGCCGAAATGCTAAATGCAGGGTCAATCCTCTCTGCACGCTGTTGTAGAAGTTGGACGGCTGCAGAGCCCTCCCCATCTTTCTCCTCGGAAAGCGGCAAGCCTGACAGTTCGATCTCCCACTCCATCTGAAGATGAAGCGCTTCGCGTGAGGTAATAAGAATGCTCAACCCGGGAGCGTGGGTCAACAAGCTTTTAATAAGTCCGGTCTCAGGCAATACATGTTCGTAATTATCGAAAATCAACAGAATCTCGCGATGTCTAAGGAAATTCAACAAATGCGTTTGCGGATCTCCTTTCGCGGGCAGTTCCAGCCCCAATGTACCGGCAATGCTATCAGGTATGGCAGCAGGGGCTTCAATGGTATCAAGTGGAATCCAATACACACCATCTTGAAATGATAACAGTTGATCTTGTCCCACTTGAAGCGCCAAACGGGTTTTTCCGACGCCGCCAGGACCGACGATCGTTACTAGGCGGCGGTTTTTCGTCTGCAAATATTCAATTGTTTGCTGAATTTCTTTTTGCCGCCCGACAAATGTTGTTCCAAAGACAGGCAGATTATTGGGTGGTACACCTTGTTCAGCGCCCGAAGCCGAATTGGTTAAGATTTGTTGATACAACTGTTCTGTTTCAGGCTGAGGAGGTGCACCAAATTCTTTTTCCAGAATACTACGGCACTTCTGATACTGTTTGATGGCTGCGCTGCGTTGAGAGTCGCGCGAAAGCAGACGCATAAGCAGAACGTGAGACTCTTCCCGCCATTCATCCATTGATACCAGACGGCGCGCATACACAATTGCTTTTTGGTATTCACGCCGTTGTTGATGGTATTCAACCAGATGCTCCAGCGTTGTTAATGCTTTTTGATGGAAGTATTCGCGCCGGGACGTGTGCCATCCTTGAAAATATTCTGAGTCTTTTATTACAAAACCTTCCAAAAATGTCCCGCGATAAAGTTCCATTGCTTTCTCCATGTGGTGATTACAAGTTGTACAGGTCTTAATATCGCGATGGAGATGTTTTTCGCAGGCAGAAATCAGTTCTTCAAAGGCTTGCGTGTCTAGCCATACATTGGAATTCTTTCGATTTGCCTGAACAGAGTCAGGAGAGATGATCAGGTAGGGGGTTTGCGGATTGGTATCCTGAATCGATTTTCGCAGGTTTGAGAGCGCCTGACGCATATTTTTTGCAGATTTTGCTTCATCGTTATTTCCCCAGAATAGGCTGGCAAGGTGGTCGCGGCTGTGAGGTCTTTCAGATTCCAGCATTAAGTAAGCCAAAAGTGCGCGCACTTTTATCGATTCGAACTCGTGAATGGGGTCTTCGCCTAGTTTTGCTTGGAAAGAGCCAAGAAAAGATAGTGTTAACATTTTTTGCATTCCTTATGATGGATGAATTATACAATTTCCTGACGTTTTCCTGACACCCCATTGGTAATATCTCTTTATGAATACCTCTTCAGCCCAACAAATTACCTTTCTCTTACGTGTTTGGCGCTCCAGTTCCGAATGGCGGATTTCACTTGAAAACCCCATGACAGGCGAGAGAAACGGTTTTTCGAAACTTGAGGCGTTGATGGAATTCCTTAAGAATGACATGGAGCGCCCCACTCCACCTGAAAAGGAGGATGATAACAGATTGAAGGACACAAATCCTGTAGATAAACCATAACTTGTTTCACCCGGAAAAGACAGTATTTTACACACCAAAAATACATTCGTTATTTGCCTTCGTTTGCAAATGGGTTTTGCGAACGGGAGATCATCAAACCATCTTAGGAGAGAAGACATGAAAGTCAAATCACTCATTGCCTGCACGTTAATTATGCTAACCATCCTTATCGCGGCTTGTGGAGCGCCTGACGTACCACAAGCTACTGAAGAAATAGATTACAGCATACCCGCAGACACGGAAACGCCTGCCAGTGTCCCGCCCACGGATATCCCAGTTGAAGAAAATGTCATTATACATACCACTATCCCTGTAAACCTGCCAGACACTTCCAATGGTGTCGCTGCAGATTTCGACTCTTCCAAGGTGCTTGCAAACGGTTCGCTGGTTGGCGGCGACCGTTTTACCTTTGGGCGGTTTGAACGTCCTTTCAATGCAAATACCATGGATACTTATTATGCCGAAATCGATATTATCAGCACCGAAATCTTCCAAGATGATGTATGGATATTTGGAAGGCTTTCCATCAAAGGACTGGATACAAGCGGTTCAAAAATCGCCAGCTATGCAATGGAATTTGATACAACCTTGAATGGCAAGGCGAACTGGCTGATCCTCAGCGGCAAGCCCAATTCCACAGATTGGAGCGTGGACGGTGTGCAAATCTACAACGATGCCAACGCAGATGTCGGCGGAACATCTCCATATCGGACCGATGAGTCGCTTGCCAGTGGTGATGGTTTTGAAACTCTCGTCTTTGATCAAGGGGGGGGTGCTGATTCAGATGCTGCATGGACACGCATCTCACCCACCGACCCCAACCTGATCGAATTTGCCATTAAACGTAGTGCCATTGAACAACCAGCATATTTCATGGTCAATATGTGGGCGGGATATTCCCTGAATCCCAGCATATTCGACATCAATGATCGTTTCACCCATGAACAAGCAGGCGCGGCAGATGCTGGACTCGAATACTTTTACCCAATCAAAGCAGTTGCAGAAGTTGATAACTCCTGCCGCATTCCAGTCGGATTCCAACCAACTGGTAATGAACCGGGTTTGTGCGCAACACCCAACCAAATTGCAAAAGAAGGTTCCTCCTCTGAATCTGGCGCACCAGGAAGATCCTGTCCAGTTGGGCAAATACAACAATGCGACCCTCTTGAGGGCTGCTGGTGTGTACCTGCATTTAGCTTCCCTCCCCCGGTCATCATCGTCCCACCAGGTCCGGTAATTATTCCGTAACGTTCTAACCGATTCGAAAATTGATTTCATACAAGGAGTTAAGATGAAAAAAATACTAAAAACATCCCAATCCCAAGCGTTTTTTATTCTAGTGCAGCCCTCCCCCAGGAACCTCCTGGCTCGATACATTGTCTTAATCGTCATGTTGGTCGCGCTTTTCGGTTCGCCAACTTATGTAATACCCGCGCGCGCAGCTAGTATTATAGTGAATACTGACCAGGAAATCGAGGCGGATAATTCGTTATGTTCGCTCTACGAGGCGGCGATTGCCGCCAATACAGATAGCGCATACAAAGGTTGCCCGGCGGGTTCCGGTGCGGATGTCATCACCTTTGCAGACGATTACACTATTACACTGTTAGTTACAGAACTACAAATCCTGTCTCCCATTACCATAACGGGCAGGGGAATTACGAATACCATTATTCAGGCAAGCGACTGCAATCCCATCACCACACCCGGCGGATGTTCCCCCGCATATAACCGGGTCTTTTATATTATCAATAATGATGTAACAATAAATGACTTAACAATTCAACACGGCAACTGCGATAGTGGTTGCATCGGGGTTAATAATATAGGCGGAGGGATTTATAATGCTGGTGGTAACCTGACGATCAACAATGTGCTTCTCAACGCCAATAAAGCAGATTATGGCGGGGGCTTATATACCAGCGGATCATTCAACACGGTCGCATTGAACAACGTCACCATCACCGGCAATGATGCCAGCAATGGAGATGGCAGAGGCGGCGGCGCACATCTTTCGGCAAATACAACGTTTGCAAATGTAACGATCACCAACAACACTGCCAAATATGGCGGCGGAATTTATTTCTATCAAAGTTATACCTACAATATGCTGCAAACAACCATGATAGGCAACAGCGCAAGCATGGCGGGAGGTGGCATCTATAATAATTCAGCCGCTCCAAATATCACCAACTCGACCATCAGCGGCAACGACGCCAACTACATGCTCGGCGGCGGTGGAATATATAACGATGGCGGCAGCCCCACACTGACCAATGTGACCATCAGCGGCAACAGCGCACAAAACAGCTACGGCGGTGGCATTTACAACAATAACAGCGATCCCATTCTGACTAATGTCACCTTCAGCAACAACCTTGCTGGTACAAATGGCGGAGGCGGCATGTTGAATACCAATGGCAGCAATCCTACACTATACAACACCCTAATCGCCAATAGTATTGGCGGAGGAGATTGCGTAAATAATTCAACAACATTAAGTCCCTCGAACAATAATCTCATTGAAGATGCTTCAAATGCTTGCGGTTTGACAAATGGCGCGAACGGCAACATCATCGGGCAAGACCCGAACCTGGGAGCATTGCTGAACAATGGCGGAAACACATTAACTCACGCATTGCAAGTGGGTTCACCTGCTATTGATGCAGGTGATGACAATACTTGTGAAACAGTCGATCAACGCGGGGTTGCTCGTCCGCAGGGGGGACATTGCGATATTGGCGCATTTGAATATCAAGATTTGGCAAATCCTCTCATAACATCTATCACACGTGTAGGCACCTCTCCAATCTCCGCCGCCAGTGTAGATTTCACTATTAGTTTCTCAGAGTCCGTGCAGAATGTGGATGTGAATGACTTCTCGCTTACAACTACTGGTGTGAGTGGCGCCTCCATCACTGGGGTCACTCCCGTCTTTGCCTCGGTGTATACCGTCTCGGTCAATACAGGGTCAGGGGATGGCACGATCCGCTTGGATATGCCTGACACAGCATCCATCAAAGACCTTTCAAATAACAATCTAACAGGATTGCCTTTTACAACCGGTGAAACTTACACCGTCACTAAACCCGCCAGCACCGACGTCACTATCGGTGGAGTAAATCAAGGGAGTTATGCCCTCGCTCCCGGAGCCAGTCAGCGCGTGAACTACCCGACCCTGGATGCCGGTCCGGTCAAGATCGAGAGCACAAATGGCGTGCCGATCATCGCCGCCCTGCGCGAAGCTTGGAACAACCAACAAACCGGCTTGCTCTCCAGCACCAGCTTTGCACAGCTGATGGGTATCCCCGCCGAGCAATTGTCCGATACCTACTACCTGCCCCACTACAACGATCTGTCGCCTCTCCTGGATGCCCAACTGCGCATCGGGAATGTCGACACTACGACAGCCACGGTGGCGA
>JAFLCF010000081.1 GCA_017303735.1 Anaerolineae bacterium
CTTCGCAATGGAAGTCGCTGCCGCTGCCACATATTGCAAGTCGGCGGAGCCATCTGAGCCGGAGGGTGTTCCCACGGCGATGAAGGCGTATTCTGCGCCTTTTAATGCCTCGGTATAAGAGGTGGTAAAGGTGACACGCCCGGCTTTTACATTGCGTTTGACGAGTTCATCGAGCCCGGGTTCGTAAATGGGCATGATGCCCTTCTTGAGATTTTCAACGCGTTGTTCGTTCACATCCAATGCAACGACACGGTTTCCCAGATCGGCAAAGCAAGCGGCGGTGACAAGACCGACGTATCCAACGCCGACGACACAAATTTGTTTCATATTGGTTCCTCTTGATTGAAAGATTTGGCTGGTTGAAGGGACTCCCGCGGGAGAGAAGATAGTGTCTTTACCCGCTGCGGCTTCATGAGCCAGTGTTGTAGAAAATCACCCGTCCTGATCTAAGACTTGCTGATAAATTCCTGTACGGTTTCGAGCAGGTCTAACAAGTCCATGGGTTTGGTGATGTATTCATCGCACCCGGCATCGAACGCGCGTTTGCGGTCGCTGGGCAGGGCATGGGCGGTGAGTGCAATGAGTGGAATGGATGAGGTGGAAGTGTTGCCTTTGATCAGTCGGGTTGCCGTCCAGCCGTCCATTTCTGGCATTGAAAGATCCATAATGATCAGGTCTGGCATCTGTTTGGTTGCGGCGTTAACTCCGTCCCGTCCATTCATGGCGAGAAATGTCTCGAATCCATTCTTTTCAAGAATGAATCGCACCAATTCGTAGGTGTCCATATTGTCTTCGACGATCAGAATGCGCCCAGTATTCATGCGCTTAAATATACTACAAAGTCGGGTGGATTTTGCAATGTATAATCACTTTATGCGACTGCTTTTTGTCACCGACGCCCGTTCGCCCATCTCTCGTAATTGGATGCGGTATTTCATTGAACGCGGCGACGAGATTTTCATTGCCTCCACGTTTGCCTGTGATCCGGCGGAATTTCCCAGTGTGCGGATGGAATTTACCCCTGTGGCGTTTAGCGCCGCCAAAAAGCGGTCCTCTGCTCCTTCCAGCGCCTCTTCGCGGACCCTGAGCCTGCGTACCAAGATCAGACAGTGGCTCGGTCCCGTCACCATTCCCGCTGCCGCGCGCAAATTACGCGCCTTCATCAAAGAGGTTCAGCCTGATATTGTGCATGCCATGCGTGTACCGTATGAGGGCATGCTAACTGCCTCTGCTTTGCAAGGTCTTGTGCCTCGTCCCTCATTCCTCGTCTCCGTCTGGGGTAACGACTTCACCCTGCATGCTCCGTCTACACCACTGATGAAGTATTACACGCGTAAGGTCATGCGCTCTGTAGATGGTTTACATTCTGATGTGGAACGCGATGTGAAGCTGGCGCATGTATGGGGCTTGGGCGAAGAGAAGCCCACCTTGGTGGCACCCGGTAACGGCGGAATCAGAGGCGATGTTTTTTATCCGCCAAAAGAATTGGTAAAGAACCCCATCATCATTAATCCGCGCGGTGTGCGCCCGTATGTGCGTAATGATTCGTTCTTCAAAGCCATTCCTTTGGTGCTGGCGAAGCGACCCGATGCGAAGTTTCTTTGCACAGGGATGCAGAACGAATCGCAAGCCATGAGTTGGGTTAAAGAATTTGGAATTGAAACTGCAGTGGAATTATTGCCGCCCTATCCTTTTGAAAAGATGGGGGAGGTATTTCGCGGCGCGCAGATCGTGGTCTCGCCGAGCATCCATGATGGCACGCCGAACACGCTGCTCGAAGCGATGGCTTGTGGATGTTTCCCTGCGGCTGGCGATCTTGAATCCATTCGCGAGTGGATCACACATGGGCGAAATGGTCTGCTATTTGATTCAAATAACCCGCAGTCGATTGCTGATGCGATTCTGTTGGGGCTGGAAAGAGAAGACCTGCGCACCGAAGCCGCAGGTCTGAATGGGAATATGATCTCCGCGCGTGCGGAGTATGATGCGAATATGAAGAGGGTGGAGGAGTTCTACGAGTTGGTAACTCTGGAATTGGTAAATCGGTAAATTGGTGAAACCAAGCTACCAACTACTAATCTACTAATCTACTAATCTACTAATCTACTAACTAGAACTCGTTCCTCGGCGCTCGCAGGGATTCCAACCGTCCGCGAAGTTCGATGCGGCGGGCGTCTGCCGAATGGCGCACGTCGTTGAGGAAGTTCTGTCCGCGGTCGCGGATCTGTCCGCGCAATTGCTCGCCGGATTCGGGGGCGAGGAGCAAAGCAATGACACCGCCAACCAATGCGCCGGTGAAGATGCCGATCAAAAAGCCAAACATTCTACGCATGGAATTTCTCCTTGAAAAGTCGTTGTGATGATTGAATTATACATCTGAAAACAGGCATTCTTAATGCCTAAGGTGTTACTGTGGCTGGAAAGGCGATTTTTGAAATATCTTTGGGTAATTTTAGTTCCCATGTGTCTCCAAGAATACCAGTCTCATTTGAGCCGCCAAAGACGATAAAACTTTCCCTGACTTGATCATAAAATAATATATGTCCAGCGCGAGCAGACGGGCGGTCATGAAGAAAAAGCTGAAGCCAAGTATTATCTTGAAAAACCCATGTATCGTTTAATTGCGTCAAATTCTGACCTCCTCCAAAAAGGACAATCCGGTCATCGCCAAAATCTGCCCTGCCATCTGAACGCGAAGGAGGGCTGGGAAGCGCCAGATCCAGCCAGCCGTCTGATGTTAACTCCCATGTTCCCTGGTGAGAGGTTTGTATGGAAATGATGGTTTCTTTTTGTGGGTTTTGAACAAGGGTATGTCCTGACATATATGGCGAGAAATAATCCAACATTGTCCAGTCTTCGCCATCCCATAACCAGGTTTCATCGTAGAACAATTGCTTTCCATTCCAGCCGCCGTATAAGATTACCCCTTTGCGGATAGGGTCATATGCCATTGCGTGACAGCAGCGGATCGATGGGACATGTTCAGGTTTTTTCTCAACCCAGGTTTCTCCTGTCCATATCCATGTGTCATTGTAAACATTTCCGTTTGAAGAGCCGCCGAACAGAACAATTTCATCCCGGTTTTCGTCATAAGCCATGGCATGTTTTTCCCGCGCGATAGGGCTGTTTTGCAAGACGAGCTGCTCCCATTTTTTGCCATCCCACTTCCATGTGTTAGCAGACCAAGTTTGTTGTTTTCCGGAGTCATTGTAAGTGACTTCAATACCGCCAAACATAAGCGCGTAGCTTGAGTTTTTGTTATATGCTGATGCGCCATAAGACACATGTGGAGAACCGGGGGCTTTAAGAACTTTCCACCCATTAAATTGAAGTGATTTTATTCCAACACCAACACCGTACCCAAGACCAACACCAATCAATAATACAAGCACTAAACCTTTGAGTATGGTAGATGCTTTCATGGTTAAGTCCTCCTGAGGGTGTTATTATAAATCCATAAACAGGTCGCGCCAAATGTCCATTCAAGGCATCAGGCGCGACCTGTAGACATCTAACTCCACTTCCAAGTCGTGCCGTCTTTGCTGTCTTCGATGGTGACGCCCATGGCTTTGAGCTGGTCGCGGATCTCGTCGGAGCGCTTCCAGTTTTTGTCTTTGCGGGCTTGGGTGCGTTCGGCGATCAGAGCTTCCACTTCGGCTTCTTTTTCGCTGGAGCCTTTTTTCTCTTCGAGTTTCAAACCGAGTACACCAGCCAATTGCTTGAAAGTTTCTTGTGCTGGTTTGAGTTGGTCTGCTGTCGCGCCGTTATCGCGGGCGGTGTTAATGGACTTGGAGAATTCGAACAATGCAGCGACAGCTCCGGCGGTGTTGAAGTCGTTGTCCATGGCTTCGGTGAAGTTTGCCTTCGCGGATTCAATCGAAGCGGATAAGGTGTCGGCGGAGAGTCCTGTGGCTGAGGCAGAAGCAGGCTTGAGCGCGGATTTGAGGCGTTCGACGTTCCGTTCGGCGGCATCCAGCGTTTCATCATTGAACATCAATGGAGCGCGATAAGTCCCATTCAAGACCAGCATGCGCATCACATCGGAAGAACGTTTGGAGAGGAAGTCTTTGATGCTGATGATGTTACCCAGCGACTTGGACATTTTCTCGCCGCCGAGTTGCAGCATGCCGTTGTGAATCCAATAACGCGAGAATTCTTTGCCGGTGTAGCTTTCGCTTTGGGCGATCTCGTTTTCGTGATGCGGGAAGATCAGGTCGTTACCGCCGCCGTGGATATCGATCTGTTCGCCGAGTTCGGCGAGGTTCATGGCAGAGCATTCAATGTGCCAGCCGGGGCGACCTTTGCCCCAGGGGCTATCCCATGAGATTTCGCCGGGCTTGGCGGCTTTCCAAAGCGCGAAGTCCATGGGGTGTTCTTTTTGTTCGCCCACTTCGATGCGCGCACCCGCCTGCATGTCATCGAGCTTGCGACCCGAGAGGCGACCGTAGTCATCATCACTGTTCACACGGAAGTAGACATCGCCATTTTCCGCAGCGTAGGCGTGACCCTTTTGGATCAGCCCTTCGATGAATTGAATGATGAGCGGCATGGTGGTGCTGACCTGTGGGTTGGAAGTGGCAGGCAACACGTTGAGGCTTTTGAGGTCGGCGGCATAGTCGGCGATATAACGCGCCGATAGTTTGAGCGGGTCTTCG
This sequence comes from Anaerolineae bacterium, assembly GCA_017303735.1. The sequence goes on from JAFLCF010000081.1 coordinate 4,656, forward strand.
CCGAGTTGGTTGGCGCGGTTGATGATCTTATCGTCCACGTCGGTGTAGTTCATCACATGCTTGACGGTATATCCGCGATACTCGAGGTAGCGTCGGATGATATCGAACACAATGGCAGACATGGCATGACCAACATGCGCATCGTTATAGACCGTGACACCACAGACATACATTTTGACTAGGTTGGGTTCAAGGGTCTGGAATTCTTCGGTTTTGCGGGTGAGAGTGTTGTATAGTTTGAGCATAAGAGCCTTTTTAAACACAAAGGACACAATGGTCACTAAGGGTTATGGGATTGCAGTATTTTACCGCAGATGCTTGTTTGAATATATTTTTTCAGGATAAAAAACAGGACGCCTCTCGACGCCCTGTTCACTGGTGCTGTTTACTGGTGACTGTTTACTTGCTCTTAGCTTTTCGACCGTTCTCTTCTTCCACACGCCCGAAGATCATGCGTCCGGCGGCGGTTTGCAGGACCTTGGTGATGTTCACGTCCATGTATTCGCCGATGTAGTCGCGTCCGTTTTCCACGACGACCATCGTGCCGTCGTCCATGTAGCCCACACCCTGGCTGTGTTCTTTACCTTCCTGCATGATGTTGATGCGCAGGGCTTCTCCCGGTAGCACAACGGATTTGACCGCATTCGCCAGTTCGTTGATGTTGAGCACGGTCACGCCTTGCAGTTCTGCGACGCGGTTGAGGTTGTAATCGTTGGTAAGGATGGGACTCTTGAGTTGTTTGCCGAGCACCACCAGCTTATCGTCTACTTCACGCACGCCATCCACGTTGATATCCGAGATGCGCACAAGAATGTTTGGCAGCTTTTGCAGTTCGGCAAGCACTTCCATGCCGCGTCGCCCACGCTGACGGCGCATGCCATCGGCAGAGTCGGCGATGTATTGCAATTCATTGAGCACGAAGCGCGGAATGAGCAGAGTGCCGGGTAGGAAGCCGGTCTTGGCAATGTCTCCTACACGTCCATCGATGATGACACTGGTATCGAGCAAGATGTTGCGGTTGAGGTTGGTCCATGAAGAGGAGGAGCCGCTTTCGCCGCGTCCGCTCAGGGCGCTGAGCAAGCCCATAATATCACCTTGGCGCATGACGAAAAGTGAAACGCCAAAGTAGGAGAAGATCAAGACGCCAATGAAAGGCAAGACCTGACTGAATGGAGCCGGGAGCATCGAAAGCGGAAATGCCAGCAACGCCGCAATGAGCAAGCCAACCACAAGACCTGTCAACCCGGCGAACAAACTTTCAGCTGTCATGCGTCCAAGCAGGGCACGAATGGATCGGGCAGGGCGTGTGGTGAAGTATGGGGTGAGGATCAAACCTGTCAGCGCGCCGACCAACCCAAAGACCAGTGTGGTGCGCAGGGCATCATCCGGCGAGAACTTAGAGATTTCAAATCCCAAAAAGCCCCCCGAAATGCCCAAGACGATCATACCAATAAGACGAAGAATAAATTCAAAACTCATGAAAAACTCCTGAAAATAAAGAATAATTGGCTTTCATAATAGCATGGCTGGTATCCCCCGTCAATCATACTCATGAAACCATTAATAAAGTTGTTATAATCGTCAGACACTTGACACTTTTTAGCGTTGTAGAATGAGAATTATGTCACTACTTGATACCCTGAACCGACCCCTGCGCGACCTGCGAATATCCGTTACGGATCGCTGTAACTTCCGCTGTGTGTATTGCATGCCAAAGGAAGTCTTTGGTCCTGATCATCAATTTCTGCCCCGTGACAAAGTGTTGACCTTTGAGGAAATTACGCGCCTTGCACGTATTTTTGTTTCGCAGGGTGTAAAAAAGATCAGGCTCACCGGCGGTGAGCCGCTCGTGCGCAAGGATTTTCCTGACCTCGTTGCCATGCTATCGCAGATCCCTGATGTTGAACTGACGATGACCACCAATGGGTCACTCCTGCCGAAGTTTGCCGACCAACTCAAAAAGGCGGGGATGAAGCGAGTCACCGTCAGCCTTGATTCATTGGACGATGATATTTTCAAAGCCATGAACGATGTTGATTTCCCGGTTGAGAAGGTGCTCGAAGGCATGCAAGCCGCTCAAGACGCAGGACTGGAACCGATCAAGGTCAATATGGTGGTCAAGCGCGGCGTCAATGAACAAAGCATTTTGCCGATGGCGCGTTTTTTCCGCGAGAAGGGCTACATCCTGCGTTTCATTGAATACATGGATGTTGGTCACTCCAACGGCTGGCGCATGGATGATATGGTCTCTGCCAAAGAGATCGTGAAGATCATTAACGCCGAAATGCCGCTTGAGCCTGCCGACCCGAACTATCGCGGCGAGGTGGCGGAGCGTTGGCGCTACAAAGATGGTGGTGGTGAGATCGGCGTGATCGCTTCCGTCACGCAGGCATTCTGCCGCGACTGCAACCGCGCGCGCCTCTCCGCCGAAGGATCGCTCTATACCTGTCTATTCGCCGTCAAGGGACATGACTTCCGCGACATGCTGCGCAGCGGTGCAACGGATGAAGAGCTTGTTAAAAAACTTGAAAACATATGGGGCAAACGTACCGACCGTTACTCGGAGATCCGTTCTGAGAATACCATTCCACTCCCCAAAGTGGAGATGTCGCATATCGGCGGTTAACTTGAACCTAAAGTGACAGTCACCTCGCAGGTGACTGTCACTTTTATCTTATAGATGGAGAGCTCATTGTCACGAAAATTTAAAGCCGTCCTGTTCGACCTCGATGGAACCCTGCGTCATCACCTACCCACAGGCGGCGAGGTGTTTTCGCAATACCTCAAAAGCGTACACGTCCACGTTTCGCAGGAGGATGAGGTCCGTGCCGAACGCTGGACGCATTTTTATTTTGCACACTCGCTTGAAATACAAGCAGACCTTAAAGCCTTTCAAGCCGATACCAAAAAATTCTGGGTCAATTATTCAAGGCGTCGCCTCATTGCGATTGGTTTGAGTCGCATTCAGGCAGACGAACTTGCCGCCGACATTTCTGCGCACATGGGCACGAATTACAAACCTGAAGTTTTCATCCCAGAAGAAGCGCACATGCTTCTAACCGCCTTAAAAGATGCCGGATGTATTCTGGGTGTCGTCTCCAATCGCGACGAGCCTTTTCACGAAGAACTCAAAGAACTCAAACTCGATAACTACTTCCGTTTTGCGCTGGCAGGCGGTGAGGTCCAATCGTTTAAGCCGGATGCGCGCATCTTTCAAAAGGGATTGGAACTGGCAGGGACTTCCGCGCCTGAGACGATGTACATTGGCGATAACTATTTTGCTGATGCCGTCGGTGCGCATCGCGCCGGACTCATGCCTGTGTTGCTCGACCCAAGCGGACTCTTCCCCGAAGCCGACTGCACCATCATCCGTTCGTTGACTGAATTGCATGGGATGTTGTTGTAACTTTCGATTGACCGCCGACGGCTGACCGCGGTCTACGGTCGGTGGTCAATAAGCGATAAAATGGGGTGAATCAAGGAGACAGCCATGGAATGGGATCAGAAGATCTTTCGCATTGTGCGCGTACGAAATTCGCAAAAGAAGGGTGTGCTTGCAAAATTATTGACAGCCGTTGCCGAGGCGGGCGGAAACATTGGCAGCATGGTGCTTCTAACCGAGACCTCACAGCACGTGGTGCGCGACCTGACCATTACAGTCGAAAACGAAGCCATGTTGGAAACTGTGCTGGATGCGATGCGCGTCAACGAAGGCACGAAGATCATCGAAGTCCGCGATGAAGTGCTGGAACTGCATCAGAAGGGCAAGATCGCCATCCGTTCACGTTATCCCATCGAATCACTCACCACGCTGAGGCGTGTCTATACTCCCGGCGTGGCGGAAGTCTGCAATCGCATCGCAAAGGACCCGTCGCAGGCGCGGCTGTATACGAGCATTAGTCACATGGTTGCCATCGTCACTGATGGGACGGCGGTGCTGGGGCTTGGCGATATCGGTCCGGTGGCAGGGATGCCAGTGATGGAAGGCAAAGCGATGCTGATGGAAACATTGGTGGGACTTTCGGGGATTCCGATTCTGTTGAACACAAAAGATACCAACGAGATCATTAATACAGTTGCTGCGATTGCGCCAACCTTCGCCGCGATCCAACTGGAAGATATTTCTGCGCCGCGCTGTTTTGAGATCGAAGAACGCCTGCAAGCCATGCTGGATATCCCTGTGCTGCATGACGATCAACATGGCACGGCAGTCGTCTCTACTGCGGCGTTGATGACTGCGACCCGCGAAACCGGCATGGACATGAAGAAAGCGGTCATCGGGCAGATCGGGCTTGGGGCGGCTGGGCAGGCGATCGGTCAGATGATGATGCGTTTGACGGGCAATCCCGTCCATGGCGCGGACTTGAGCGCTGAGGCGTTGAGTCGCTTTGAAAAGCTGGGCGGTATCAAATCCAACTTGAAAGACATCATGGCGAATTGCGATATCGTGGTGGCAACGACGGGCGCGCCGAACCTCATCAAGCCGGAGATGGTGCGCAAGGGACAGATCATTCTCGCGCTTTCGAACCCGAATGCTGAGATCGACCCGGAGATCGCGATGGAGCACGGCGCAGCCTTCGCAGCGGACGGCAAGTCGGTGAATAATGTGTTGGGCTTCCCGGGAATTTTCCGCGGTGCCGTGGACTCGAATGCGCCGCGCATCACTCAGGAGATGTTGGTGGCTGCGGCAGAGACGATTGCATCGATGACCCCGCCCGGAGAATTGGTGCCGAACCCGTTGGATAAAAAGGTTCATCATGCCGTTGCGCGTGCCGTGGCAGAGATGGCGATCAAGCAGGGCATTGCCCGTGCCGATTATGTGCCGTACGTGGAAGAATAAAATTAGACGATGGACGACAGACCGCGGACGATAGTCTGCCGTCGGCGGTCAAAATAGTGAAATGTGAATTCAGCAAAAAGGATTAAATGGATACCCTCTTTATCATCATACTTATTGGTTTGGTCGGCGGCATGTCGATCGGATTACAAGGTCCGCTATCCAGCATGATCACGCAAAAATTGGGCTCGTTGGAAAGCGTCTTTATTATTCATCTCGGCGGCGCGGTTGCGGCATTGATCCCCATGCTGTTCTTTGGGTCAAAACTTGGTCAGTGGAAAAGTGTGCCGTGGTATGCGTTGATCGCGGGCGCTTTTGGGTTAATTGTGATCTCGGCAATGGGATATATGATTCCACGCATCGGTGCGGCGGGGGCGTTGATCACGTTGATGGCTGGTCAAATCCTCGTGGCGTCCATCCTCGATCATTTCGGTTTGCTCGGCATGACAACAAGAGCGATTGATTTGCAACGCATAATTGGCTTTGGTGTAGTGATGTTGGGGGTGTGGTTGACGGTGAAATAAATTAACCGCAAAGGACGCTAAGTTCGCTAAGAAAGAGATTTTTCTTTGCGCTCTTTCGAGCTTGGCGGTAAATAAAAAGGACGGCAGATTAAAAAGTCTGCCGTCCTTTTCTATTGTCCATCGTCTATGATCTATTATCGTCCAACTCACTCCATTGTCACAATATGCTCGTGGATCAAATGCGAATACCGGTTCTGCAAACGGATGAAATGATTCTGGATCGCATCTGCCTCGGAGCCTTCGAGGACGAGGAAGCGTCCCTTCTCAACGCCTTCGCGGGCGATCTCGCGGCACACGGCTTCAGCGACGAGTTCCGCTAACAGCACTTGACCCGGCATGGTGGTGTCGAGCCGTTTATTTTCATCCAAATATCTTTTTACCGAAGGCGCATTGGTTGCGATGACGATGCTCGAGTTGACTCGGTCAAAGTACACGCGCTGACGTGGGTCCATGCGGTCATCGAAGCGGATGTCATTGAAGAGTGCGTTCTTGCTGCGTGAAGGCGGGGCAGGCAATACTTCTTTTTTAGAATGTACTTGCACCATGGCTTGGGCGTGCATTTTATTGACCCGCGCCGTGATAAGACCTTCACCACCCACCTGGCGACCTTCCACTCGCACAATGGCTTCGCCCACACTTGGATCTGCTTTATGCGGTTTTAGTTTCACTTTGGAGGTGAGCACGATCACTTCATCGCTATTCGATTCGATCACGACTGTATCATTGGGCTTGGCTTTCTTGGTGATGTCTGCCCGCAATATGAGCGAAAGAGTTCGACCCGTTTGCACATAAGCACGCTCAGGGAAGAACAACATGCCAGAGGCAGGTAATTGAATACGCGACTCACCTTCCTTGCGGTTGCTGAGTTCATTCAAAGCAATATGATTCAACTCATGCAAGGCGCGGTCGATCTTGTTTCGTAATTGTTTGTCGAGCTTGGTTTGTTCTTCGCGCAGGGCGTGCTTGCGTTCCTTTTCGATCAACGGTTCGATCTTGGCTTCCACAGCAAGGCGCAGCGCCTTCGCGAACGGATGTGACCAATTGATGCCGTCACGCGTGGCAGTGAGGACCGGCTCATCGTTCTTCAACAGGTCATGCAGATAATCGCATTGCATCGAGCCGTAGAAATATGCCGCCACCGGATCATTCTCGTACTTGAGCATGGTCAGCGATAAGACCATACCCTTGCTGATGACCAGCAGACCGCCGTCAGCGTAATCCCCTTCTTCGCTGCGTGTAGAAAGTTGAATGGAAGAGCGATTCAGTTCCAACTTCACCCAGGCGGGATAGTCGGGAATCTTGATGCGCTCGCTCAAGACCTTTACGCCCTTTGGCGCTTTATAGCTAAGCATATGCTCCTGCTTAACTTTCCATTCAGAGTCCATCTCGCGCAAAATGATCTTGCGCTTCGGGTTGCTCATGATCGGGCGCAATTCAAAATGCCGCTGTAAATAATTACGGAAGTTATCGAACTGCGGCACTTTCACATCATCACGTGACACGATGATCTCGATGATGGTGCCATTCCCTTCGAGAATTCCATATTGCTGGCGAACGGGCACCAATGCCCGAACGGGTTCATCAAGTGTAAAGGTCGGCACACCATTCTTCACAAGTAGCGAGCATGAATAATAATTGCCGCCCTTGAACGAGCGCACATAGCCATGCCCCAGCCCGAAGATCGAATCCTTGAGTCCGCGCCCCCACATGCCGCGCACATTTTTGTCTTCCTTAATACCGCTGGTCGCTTCGCCGTAGGTGCCCACCACCTTATCCATGCGTGAGTCGTTCATGCCTTCGGCATTGTCCCAAACGCGAATGGTCGAATTTTTATGCTTACGCATTACATCGATATAAATTTCGCCGCTTACAGCCCAGCCCGCCTGTTCGAGACGCAGATAGCTGTCATTGCTGTTGGTGATGATCTCCACCAGTGCGCGAAAAATATCCTTGCGAATCGCCTGATCCGCCTGCTGGATCGCAACGCGGTCGGCGTATTGTAATTTTCTACTACTTCCTGCCATGACTATTTTTTACCTTTAACTTTCGAGATCAATAAAGCCGAAAAACTTTCTTCACAAAACTCCAGGAACGCGATCAAGTCTGTGCGGAAGTGAATGCCTGCATATCGTTTGAATAAGTCCACGTTGCGTTTCAAGGTCTCAGCCGAAGACTCCATTGTGGCAAAGAGCATATTCCTGAAATCGAACTCACCGATCTGCGTGCGTTTGCCATTGCGCCGATACAGCTGATACGCATCCGAACGTTCAATTTGCTTGACCACCTTGGCAGCCTTGTCCTTCTCTTCTTTGGATACTGCCACCGGAGCTAGTACCTCGCCTTTGACTGGCAACGCCTCATTCTTAACTTTGGGCTTGCTTGCTGGAGCCTCAGCCTTTTTCCACGCTGCAACTGGGGCAAGCTCCATCGTCAATTGCTTGGGTTGAGCCTTCGCTTCTTTCTTTTGCTTTTCTACTTTCTTCTCTGTGACCTTCTCAACCTTTGGCTCTACCTTCTTAACTTCTGGCTTAACCGCAGGTTTAACTGGTTTCTTGCTTGTTTCTTGCTTCTTTTCTGCAACCTTCGGCACAGACTTTTTAATATCCGGCTTCACAACCGGCTGTGATTTTTTCTTTTCAACCTTTACCGCAGGCTTGACCGGTTTCTTTACAACAGTCGCCTTGGGTTTTGGCGCTGGCTTTACCGTTTTCTTTGCCGTTGCTTTGGGCTGAGCTTTCTTCTTTGAAGTAACAGCTTTCTTCGGCGTTGCCTTTGCCGTAGGTTTCTTGACGGGTGCCTTTTTATCCACCTTTTTCTGGGTTGCTTTCTTTTGAGGCGCCTGCTTCTTTACTTTCTTTACCACGGGTGCAGAATGGGCAACTTCTTTCTTCTCTTCTTCTTTCTTTTCCGCAACGACTTCTACAACTTTAGGAGCCTCCACTACGGGTGGTGCCACCATTTCCACTTTCGGTGGTAGGGGCAGAGTTACACTTAATGTCTTCGCTACCTGTTTGGCAACTTGTTTGCCAGAGCCTTTGGTTTCATAGCCGTCGGTTGAGTTGCCTTTGAGCAGTCCCTTCTCTTTGGCGTCGTGCAAACGGCGGGTGACCAGGGCTGAGTCGGGCCAGTAGAAGTAGTTCTTTAAGGCAAAACTATGTGGAAAGAGTCGAAAGCAGGTGGAGACTACTTCTTCGACGGCGACCGGAGCGGCGTCCGCTTGTAGAATTTGAACGGCAAAAACAACCAGCTCCCCCGTAGGGATGGAGGCGTAAGCATCCAATTTGAATTCGGATGAATTTTTTGTGATGGTAGGTTTGGCGAGTGCCTCAGATGACATAAGTCTGTGTGCCTTGTGTGTGGAAGTTGTGCAATTTTACACTGCTTATCGCCCGATATAGTACCAGAGACATATCGGATTTTGGGAAAATCCAACTTATATCCTATATCAAGTTCTTAATATATCCATAATAATCAGCGAGTTGGTTATTTCATTCAGGAGAAATTATTATGTATACCTATCCCATCAAGTTTGAATTCCCCATGATCAGCCTTGGACGCCAGGTTGATGTTAAGAACGGGGATGGTAAGTTCATCATGCGCGCTTCTGACCCTTTCATTTCTTTCAAAGACTCCATGTCTTACATTGATGGCAGTGGCAAGGAAGTGTATCGCGCCGAAGGTGACACCTCGTTTCGCTTTATGTTCCAGTTTGCCAGTATGTCTTCCACTTGGAATATTGTCACTGCAGCTGGTAAACCCGTTGCTCATGTGGATGACTACTGGGCACGCATGGAAGAATTCAAAGATATGAACGTGAATATCACTTCTTCTGCCCCAGTGATGCAAAGTGATGGACGCGCTAGTCTTGGCGGCGTGCTTGGCAATGTGGCTGCCAACTTAGCCAATAATGCAGTCGATTATGCAGTTCGCTCAAATACACCTTCAAGACTTGTGTACCAGATCAAAACTCACGAGGATGGTGATGTGTTAGGCTGGATCGTTCCTTCGCGTGGTACTGGCTGGTTCGACTTCTTGCCCTATTCCACCCGCATTCAACTTCTCAACCTGCCCTTTGCTGCGCGTGCCTATGCCCCTTCGTATGAATTCAAGATCGGCAACTTGTATGGTCCTACCGTGTTGAAATTGCAGAAGCAGCGCGATCTCTTGGTTGATAAATACACGCTTGAAAAAGTTGGCGAACTCACCGACCAGCAGGAACGTTGGGCGATCCCTGCATTGACTTTGGTTGCGATGTTTGAACGAACCCGTGTTAAGAATATGGCAGATTGGTAGGTTGGTAGATTAGTAGATTGGTAAAGCTGAAGGCTTTCGATTGGTATTATCGAAAGCCTTTTTATTGTCCCGTATATTGATACACTCTTACATTGTTATCCGTATCTTCGAATACCAGTTGGAAAGCATCAGGCAGGGATTCTATTGTTGCTTGTATCTCTTGTAAATCTTTGCTTAGTTCCGTGCTTCGCGGCGATTGCAGTAAGGGCGCGATGACGACGTAATCCACACCTTGATTTTGCAGATAGGCTTCCAACTCTTGATCGTTTTTCGGGAAGTTGATCGTCTTGCGCTGCACATGCACATAGGTAGGCACAGGTTCATTGACCATTACAACTGCATCGGCTGGGGCATGTTCAGCCACCCAACTTGTGCCAAGCGAAAGGTCAGTCATCTGCTCGCGGATGGGCGAGCGCCAGTCTTGCAAGTTGCGCGCGAGCAATACAAGCACGACTCCAAAAGCAACTCCCATAACAATACGCGAGTTCTCTCTAGTAAGCCATTGCAATCCGTTCAGAAAATAAAAATAAAGAAACGGTACGATTGGGATCAGGAAGCGTGCTTTCACACTCCCAACCTGCGGGTTCCAAAATGCTAGAATGCCCGCAACATAAATCACGAAGTAGATATGCATCCACTCGAGCTTGGGCTTGGTGGCAAAGAATCCCAATGCCAGCAACAACAAAATGACGATATTCAATAGAAAGAATAACCAGCCGAACATTGCATCTAGCCGTGTGCCGAAGATGGGTAGCAATGCCCCCGAAAGGACTTCGTTAAAGTAACCGGATGCATTTGCGAAAACTTGACCAAGCTTTTCGGCGACCGAGCCACTCAATACCTGCGCCTCATAACCAGACGAGATGACCGTCCCGCCGTTGCGGAGGTTTATCCAACTCTGGATGGAGAATCCAACTACAAAAAGAACGACGAATATCCCCAATTCTTTAAAGCGACGCGAAAGGAATAAGATAATGAGTAACGAGACGGTGAGTGCGATGCCGATGCTGCGAATCTGCTGGGTATAGAATGCAAGAAAAATAGCGAGAATGAGCCAGCCAGTCTTCTTTTCATCTGTTTTGTCAAAGGCAAGTAATGCCAGAAGAGAGAAAAACAAATAAGCTGACTCTGACATGACCGTGACAGAAGTGCCCACCAAAAGCGGATTCAACGCAACCAGTGCTGTGAGAATTTCAAGATAAGGTGAGGTGAGCCGTTTTGAAAAAAGTTTGTAAACTAAAAAGATAGAAGCCAGCCATAACACCAAAGAAACGATTTTGAGTGCGTCATAATTTTTTGGGAAGGCAAGCGTGAATGGTGCGAGCATCAACGGCCAGCCCGGAGGAAAATTCCGCTCGATCTGCGGGCGTGGGAAGTTGATGAGTTGATAGCCCTCTCCACTGGCAAGGCTTTCGGCAAGGATGATGTACTTTGCATCATCGTAGGAGGTGCCGATCTGCAGCGAATCAAAACGCAGAAGCGCCAGCGTTGCACTCGCAAGGATGACTGCCAGTAAAAAAAGATTTGAATGTCGAGGTGAGAGGTTCACGAATTAGCCTTGAACGTCAGTGCAGAATAGAACTCGCGTAGAAAACGAGAGGAGTTGGTTGCCAGTAGTTGAGGCGGTGTGAAACCTGCCTGCACTGCCAATTTTCCAAACGTCCCAAATGAGAATGGATAGGGAACCCAAGGGTTGCCTGAATCCACGTTGTATTCGATGACGATGAGCTTGCCAGTGGGCTTTAACAACGAACGAATATGTTTCAAGATACGCACCCGGTCTTTGAAGTAGTGCAGTGAATTCGCGGCAAGAATGCCATCTAGAGTGGGTAGGTTGAGTGGCTGCGAAAAATCTCCAATTTGAAGATGAAGATTCTCCTCACTGCCAAAGCGTGACTTGTATTCGCTTTTCAGCATATCCAGGCTGGAGCGGTCTTTGTCCACGGCGTAGATTGTAGCGGTAGGACCGACCAGCTCACGCAGGGCAAAGGTAAAAGCGCCGGAACCTGCTCCGAGGTCCGCCCAGGAGCCGCCTTTATCCAAAGGGGCGGGGCGCAATAAATTGACGTGGTCATGATGATCCATGTTCGAATCGTATCATATCTCATGTCGTATAATTGATCTATTAGAGGTGACCCATGATGAATAACAAACAACTAGCCGCTGTGTTTACTTTGATCGCTAACCTGCTTGAGATCAAAGGCGAGATCATTTATAAGACGCTTGCCTATCGCAAAGCAGCAGAGAGTTTGGATACGCTCGGGCGTGAAGCCAGCGAATATTGGAAAGAGGGGAAGCTAGCCGACATCCCCGGCGTGGGCAAAGCCATTGCTGAAAAAATTGACGAGCTGCTCAAAACGGGCAAACTTGAGTTTCTCGAAAAGTTGAAGAAGGAAGTGCCTGAGAGTCTGGCGGGGTGGCTGCAAGTCCCTTCGCTGGGACCCAAGAAGATCGCTATGATCTGGAAGGCGTTGAACATCACCACGCTCCCTGAACTTGAAGCGGCGGCGAAAGCGGGCAAACTAAAAGATTTACCTGGCATGGGTGCCAAATCAGAAACCGCAATCCTTGAAGGGATCGCTTCGTTGGCGCGGCGTTCGGGGAGACTTCCGTTGGGCAAGGCATATCCGCTGGCGCAGGAGATCATCAAAGTTCTCAAAGCTGTGAAAGGTGTCGTGGATGTGCAACCCGCTGGCAGTTTAAGAAGGATGCGTTCAACTGTCGGTGACCTTGATATCCTCGTCGCTGCTAAAGATTCAGCGGCTGTGATGGAAGCCTTCATCAACCTCAAAGGCGTGGAGCGTGTTCTGGGCAAAGGCGATACCAAAGCCAGTATCGAATTTTTCGATGGCGTGCGTGCACAGGTCTGGGTTCATCCGCCAGAGAAGTTTGGTACCGCGTTGCAATATGCCACCGGCTCAAAAGACCATAATGTAAAGCTGCGTCAGATTGCGCTCGATAAAGGGCTATCGCTTTCAGAGCATGCGCTTACTAAAACCAAAGGTAAAGGCGAAATTCTTTGTGCAACCGAAGAAGAAGTCTATAAGACGCTTGGCTTGCAATACGTCCCGCCGGAGATGCGTGAAGATCGCGGTGAAGTAGAAGCGGCGAAGGCGAACAAACTGCCCAAGTTGATTCAGCTCAAAGACATCAAAGCTGATTTGCATATGCACTCAACCTACAGCGATGGCAAACTGCCTATGCTAGATATGGCGCGTGAAGCCATCAAGCGCGGACTCAAGGTTATCACTTTCACCGATCACTCTGTCAGCCTGGGCGTGGCGAATGGTTTGTCCATTGAACGGCACAAACAGCAAGCGGCTGAGATTAAGAAAATTCAAAAACAACTTGGTGATGAGATTTTGATTTTGCATGGCAGTGAAGTGGAAATTAAAGCCGATGGATCATTAGATTATCCGGATGAATTCCTCGCCTCACTCGACCTCGTAGTTGCCTCTCTCCATTCGAGCTTGCGCCAGCCGAGAGAGAAGGTCACCCAACGATTGTTGAACGCGATCAACAATCCGCATGTGGACATTATCGGTCACCCCACCGGGCGTGAAATTCCAGATAGAGAAGGCGCAGACTTAGATATGGAAGCCATCTTTCAGGCAGCCGCAAAATCAGGCGTAGCCTTGGAGATCAACGCCCATCCCTCACGCCTCGACCTCGACGATGCCTTTGCCCGCCGCGCCAAAGACTTGGGCGTACTCATCAGCATCAACACCGATTCGCATGCAGGCGATGGCTTTGATGTGTTGCCTTACGGTATCGCCACTGCCCGCCGTGCCTGGCTCGAGCCGAAAGATGTTATCAATACTTGGACACTAAAGAAGTTGACCGATTGGTTGAAGAAGAGAGGCTGATATAAAGCAGATTCTTAAGCCAACATTCATGAAGATTCTTATAGCCGTACTCTTGTTGATTGCATCTGGCTGGGGTTGGGGGGTTCTGGTGCAAATGAGAATCTCCGATACTTTTCCATTTGGCTACCCCTTCCAGTTCTTCCTTGCCTGGGGACCCTGTCAACCGGGTGAGAATTGCTCAGAATTCAACGGACTCTATCTGGTTTTGGACATTCTCATTTGGTATTTCGTCGGTGCCTGGGTCGTGAGCCGT
>JAFLCF010000082.1 GCA_017303735.1 Anaerolineae bacterium
GGGAGAAGTTTCAGACCGGGTCGTAATGCAAAGCCACCGCGTTGCGGGTTTTCTTGGCTTTGTATAGCGCCATATCCGAACTTTTGAAAATATTGTCCACGTTTTCGCAAAAAGCGGAATTGCCCACGCCAATGCTGACGGTCAGGCTTATCTCATGCCCATTGAACTTTATATGATAGAAAAAAGTACCCAGCCCAGCGAGACGAATGCCGCGGTATTCCTGGATCATCAGGGATTAGAACCAGATCAAACCGGACTGAATCAATACGGAAATGCCGATCAAAAAGAAGATGGTCTGAATGTGGATCGATGAAAGCAATTCTGCAATAGCCGTCATTCTTTAACGTTGCCTGTTATTTTTTGTTCTTTGACAGCTTGTCTTTCTTGTCTTTTTTCTTTTTATTTTCTTCGTCCACCATAATATCGATGGCGACCGCCACAGCCAGGATGAGAACATCATTCTGCCCGGGTTCGATCTCAACACCATACGTATCGGCAATACGCAGCCATTTCTTTGAAACCTCGGCAACCTTATCGCGCCCGGCTTTGATCGTATACTCATGCGCAAGGAAATCGCCTTGCACATCCAGGTCGGGTCCGTTCTTCACTTTCACATCCCAGCGGTCACGCAGCGGAGTGATGAGCGCCTTTTTGATGGTCGCCAGGTCTTTACCGTCGGCATCTTCCACCACCATGGTGTCTTTGATGGTCAGAAGACGCTCTTGAATTTGGGCAAGTTTTTTACCATTCAGGTCTTCGAAGACCAGTGTTTTACGAATACGCAGCACTTTGCCATCTACTTTGAAAACGCGTTTGCCTTCTTCGTTCTCGATCCAAAAATCATCTCCGATGGAGATCAGGTTTTGGCGAATTTTATAGCGGTTGGTCATTGGGAAATCCTTTATTAATTAAATGAAGTTTTTCAACCAGTATAATCCATGTATGAAGTGGGCAGGTTCAGAGGTTTTGATTGGCGCTAGTTTGAGCCTTAGCCAGGTGAATCTGTTACACTGAATATTGCAAGGTAATAAAACCATATTGAAATTCATCAAAGTTGACATGACGTAACTAAAGGTGACAAGACATGACCATTGGAATTGTTACAGACTCAACTTGCGACCTCCCCCATAACATCATCAAAGAACTGGGGATCACGGTTATTCCCCTGTTTATCAATATCGGCGACAAGGGCTATTTGGATGGCGTCAATATCACCCGCACAGAATTCTATACAAACCTGCCAGGTTATAAAACACATCCGTCCACGGGCACACCCGGCGTGGATACCTTTAAAGCTGCATATCAAGCCTTGGCAGACAAAGGCTGCACGGAGATCCTGTCGATTCATATTTCCGAGAGTCTTAGCGCCACGGTGAACATTGCCCGTAGTGCGGCACAGGAATTCAAACAGATCCCCATCACTGTGCGCGATGGCGGTCAACTTAGTTTGGGTACAGGTTTTCAGGTGGAACGTGCCGCCCGAATGGCAGCGGAGGGAAGCTCCATGCCAGATATCATCAATGCACTGGACGATGTTAAGTCCCGCACGTTTGTCGCAGCGCGGTTGGATACACTTGAGTTTTTGCGACGCAGCGGACGCATGAATTCATTTCTTGCGGGCATCGGAAGTCTATTGCAGATCAAACCCATCTTGACCATGAAAAACGGACAACCTGCTTCCGAACGAGTACGAACCACACACAAAGCAGATGCCAGGCTTTTGGAAATGCTGGAAGAGTACCAACCCATTGAGCATTTCTCGCTGCTCCATACGAACGCCGCTGAAAATGCACTTGCGTTCATCGAGCAAGCCGCCCATTTAATACCTGTAAACATCACCTATACAATGGATATCACCCCGGTCATCGGCGCGCATATTGGTCCGGGAGCAGTCGGCTTTGCGATCATTTCAAAAAACCGTATCGATAAGATCTAAAAATAAATCAAACGATAGGAAAAATAATATGAGTCCCGAGACCAAACGTTCGAGCATTGCAATCTTGATTGTCCTTTTGATCGCCACTGGGCTGGCACTTGCCGGAAGCCAGGGCGGGCACGTAGTGAACGGCT
Organism: Anaerolineae bacterium; assembly: GCA_017303735.1. Next base: position 2,071 of record JAFLCF010000082.1, read on the forward strand.
TTCCGCTGTTCGCCTTGTGTGTGGCACTGGCATTCGTCATCCAATGGGTGGCATTCATCCCGGCATTTGTGTTCCGCACTGAAAAGTTCTACGACCTAACAGGTTCCATCACCTATCTCACCGTCATCGTGGTCGCCTTATTGCTCAGCCCAGCCATTGACACACGCTCCCTACTTCTGGCGGGTATGGTTGCCATTTGGGCAGTGCGGCTGGGATCATTTCTATTCATGCGCATTCGCGCCGCCGGGGAAGATCGCCGCTTTCGAGAGATCAAACAATCTTTTGCCCGCTTCCTCATGACCTGGACCCTGCAAGGACTTTGGGTGGCTTTTTCTCTCTCCTCGGCTTTAGCTGCCATTACTTCCACCACCCGCAAAGAGTTGGATGCCTTCGCCGTGATCGGCTTTCTCGTTTGGCTATTCGGCTTTGGGGTTGAAGTGATCGCAGACAGTCAGAAAAGCGCATTCAACGCCAACTCAGCTAATAAAGATAAGTTCATCCGCAGCGGACTGTGGTCATGGTCGCGTCACCCGAATTATTTCGGTGAGATCGTGCTGTGGATCGGCGTGATGATCGTTGCCATGCCCATCCTGCAAGGCTGGCAGTGGGCAACTCTGATCTCACCCATCTTCATTATTATTCTGCTCACCCGCATCAGCGGTGTGCCCATGCTCGAAAAACGAGCGGATGAAAAATGGGGCGGGCAGCCCGAGTATGAAGCCTACAAGGCAAATACCTCGGTGTTGATCCCCATGCCTCCAAAGAAATAATTGAGGAACTCATGAACATCGCCAAAGGCATATCCATTCTTGGCATCCTTGCCATGACAGCCGCTTTGATCTACGGCTTCACTGTTGGAGATTTTGGAAAGGACGGCGCTGCCCTGCTGCAAAACCCCTGGGGTATCGTTTCCATGGTGGATCTGTATACCGGATTCATCCTTTTCTCTGCATGGATCGTGTATCGCGAAAAGTCCATGGTCAGCGCCATCGTTTGGGTGGTGTTGATGATGGTGCTCGGATTCTTTGCAGGTAGCCTTTACACCTTCCTCGCTCTCAACGCCAGCAAAGGGGATTGGAAAAAATTCTGGATGGGGCACCGAGCCGATGGGTAAACTACAGGAACTCGGAGAGGAATTAAGCGGTGTTATGTCTGGAAGAGGCTCACGCTTGCTTGATTCCTTTCTGCCTGCAGTTGTTTTTCTGATTTGCAATTCTTTCCTGGATGTAAATATTGCATTGATCGGAGCCATTGGTATTTCGATCCTATTTGCCATCTATCGCATCCTCCGTAAAGAAAACCTGACGTATGCGTTGGGCGGGTTGGGTGGCACATTATTAGCCGCGGTGTTCGTAAAACTTAGCGGGTCTGGCAGTGGATTTTTCCTACCGGGATTTGTCTCGGGTTCCATAACTGTCATTGCCTGTGTGGTGAGCGTTGCCCTTAATCGTCCACTGGTGGCGTGGTCAAGCTTTATCACCCGGCGTTGGAACTTGGATTGGTACTGGCATCCGCAAGTATTGCCTGCTTATAACGAAGTCACTATTTTCTGGGCAGTGGCATTTGCAGTGCGCCTGACCTTTGAGTTCTGGCTGTATCAACAAGATGCAGTTGGCGCACTCGCAACGGTGCGCATCTTGCTGGGCTGGCCCTTTATTGTTTTGTTATTAATCATCAGTTATCTTTATGGGCTTTGGCGGCTGGGCACATTACACGGTCCCAGCGTGGAAGAATTCAAAGCTGGCAAAGCCCCGCCGTGGGAAGGTCAGAAGCGCGGTTTTTAGAATTCCCTATATAATCAAGGCTCAATTCCCCAGTGTGAGGTTTCATGGATTCTCTTTCAGAGCGCCGCAAGGCGATTCTTTATCTTGCGCTTGCTGCCATCTTATGGAGCACGAGCGGATTGTTCGTCAAAATTTTGGATTGGCAACCCGTCTCCATTTTGGCAGGACGCAGCTTCTTCGCCGCCATCGTTTTTCTGATCTACCTGCGCCGCCTCCCCACTCGCTTTGGGCTGTGGCAGTTGCTGGCAGCTTTGATGTTCATCCTGACCCAGTTCCTGTTCATCACCTCCACTAAGTTGACCACGGCAGCGAATGCCATTTTTCTACAATACACCATGCCCATTTACGTGGTCTTGCTGGCGTATTGGTTCCTCGGCGAAAAACCTTCACGAACAGATTACATCTCTATGTTTGTCATCTTCATCGGCTTGATGCTCTTCTTCGGCGACGAACTCAGCACCGACGGGTTCTATGGCAACCTGCTCGCCATTCTCAGCGGCGTGACCGGGGCATTGATGATGGTCTCGTTCCGTGCCCAGAAAAATGGCAACCCCGCCGAGAGCAATCTGATCGCATTTCTCTTCACCGCCACGCTTGGGTTTCCCTTCATCATGCAAGAAACCTGGACGGTGAACAGCATTCTCATCCTTGCCTTCCTTGGCATTGTGCAAATTGGGTTTGCCTTTATCTTCTTCACCAAAGGCATCAAACATATTCCAGTTCTTGAGGCAAATCTCATTGGCACGTTGGAGCCGGTTCTTAATCCTATTTGGGTATTTCTTTTTTATGGCGAAAGCATGGGGAAGTTTGCTCTGATCGGCGGGTTGATCGTGCTCAGCGGCGTGATCCTTAGCGCCGTCGGGAGCTCGAAAGCCGCGAAAGAAGGCGAATAGGGGGATGGGTTCGGCAGAAACTGTTTTTTAGTTACAATTACTGTGTGCTTTATAAAAATCTACTCTTCCTTGCAGTAATACTAATGCTATGCACGGGTTGCGATGCGACTCTTGCAACACCCACCGTTTCATTGCCGCAATTCATCACCGCCACCCTGCCGCCCACTTCGATCCCAGTATCAACATCAATGCCGCCTCTGCCCACCGTTGCGCCAACCATCGCACCGATCCCCGGAAGAACCACTACCGAAGTCAATGTACGGGCAGATACATCAACGGTAAGTGAGTCATTGGGGACGGTTGCGGCGTTCAGCCCGCTTCAGATCATCGGCAAAGATGCCAGCGGAATATGGCTATTGGTTCTCTATAATGAAGGAACAGGGTGGGTGCGTGCGGATTACGTGCAGGTGGAAACGCCTTCAGCGGAGATTCCGGTTGTAGGTGCGGACCCAAGCGCGGGCGGCGGAGCGCGAGGCGTGGTTTTGAGCGGGGTCAACATCCGCAGTGGACCGGGCAAGGATTTTGAGTCGTTGGGGCTGTTGATCCAAAATGATGTCGTTTTGGTTCTCGGCAAAGATACTTCTGGAATGTGGATCAAGATCGCCTATGCGCCTGCACCGGATGGAGCGGGTTGGGTGGCAACAGAATTTTTACAAGTGGAAAACGCGGAAGCCCTGCCAGTGCTCGAGGCAACTACGCAAAGCGCAGTCAGTTCAACCGAAGCGCCTGCAACACTCGTCACGGCTCAAACGGCTTTGATGGATGGAGACAGTGAAGATGCGCCGCTGGCATTCGTTGAGTTATCGGCGGTTTCTTTGCGTTCGGCACAAGTTCAAGGAGAGGTTTCCATGCCCGGGGGTGATGTGCAAGATTGGTTTCGATTCTCTGCACAAGGCACGGAAGTTGTCATTCAAGTCTCATGTGAATCGGGCAGCCTGCTAGTAGAATTATCACAGAACGGCGAAGCCTTCGCACCATTGGGCGTGGAATGCGGCGGAAGCCAGCGAACCCAAGTGAGCCCGGGCAACGACTATTTAATAAGGCTATCCCCCGCGGCTTCAGATGTTTACATAAAATACACGTTGCGCATTGAACTCGAACGCTGACGGCAGACCGTGAAAATCAGTCTTGGGTATGTCATACTTATGGTAAATCGGAGAACGAAATGAACAAAAGAAACTTTATTTTATTGATTTGCATTGCACTGGTTGCGGCATTGGCAGGCTGCCAGACAGAAGATGCGGCAACTCCGCTTTCTGCCAGCCTGAGCGAACTTTCAGGGCTGGTGGAAATGAAGCAGGCAGATCAAGAGGCTTTCGACCAAGCCTCGGCAGATGCTGTGCTGGCAGTGGATGGACAGGTACAAACCGGCGTGGATGGGCGCGTGCGCCTCGATCTTTCTTCCGGGACGATCATCCGCGTAGCGCCAACATCGCTTTTCACGCTGACTTCCAATGAAGAAATGGAAGGCGGCTTACTCACCAAAATTAAACTGGAAGCAGGCAAGGTCTTCATCATCCTGAACGGTGGGCAGGCAGATGTGGAAACGCCTTCAGGCGTGGCTTCTGTCAAAGGCTCGTATCTGAGTGTGCAGGTTGAAAATGGAAATATCGTTATCACCTGCCTCGAAGGGACCTGCTCACTCGATGACCCGAACGGCGGCGTGATCTTAATTCCGCCCAGTTTTAAAGTAACCCTCACTCAAGACCCCAACACCGGCGAATGGAGTTCGCCACTCTTGGGAGAAATGAACGCGGAAGAACTTCAGGAATGGTTGAATGCGAACCCAGAAGCAAAAGAACTCGTTGAGCAAGCTTTTGCCAGCCTCACCGAAGAGCCAACCGAAGAGCCGACTGAAGAACCCACCGCACCGCCCACAGAAGTTGAAACCGTCGCCCCTGAAACCGAAGCAAGCAATGCCTGTTCAAAACCCGAAGAACCCGTAGATGGCAGCGCGTTTGGCAAGATCGGTCAGGTCACCTTCGCATGGACGGAACAACCAAATGCACAATCGTACATCATCACCTTCGTGAAAGATGACGGCAGCACGGCACGGATCGAAACGGCAAACAATAGTTTAGACCTTTATATCGAAGTTCTCCCGGCGGGCGGAACATACACCTGGTTCGTGACAGCCTTCGGCTCAGACGGCGCCGAGATCTGCTCCAGCACTTCGGTTACATTTACCAAGCCGCAAGCGGACCCGACTCAAAAGCCAAAGCCCGCCGATGCGCCAACAGAAGAACAAGGTGGAGGTTCAACAGAACCGGCACCCACAGAAGATCTCTCACAATGTGATGCCGATCAATGTTTCAGCCCATCTTGTCCATACTATCCCGGTGAACCATATTGTAGTGATTTCTAGCAGTTTTGCTATTTAGGAAACCAACCATGCAAAAAGAAAGCAAGCCACTAAACCTACGCCTCATCCTTGTGTCTGGCACGGCGTTCCTACTGATCGTCGTTCAGGCGTTGGGGTTGTTCAGCAATCTGACCACACCCATTGAACGGCTGGAATATTCAATGCAGGATACCTTCGTGCGCCTGCGCGGCGTGGACGAGGTCTCTGACGATATCGTCATTGTGGCGATTGACGACGCTTCATTTCAATGGAACGGTTTGCAGTGGCCCTGGCCCCGCTCCTATTTTGCAGAGATCGCAGACCAGATCAATGCAGGCGGCGGCAAAGTGTTGGGCATGGATGTGCTTCTTTTTGAACCCGACGACAATGACCCACAAAACGATGCCGTGTTCGCCAGTGCATTGAGTGAGATTCCCGCCACGGTGGGGGTGATCGAAATCCGCAAGCAGAGTGGCGCCGGGTTTGAAAGTGAGGTGCTGGCTCAGCCCTTGCCCATTTATCTCGAAAGCATGGATGGAGTAGGGATCACAGCCGTAAAGCGCGATGATGATGCCATCGTACGCAGTGTGGTGGCATATAGCACATATCAAGGAGACGTCTATCCACATTGGGCGTTCGAGCTGGCGCGCCTGTATTTGAATGTAGATCCGCCAACATTCAATACCACCGGCGTTGTTTTCAACGGACAGAGCGTTCCTCTGAATGCCGGTTATTTACCCATCTATTTTGCAGGACCTGCCGGAACCTACCCCACCTATTCTGCCGCAGACGTGCATGATGGCATCACCCTTGAACAAGACCCGGATGCCTTCCGCGGTAAGATCGTGTTGATCGGGGCAACCTCACTCTCACTGCAAGATATTTACCCCACTCCATTTTCTGCCACCTCACCCACCCCGGGCGTGGAGATCGTTGCCAATACCATTGATACGATCCTCAACGGCAAATTCATGACCTACGCCCCGCCCTGGATGACGTTCTTGATCATCCTTGCTGCTGCTGGGTTGGCATTGCTCATCACCCTTTCCAGGCGTCCATCGCTTACGTTGATTCTGTTAGGGGCTGTGATGCTTGCCTACCTCGTAACCGCTTTTGTGTTATTTGCGAATGAACGGTACATTTTGCCAACCATTGCGCCACTGGCAATGTTATTTTTGGGTGTGATTCTGCCGACGTTGGAACAGGCGGTTTCGCAAGAACAGGAAAAGCGCCGTGTGCGCAATTTGTTCAGCCGCTTCATCTCGCCTGAAATGGTAGACCAGATGATGAAGACGCAGGATTTGAACTCGGTCAACAAACGCGCCGACCTAACCATTATTTTTACAGACATTCGCGGATTCACCACGCTTTCTGAAAAGTTGACCCCTGAGGGAGTGGTTTCGTTGCTCAACCCGTATCTTGAAGCCATGTCTCAGGTGATCTATAAACATGGCGGGACGGTGGATAAGTATGAAGGCGATGCGATCATTGCCTTTTTCGGTGAGCCCGTGCCGTATAAAGATCATGCCGCCCGCGCTCTGCGTGCTTCGCTCGATATGCGCAAGTCACTAGCGGAGCTGCGTGATAAATGGACGAAAGAAGGACGCCCAAGCCAGATCGAAATGGGGGTGGGTATTAATTCTGGCGAGGTGTTCGTGGGGTTGCTTGGCTCGGCACAGCGCATCAATTACACGGTGATCGGCGATAATGCCAATCTGGCGGCACGCTTGCAAGACCTAACGAAGACCTACGCCTGGCCCATCCTCATCAGCGAGAGTACGTATCAGCAGGTGAAGGATGAATTCGATTGTGAGTTGGCAGACGCGGTGGTGGTGAAAGGCAAGACAAAGGCGGTAAATGTGTATAAGGTTGTCGGGGAAAAAGGTGCGCCTGAAAGTGAAAAGCTCAAGGCGTGGACGAGCGAGCAGGTAAAGCCGACGCACGAGGGTTGAGTTCTCCGTCATTGCAAGGGCGATGTTCTTCCGCCCGAAGCAATCTCACCTTTGTGCAGGGGGATTGCTTCGTCGCTTAGAGCAAGTGCGCTCCTCGCAATGACGAAAAATGGAGCGGCTCGGGCGTGGAGTGGGTTTGGTCGCTGAACCAAGCCTGAGTTTGGGCTGGAGGCGGGTTCTTCATCCTCTTTTTTGTTTGTGAAGCACTTGTACCGAATTGTACAAAACCCGGTTTTTTGGTATAGTAGTGACGACTATACTCTGTAAAGTGAGGGCTCATGAACGCGAGAAAAATTCCAGATATTATTATCGGGCGGTTGCCGGTGTATTTGCGCGCGCTTCAGCGGATGGCGGATATGGGATTGAAGACGACGTCTTCTCAGGAGTTGGGCGAGCATGTGGGCATTTCGGCAGCGCAGATCCGCAAGGATATTTCGCAGTTTGGCGAGTTTGGCAAGCAGGGGACGGGGTATTCGATCGAGTATTTAATTGGGCAGTTGCGTGAGATCTTGAAGGTGGACCGCATCTGGGATGTGATCGTGGTGGGTGCGGGCGATATGGGTCATGCGGTGGTGAATTATCAGGGGTTTCAAGACCGCGGCTTTCACATTGTGGCGATCTTCGATAACGATAAGGGGAAGGTGGGGCAGGTGATCGGGAAGTTTACGGTGGAAGATACTGAGACGATGAGTGAACGTGTGAAGGAGATGGGGGTGAAGGTGGCGATGTTGGCGGTGCCTGCGGCGGCGGCACAACAAGTAGCAGATCAGTTGATGCAAGCCGGGGTGCGGGCTTTCCTTAATTATGCGCCGATCAGCCTGGCAGTGCCGGGGAATGTGAAGGTGCAGTATATCGACCCATCCATCCATTTGCAGAGAATGACGTATTATTTGTAGAGGAAAATTTTGACCCCGCAAAACAAGTTGGGCTGTACGCCTGACAAAATAAGCAATAACCAGCACTGGACAGACGAAATCGTCTGTCCAGTTTTCATTCACAAATTAAACTTGAAACCAAGCCTCAAATGTTGTACATTATTAGTGAAATCTTGCACGATTATAAAAGTATTTCTTTGCTTTTACTGTCACTGGTCAGATGAGATTTGTTACCCTGCTATCAAGCATTTTTCTGACTGGACGGCTTCGCCGTCCCTGCCCCAGTGGAGGCAACGCAAACCGTTGGGCGGCAACCCGTAAATATTTGGATGTTGAAAAACATCTATAGACTACTAAACTCACATTGAAGAGGAGGTCAACATGCAATCGCAAGATGAAAAAATTAAGGTCAAAGCCTTGACTAATAAGGTCTTTCGTTGGGTCATGGCTACAGGAACTCTTGCCAGTATAATTCTTTTTAGCGCCAGCTACCTATTGCCTGTCTCATCACCAATCCAAGATGCGCTGAAAGAGACAGGCGTAATTGTAATAGGCGTAGTTATTGTCAGCCTCATTCAAGTACTTGTATTAGATGAATTCTACAAACAACAATCCAGAGAGGCAATTTCGCCAGATCTTGAAAGTGTAGAAGCGCGCGTGGTTGAGGAATTCAGACGAGTTATACCGGAAGTAAAAGCAGAAACGGTTGGGGCAATTGATGACATTCGAGCGCGAGTTTCTGAAGCCACTGATTTCATGTTAAAAGGCATTGATGTTCTCAGCGGCGCAAAATCAGCAGGTATAGCGAATATATTTCCAACTCGTTATGAGAAAATTTCAGGTAAGTCAGTCGTTGAAGTGATCCAAGACGATTTGCAAGCTGAAAACAGCCAGATACGTTTGATGGGTATATCTTTGGGTGACTACTTCCTTGATCGAGGTGTTCTCCACAGTAGCTTCATTAAGCTACTAGAATCAAGTAGCCATCAATTAACTAAGCCAACGATTCGAGCACTACTAGTACATCCAAAATGTGAAACCTTACGTGAACGGGCAAGGTGGGAGGCTGGTTCAGAGTATTATCAAGAACCAGCTTTCTTTGATAGTACAACGTATATTGAGACTGACGGCGCTGTTCGGATTGCAAAAAGGCTTTGCGAAAAATATGGAACGCTTCTTGAGATACGTCTCTATCGGCAGGCACCAACCGCATTTGTTTTATTAACAAGCAGATTTGCTTTTGTTGAAGCCTATAATTATGCAGCGCGAGGAAGCAATGTTCCAGTTTTTCAAGTTCAAGCTGGGGTTTCTTTATATCGACACTATGAATCTCATTTTGAACGTATTTGGACTGTATCTGATTCCATTGGCACATACAATCCATTTAGCAGCATAGACCTGAAGAAAGATGGCAGACTCACAGTCTAACAAATCCAGTAGCTGCCCACTGAGGACTGCCCAAAAGGTGTGCGCACATCTTAAGCAGTTTTACACGCCTGAGCCTTTTTCTGGTTGGACGGCTTCGCCGTCCCCGCCCCAGCGCAGGTAACGCAAACCGTTAGGCGCTGGCGCAAAGAGGAATGTTCACATGAGAAAATACAATAAGACCATAACATTGCTGTTTTTCGTCTTGCTCCTTAGTTCAGGTTGCGGAAACAATAATGAGATACCAAAAACTAGAAATGTAGAAGAATCAAAAGTTTACTCAGCCTTAATTAACAAACAACTCGAAGACCCATTAGGTTACTTAAGCCTTGGGGAGCCAATTGTTTTTATAAACTACTCATACTTTGAGGACTTTGAAGATGACTATCTTTTCAGTACGATTAAATCCATTGACGATGAAACTGTTGAAGATTTTAGAAAAATCAACCAAACATCAGAAATGCTGAGCACTTCATTAACAATCAATAAACAATACGAATACGTTCCTCTCCCAAGCGACGAAACTGGATGGCTACAATTCCAAGAAAATTACCCAAATGTGATTACCATCGCAACTCTCTCAAAAATAGGTTTCAATAATAAATTAGATCAAGCTCTTGTATACATGGCATACTATTGTGGCGATGAATGCGGATTAGCAAAAATCTATTTTTTAGTGAGAAAGGGAGATTTATGGGATGTGAAAGGTTCTTTAGATTTATGGGTACGGTAAAATCAAAGCGCGCCTAACAAAGCGTGCAGCAAGATACTACCTGATAATAGTTCGAGTTGAAGGAGCCGTGCCCCGTGGACAATGTACATATCGAACTCATATCACCCAGGCAGGTGGACGAAGCAATTGAGTTATTTACCCAGCACGTCTATGAGGGGAACCGCGACCAAGCGCTCACGCATCTGGTTGGTCATCGCGAAGGTGAAGCCGATACATTCGTCGCCTATGTCAGGAGAATCCTGGCGGGTTTCTTGACCATCCGCTGGCACTCCGACTATCCGAGGTTCCGAGACCAGAACATCCCGCTCATTCAGCAGTTAGAAGTTTTTCCATCATTTCAACGTCGCGGCATTGCGTCGCAACTTATGGAGCGCGCCGAGCAATTGATTGCCACACGCGCTCGCCAGGCAGGCATCGTTGTTGGTCTATTCGATGCCTATGGTCCGGCACAACGCTTATATGCCAAACGGGGCTATGTGCCAGATGGACGGGGTGCCTGTCAAGCTCAACGCCCGCTAGAACTCGGAGAGGTCGTCACTATCGATCACGACTTGATTATCTGGATGACTAAAGAACTTTAATCACCCGAATGGCGAGCCGCCCAATACAACATCACTTGAATTAAATGAATAACATTCATATTCGCGAAATGCTCGAGAGCGACCCTGAGATCATCTCGAACGCCTTTTTGAATCAAGGCTGGAACAAGCCCACCTCACAGTACATTCGCTATCTTCAAGAGGTCCATTATGAGAAGCGCACCGCCCTGATAGCAGAATACAACGGGGAGTTTGCCGGGTACATCACCATCCTATGGGAATCAGACTATCCCCCTTTTCGCACTCATGGAGTACCCGAAATAGCAGATTTCAATGTCCTTCAGAAATTTCAGCGGCAGGGCATCGGCAGCAAACTGCTTGAAACCGCTGAGGATTACGTAGCAAAACGCGCAAGCATTGTTGGCATTGGAGTCGGTCTAACCGCAGACTACGGAGCCGCTCAAATTTTGTACGTGAAGCGGGGCTACATCCCTGATGGTTTGGGCATCTCCCACCAAGGTTTACAGTTAAGTTACGGCGAAACCACCCAAGTGGACGATGACTTAGTCTTGCATTTCACCAAGTCTGTTATTAAATAAACCCAACTCACAATCCCTTATAATTACGGGATGCAATTTCGCCTTTCCCCCACAACACGCCAAACCCTGCTGATCGCCATCATCACAATCATCGCCTACGGCTTGCTTCTGCCAGTCACCGGCTTCTATTGGGACGACCTGCCCTTCGCATGGATCGCAAAATTTCTCGGTCCCGCCGAGTTCGTGCCCGCTTTCATGCCCTTCCGCCCGTTTCTCGGTCCCATCTTTTATTTCACCACCAGCCTCATCCCACCAGTTCCGCTCTATTGGCAGATCTTCGCACTCATCATCCGCTTTCTCATCGGCGTCGCCGCATGGTGGATGTTCCAACAGATCTTCCCCACCCGCAAAACACTTGCCTACCTTGCCGCCTTACTCATGCTCGTCTTCCCCGGCTACAGTCAACACTGGGTGGCATATACTCACATCAATCAAGAACTCATCCCCTTCCTTTTTTATCTGCTCTCTTTCGGCTATACCTTCAAAGCTCTGCGCACACAAAAAAAGACAGATACCCTCATCGCCCTCCTATTGCAAATCTGCGGCATCTTCCCCACCGAATACTTCTTCGGCATTGAAGGTCTTCGTTTCTTCTTTCTTCTCACTTTCTTTCAAGGCAGCCTCATCGAACGCTTCGCCAAAACCATCAAGACTTGGCTGCCCTATCTGTTCATTTGGGTTCTCAATGCCGCCTGGCTCTTCTACTACTACCGCTTCGGTCCTTATGAGTCTTATGAAGTCACCGCCGCTCAATCACCAAACCTGCTTTACTTCTTAACACAAGCGCTGGATGCTCTCTGGAAAACCGGCTTCTACATTTGGACTCAAGTCATCATCCTAGCCTTTTCTTCTCTGCCCGCGCCCGCCTCTCTCTTAACCTTGGGCTTGGCTGCGCTCTCATTCATTCTTCTCGTCCGCTACCTGCTTCGCTCCGCGCAACCCGAAGCGACAGATAAAACTCTCGCCGTGTTCCTGCTCATCACCGGCGTCTTTGGTATTCTGCTCGGACGGCTCCCTTCTTTGGCGGCAGGTCTTCCCCTCACCTTGCAATCTTCCTTCGACCGCTTCATGATCTCCATCATGCTTGGATCGGTCATGTTCGTGCTCGGCTTGCTCGAATGGCTGGTCAAAGGTCATCGTGTGCGCATGCTCATCATCTCCGCCCTCATCGCCCTCGGCATCGGACAGCAATTCTTCAACGCCAACATCTTCCGCCGAGACTGGTTGCAGCAACGCGACATTTACTGGCAAATGGCATGGCGCATGCCCGCACTCGAAGCGAACACCGTCCTGCTCACCCACCAAATGCCGATTGACTACGAAACCGACCTTTCTTTCACGGCACCCATCAATTGGATGTACGCGCCCAATTACACTCGCTCCGATATTCCCTACATGCTGCTTTACACCGAGAAGCGTCTGGGCGGCGTCACCCTGCCCGCGCTGGAAAAAGACATCGCCATTCGCTATCCCTACCGCACAGTGAATTTCAACAGCAATACCTCCAACGCCGTCGTCATTTACATGCCGCAAAACGGATGTCTGCGTGTGCTCGATCCACAGCGCGGCGATCTCGTGATCTACTCACACCTGCCCAACTCGCTAACGAATGCCATCCCGCTCTCAGATACATCTCGCATCATCACGAATCCGAGCCAGCCTGCACGCCCGCCATTCTTCCCTGAACCAGAACAAGGCTGGTGTTATTATTTTGCGAAGGCTGGTCTTGCCAATCAACAAGGCGATTATGAGGCTACTTCTGCACTTGCAAAGGAAGCATTCACACTAGGTCTTCAACCTGAAGACCCATACGAATGGCTGGTTTTCGTCGAAGCCTACGCCATGAACGGAGAGATCGCTCAAGCAGAGGAAATATCGAACACGGTTCTTGCAGAAGGTGGGAAAACGCTCAAGGCGGTCTGCCAGGTTTGGGAGCAGGTTCAGGCACAAGTCCACGAAGGAGGCGCAGAAGCCGTTGAATCCGCTCGATTGAGGCTTGGTTGCAATCCATGATGCACGGCTTGACGCATTAAACTTCATGTGCTACCATCTTTTTTTAGAGTGTATCGCACCATTACTGAATTAAATTTGAGTGTCTCTCAAGAGCCGCTCCAACAATTTGGTAAGAATGAATTTAAGCGATAGTATGGAACGAGGAGAATATATGCCCAGTAAACATCGTAGTGTGCAGGTTTTTTCGATCTTCATGATCGCAGCAGTGTTTCTGTCTGCCTGCACGCAATCCCTTTCATCTGCCCCTGCAGCAACGCCGACCCTTATCGCCACCGGGTTGTTCGTGTCGCCGGTCGCTTCTGTTGAAAACCCAATGGAAATGATCGAGCAGTTTGCCAAGCAGACGGAAGCCGCACAAACCGCAGCCGCTGGCGGCGGAGCCACAGCTACACCCGGCACCCCCGTGGCTGGTATCACCGCTACCATTGACCCAGCCCTCCCCACTGCAACCCCCACCGTGGCTGTCGCAGTCTCCACCCCGACCAATGCAAACGCAGCGGCAACCGCAGCTCCCGCCGCAACTTCAGTTCCGCCGGTCATCGCGGGCGGCTCAGAGTATATTTTGCGTGAAGGGGAATTCCCCTATTGTATTGCCCGTCGTTACAACGTAGACCCTGAAGCGCTGATCGCCGCAAGCGGGCTGACAAACCCGGATGTATATTATGCGGGTCTCAAGTTGGTCATCCCAAGCTCAGGTGCTTTCCCCGGCACGCGTGCTTTGAAGCCGCATCCTGCGTCCTACACGGTGGCTTCAGGAGATGAAACCGTATATAGCATCGCCTGTGCCTTTGGAGATGTTGACCCCAACGCGATCGCCTCGACAAATGGCATATCTGCCTCCGCAAAGTTGACGGTTGGGCAGGTACTGCAAATTCCGTAAGTTGAACTTTCAAAAAGCCCAGGTAAACAATACCTGGGCTTTTTTCTATCCTAGAAAAGGAAACTCATATGCCCACTTTTGAATTACTCAAAACTGAAACTCTATTACAAGGACGTGCCTTCAAAATTCGACGCGATACGCTGAAAACGCCCGATGGTCGTGAGACTAAATTCGATATCGTGGAACACGGCGGTTCGGTGGTTATCGTGCCTGTCGATGCAGATGGGAATATTCTCTTCGTCCGTCAATACCGTCACGCCGCAGGCATGGACATGCTCGAGCTGCCCGCTGGAACCCGCGATGGGGATGAGCCCTTTGCAGATTGCGCCGCTCGCGAGATCCGCGAAGAGACGGGTATGGAAGCAGGCAAGTTGATCCATGTCGGTTCGTTCTACCTCGCGCCGGGTTACTCCACCGAATACATGGGCGTCTTTTTTGCAACGAACTTAAAGCACAATCCGCTCGAAGCGGATGATGATGAGTTCTTATCGGTAGAGAAGATTCCCGTCAAAGAAGCACTGGCAATGGCAGAACGCGGCGAAATGCCAGATGCCAAGTCGCTGGCGGCATTGTTGATGGCAAGGTCATATCTTGAATAATCACCCACAGAAACATAGACCGCATCTTGTGGCAGTTTCGCAAGCATTATTGGTAACCTTTTTGTGGTCAACTTCCTGGGTCTTGATCAAGTTTGGGCTAAAGGCAGACCTGCCTTCAGTCACCTTTGCCGGGCTGCGTTATACCCTTGCGGCGCTTTGCCTACTGCCGCTGACCCTTCTTAACCCAGCCCATCGCCAAACTCTGCGCGGACTTTCCATCCGCACCTGGTGGGAGCTTCTTGCGCTTGGGGTCATCTTTTACACTCTGACTCAAGGCGCTCAATTCGTCAGCCTGTCATTTTTGCCTTCTGCCACACTGTCCCTGTTATTGAACTTCTCTCCTATCTTCATTGCTTTGTATGGAATGGCTTCCCGCAGTGAACAGACCTCGCTCACACAATGGGGCGGGATTTTAGTCACGGTCATCGGCGCATTGATCTACTTCCTGCCACTTTCCATTGCAGGGAATCAAATTCCAGGTTTGATTGCTGCTTTGGTTGCCTTATCCGCAAATGCCACATCCTCCATTTTGGGGCGGTATATCAACACCCAGGAAAAATTAAATCCGCTCGTGGTGACCAGTATCAGCATGGGGATTGGCAGAATTTTGATGCTGGTCATTGGCATCCTTACACAAGGCATGGGCACATTGAACCTTACCCAATGGGCGATCATCGGCTGGCTGGCAGTGGTCAACACCGCAATAGCTTTCACACTTTGGAACAAATCCCTGCAAACGCTCACCGCCGTGGAATCCAGCATCATCAATGGAACAATGCTTCCCCAGATCGCCATCCTTGCATGGATATTTTTGGACGAATCGCTTGGCGGAAAAGAAATTCTCGGGCTGGTCTTTGTTCTTGCAGGTACGTTGATCGTTCAATTGTGGCGTTACCTACCCACTTCAAACCATTAAAATTTTAGAACTAGGAGAAAACAATGTCGAACAAACCTATGATGATCCTTATCGCTGGTCCGTACCGTTCTGGCACCAATGACGACCCGGAAAAAATCGCAGAAAACGTCCACTTTATGGAGTCTTTCGCCGTTCCCATCTTTCGCAAAGGTCATATCCCCGTCCTCGGCGAATGGTTTGCTTTGCCATTGCTTACCTTGGCAGGCTCCAAAGAAACCGGCGATGAGATTTTCAACGAGATTTTTCATCCCATCGCAGTGCGTCTGCTCGATAAATGCGACGCCGTCTTGCGCGTGGGCGGTGCATCTTCCGGTGCAGATCTAATGGTGAGCACAGCAAAGGAAAAGGGTGCGAAAATCTTTTATTCACTTGATGAGATACCCGCTATTTAGGTGTTGTATAATTATAGTATGGCAAGGAAAACTCGTCTTCAAAAATATCTCGAAATCCTCCGCGAAAAAAAGCCCTACCTCGTGGAGCAATATCATATTGCTTCTTTGGAGGTTTTTGGGTCTTATATCCGTCATGAGGAACACAAGAAAAGTGATCTTGATATATTAGTTACCTTTACACGTCCGCCTAGTTTGCTTAAATATGTACGGATGGAGAACTACCTCTCCGACTTATTAGGCGTCAAAGTTGATTTGGTCATGAAAGACTCTCTCAAACCCATGATCGGAAAAAATATTCTACGAGAAGCCTCAACCATATGACAAGAGAGTATTTTGACTTCCTTGTGGACATGCATGAAAATGCCAATCGTGCCATAAATTTCGCGGCAGGCATGGATTATGATACCTTTGCAAA
>JAFLCF010000083.1 GCA_017303735.1 Anaerolineae bacterium
GGCGGTCGATTTTAGAAATGGGATGTGCATGGCTTCGTCGAAGGTGCCGAAGTTGTAGCCAATGAGAAGGATGGTGAGGAAGGTAGCAGAGAGAAAAAGCAGGTGGCGCCAGAGGGCGGAGTGTTGTAGTTTTTCGGCAAATTGAGTCAGCATAAAGGTATCGGTTTCGCGTTGAGGTGGTTTGTAGTCCGGTGGGGAATTTTACACGCTTTATTTCTGAATGCATGAAGTTGAGAACTCGTTTGGAAGTTGGTTTTCAATTTGTGTATAACAAAAAAACTAGCCGCGAATTGCACGAATTCACGCGAATTGTTTTAAGAATTCGTGGAAATTCACGTGCATTCGCGGCGAAAGATTGCTGGCTTTGGGTGTTTTATTGGTCGTGTTTCAACGGTTCGTTGATCTCGATCAGATGCCCGTCGGGGTCGCGGAAGTGAGCGGTGCGGATGCCCCAATCGGCATGGTCGGTGGGTTCAGTGAGCAGGGTCACGCCGTGTTGACGCAGATGCTTGCAGAACTCATCTACGCTTTCGACGGAGAAGGTCAGGCAGATGGTGTCTTGCATCTCGGCTTGTATGGGCTTGGCAGATGTGCCGAGGGTGGCGCTCATTTCGGCTTTGTCGAATAACGAGATGTTGACGGCACCAATTTCAAAATCGGCGTAGGTATCTTCTTCGGTGCCGAAGTTGGGCTTGAAGCCCATGGCATCACGATAGAAGCGGAAGCAGGCTTTGAAATCAGTTACGAGCAGGCGGGTGAATTCGTATTTTGGGGGCATGGGATTCTCCTTTTTGATGTTTAATATCTTGCAAAAACTCTTTTGCCACAAAGAAAAAGAGTTATATCAAAAGCCCCTAAAATTGGTCATCGTTCTTTTGCTTGGGACAGGACACCAATTAATGACTTTGAGAGTTTAGTTTCATCTTTTATTTGGCTCCATAAGTCACTAGCCAGTTTTCCTGCTGGAGCAAGTGCTGCAAGTCCAAATAGTGGGTCTAAAGAAGGAATAAAACTTGATGCCAATGTTAAAACACTTGTACCCAAAGTAGTTAAATGTTTTTCAAAATAATCAGATTCGATTTGACGAGCCTCTCTATCATGTTTATCAAGTAAGGATTGTACACCTCGAATTACATCATTTGCAACCTTATCTAAATCCCTGTAAGTTGAATTATGTAGTTCGTTAGTATAAATAAACAACTGCTTTCTGAATTCCTCGTTACAACCATCTTCCCTAAGCTTAGCTAAGTCTTTCATTGGTACATTACCTAACCAAGCAATTTTGGGGGACAGTAAAGATTGCAAAACAGATTGATCAGTTTGATTAAGAAATCCTTTATTGCTTAATTGACTATTAGTAGCATTTGATGTTAATAGAAAGTAATGAAAGTTTGGAGATAAAGAAAATAATGGCTGTGCAGAAAAGTTTTGTGCATTTTCACGAATATGATATTGTGGAACAAGCCTTTCAAAAATGCCGTTTAGTATTAATAATTCTGGCGAAAGATTTAATGCGTCTTCTGTCCATTGTTTCGTACGCCATATTTTTAACCATTTTTTATACACTTCAAAACCTGAGTGAAATGAAAGAGGGGTGTCTTCTTCTGGAGGCCAAAATAGATGCTGGTTATTCACTGCCTCAACAAAGACATCTTTTCCACTGCCAGTAATGTACTTAACTAATTCGCTTTCATCTTCAAACCTTGCTTTCAAATAGTAGGAAAAGAAATCTAGAGTTAGTTGAGAAATACCATCTTGAGTATCATTATCTATGGCTTCTAATCGCTTTTCCCAACTAGGAAAAACAACTATTGCGGGGTACGATAAATCAGCATCTACTAATGGCTTTAACAAAAGCAATGTGCGACAAGCAAGCATCAATTCAATAATTGGAAATTTTTCTTCAGGACGTTCTACCTCAATAAAAGGTAGAATTGGATCTGGTATAAAAATTGTGTCTGCATAAAGAGCAAACTTGCGTACACCTAAAAGGGATGAATTTGTAAATCTTGATGTTCCACCAAGAACACACTTCAATCCGCCAATTTCATTGGATGAATTTAGTAATAGAGAAGAGTTATCTTGGTGAAATTCTAGTATTTTTGGAATATATGTTTCGAATGCTTTACGTGCTTTTTCACTCAATTTATAATTAGGTCCAGATATAACTTTTTGTCTATACTCCTCAAAATCAAACCTGTCTGCACTTTTTCCGGTTGCTTCAATGAAGAAATTGTCAAGTAGTGCAAAATATGCTTTTGTTATTTGCTTTATTGTATGTATAGAGTTGTTGGACGAAAGCTTTTGGAATCCATTAGAGACTTCTTCTTGATTTTGTTTCACGAAAAAGGCTGTTTTGGCTGTTAATCTCACGAGTGGTGAGCAAGTCTCTAAATCTATTTCCCCATTTTCAAGACGTTTTACTTTTGATAGGTCGTTCATTAATTGCTTGCCATTATCAGATTTTGCGAATTCCTTCAGAATTCGAAAATTTCCGCTTTCGATCTGTTCAAAAAGAAATAGAACTCGTTTTTGTAAATAGTTCATATCTTATATTCCCACTAATTAAAGCTTTTCGCCAAATTCTGCCACCAGGCATCCTTCTCGCCGGGGACGAAGGGAGTGTAGAGTGTGATGCGATCTGCGATGCTGCCGAAGCGCTTCTTTAGGTCTGCGGCGAGATTTTCCTGCGTGGTCATGAGACAAAATTCGTTGAGCATTTCATCAGTGACAAGCATGGGCATTTCGTGCCATTCGCCTTTGGCGGCAAAGCCAGAAAGTTTTTCGGCAATCTCACCCCAACCATATAAATCCATCACAGCTTTGTAGGATGGAGTCGACGCATAGAATGCGATCTGCATACGCGCGAAGCCTTCTTCTTCGGGTGATGTGGCAATGAACGGAGTCATCGAAACGGCGATGTCGCTGCGTTTGCGTCCGCTTTTTTGCAAGCCTTCTTCCAAAGCAGGCAAGATGATCTCATTCATGTATCTTGGACTGTTGAACGGGTGTGCGTGGAATCCTTCGCACATCTCGCCAGCGAGTCTTGCCAAGCCGGTATTGACTCCAGCAATGTAGATCGGAATATCCGGGTTATCAATTTTGCCGGGATTAAAGAATGGCGACATCAAGGTGATCTTGTAATGCTCGCCACGGAAATTTAATTTCGTACCGTTCTGCCACGCATCCCACAAAGCGCGGATGACTTGAATCTGTTCACGCAGTTTGCCCGTCACTGATTCGGGCCAGGTCATGCCGAAGCGACGCTCAATATGCGCCTTGACCTGTGTGCCCAAACCCAAAATGAATCGTCCGTTCGACTGAGCTGCCAAGTCCCATGCAGTGTATGCCAAATTCGCAGGCGAGCGCGCAAACGACACAGCGATGGCGGTACCAAAGTCCATGCTTGCAGAATGTTCCGCGATCAGCGTGCAGGGCAGGAAGGGATCATGCTGAGTCTCTTGAGTCCACAACGCGGCGAAACCGGTCGATTCAGCAGCTTTGGCAATGGCAGGAATCTGTTTCAGTTGAACAATGGGAAGGGCGGCATCTAGTTTCATAGGTCAAGTATACAAGGTGGGAAGGGAATAGTGAATAGGGAAAGATTCTTAACCGCAAAGTTCGCGAAGGGCGCAAAGAAAACCTTTTAAAAACTTCGCGTTCTTGGCGTTCTTCGCGGTTAATATGTTTTGCAAACAAAAAGCCTCGCATATGCGAGGCTTTGAGATTTATACAACCGGCTGACCTTCATCCAAACTTAAGATGAACCCCAGCAATTCACGGCTCTCCTGTAACCAGACATTCGGTACCGTGGTGCGCTTCAAATAGCGGACGATCCCGGTCTTATCCACCACCAGCGAAGCAGTCCGCTGAAAGAGTAGAAAATATTTTTCGAGTTCGTACAGGTTGTACACCGCTCGGTCTGGGTCGCAGAGGATCGGGAAAGGTAAACCGATTCCATCCGCGTACTCTTTGGCTTTCTCCATGCCTTCGCCCAAGATCACGATCACTTCGGTGCCTGCTTCTTTGAACTGTTCATACATCCTGCCGAGTTGCGCCACATGGGTGCGGCACTGCGGGCAGGTTGTTTCGCGGATAAAGAACACGATCACATTGCTTTTTCCGCGGAAATCTGTCAGCGAAAATTCCTGCCCATTGGTGGCAAGCAGTTTGAAGTCTGGGGCGAGCGAGCCGATCTTGGCTTCAATTGAGTCGAGGGTCATGTCTGATTCCTATCTTCACTGGAAAGATAACATACCCATCCGATTTTTTACCTTAGCGTTTTGTTAAGATTCCAAAAGATACGCCATGATCCAATTCGTGGTCGCGTTCAAGCCATCCATGTGGGCGCGTTCGTAGTTGTGCGAAGCGTCGATGCCGGGACCGATGAGCGACAACGCCACGTCGCCGCCTGCGCGCCAAAAGGCTTCGCCGTCCGAGCCGTAGAAGGGATAGATATCGGTCTTGTAGGGAATGCCATGCTTCTCGGCAATGCCGCGCATTTTTTTATTCAAGCCTTCGTGATACGGTCCGCCGCTATCTTTGATGCACAAGGTCGCATGGAATTCATCCGACTCCTGACCGGGTCCCACCACCGCCATATCCACGGTGACAAGTTCCGCCACATCATCTGGGATGCCCGCCGACGCGCCGTGACCCACCTCTTCGTAGTTTGAGATATGGAAGTACACGCTTCGCACCGGACTTTGACCTGATTCCACCATCGACTTGATCGCCACGACGAGATTTGCCACACAAGCCTTGTCATCCAGGAATCGCGAGCGGATGAATCCATTGGTCACTTCGGTACGCGTATCGAACGCTACACAATCACCGATATTGATTCCCAAGGCGCGAGTTTCTTTTTCAGAAGTTGTTAGCGCATCAAGGCGCACTTCGAGATGTTTATCATCGCGTGGCAGGTCTGCTCCGCTGTGAATGTGACCAGATGCCACGTCAATGAGAACCGAGCCGCGAATCTTTTCGCCTTTGGACGTGAAGACCCACACGCCTTCGGTTTCAATTGTCGGCCACTGAATCCCGCCAATGCGACTCAGGCGTAACCGTCCATTGCCTTTGATCTCTTTGACTACTGCGCCGAGCGTATCGACATGAGCGGTCAATGCGACAGGAGGTAGGTCACTTTTTGCTGTCCATTTTGCAACCAACGCGCCTTTACGTGTGCGGCTTAATTCCAATTGCTTATACTTGGACAGTTCTTTTTCAACGAAGTCAATCGCCGCGCTGGCAAACCCAGTCGGCGAGGGGATGTTGAGCAGGTCAACGAGAAAATTTGTGAAATAGGTTTCGTCAATTTTTGGGAGGGACATGGGATTCCTTTCGGTTACAAGTTGAAAGTTTCAGGTTGAAGGTTCTTAACTTGCAACATTCAACCTTGAACCTTCAACCCTAAATTCCTTCAAACTCACTAATCTTCTTCTTCCAATCATCCGGCACAGGGATGGTCTTCATCGACTTGTAATCGAATGTAACAAGGATCACTTCGCCCTTTGCCATGACCTTGCCATCCGCATCCATCACGCATTGCTCTATCGTCATAGACTTGTTACCGAGCTTGATCACTTTCGCGCCTGTCTTGATATTATCACCGTAATGAGTGGGAGACTGGTAGGTGATGTGAATATCCGCCACAATGACACCGATCTCCATAAAGGATTGGTCTTTGCTAAATAGACCCATTTTCATGAAATAGTAGACACGCGCCTGTTCGAAATACGTCAGGTATTTTGCGTTGTTGACATGTCCCTGCGGGTCCAAGTCCCCGTAGCGGACTTCGGTTGGGTGGAAGAAGTTGTAATCGGTCATGGGAGGATTATAGTCAAAGAGTCGATAGTCGAATAGCCGATAGTCGAAAAAGCCGCTGGTAGACCAAAGTCTACCAGCGGCAATAACCAATTTACTAATTTACCAGCTCACTAATCACAAAACTTCGCCAACCCTGCCTTATCTTGAATGAGAATGCGCCCATCAGCGTCTGTTGTTGCCAGACCTTGCTCCTTGAAAAAGACCATTGCCTGATTGACGCGTTTGCGTGAGGCGCCCACGAGGTCGGCGATGTCACTCTGTGTCAACGCGATGCGGATCTTAATGCCGCCGTCCACTTCCTGATAATACCGTTCAGCGAACGCCAGCAGTTGACGTGCCACCCGTCCGTTCACATCGAGTGTGGCGAGCGATTGGATCATTTGGTCAGAAAGCCGCACACGCGCCGAAAGGATCTTCACCAAATTCCGTGCTATCGGCGGGAAGTTATCGAGCATGTAATTGAAGGTGGTCTTGTCCATCCACAACATGAGCGAGTCTTCGAGGGTCACCACACTGGCAGAACGTCCCACGCTGTCGATCAGACTCATCTCACCGATCAGATCGCCCGTGCCCAAAATAGACAGAATTGCATCGCGCCCGCCTTGCTCGGTGTAGACCTTCACCGTCCCATGCAAGATGACGTACACGGTTTCACCTGGCTGCTCCACCAGCATCACATTCTTGCCATTCGGGAACACACGGCGATGTGCGCGGTGCGCCACCCAGTCTAATTGTGCTGGGGCAAGCCCTTCAAACAAACGAATGTCTGAAAGCAGATTGCGAGTGTCGTCTTTCTTAAGTTCAACCATGCGTAACATATTTTACTTCCTTATTTTCCCCTCTCCTTGTAGGAGAGGGGCTGGGGGTGAGGTCAATCACCATACCTTCGTATGCAGCATACGAATCTGGAAACACATTTTGCGCAGCACCTTCTTGCGCCGTCACCCAATCGTCAGCGTAGGACGGGTCGTGATGGAACAGAATCAACTGTCCCGTTTCGGCAGAGGCGGCAACTTGTCCTGCCATCGTCGCGGTCGAGTGTCCATATCCCTGCGTGGATGGAAATCCGGCGAGGGCTCCGTAGTAATGATCGTCCGAATACTGAGCATCATGTATCAACACATCTGCGTTGCGCGAAAAATGAATCAACTTGCGGTCCATGCCCACGTAGCCTTCAGTATCCGTTGCATACACAACCGACTTGCCCTGATATTCAATGCGATAGTGATACACGCCACCGGGATGCGCATACGATTTGTGAATGCGGATGACCACCGCCTCGGGACTCGGATTTGGGCTTGATTCAACAACCCGAACTCCATCCTCGTCCCATACAATGACCTGCGACTCGCGCAGCGACTGAATATCCTTGTTCGACGCCATATCTCGCAACGAGATCGGGAAGGTATCTGAAGATTGATTGTGCTCAAGCACATGCTTCACCGTCTCCGCCGTGCCGCCCGGACCATAGATATGCAACTTGGCTTTCGGCATATACGCAGGCACGAAAAACGGAAAGCCCTGCGTGTGGTCGTGATGCAGATGGCTGAACAGGATCAGCAATTCAAGGTTGGGCTTTCTGGCAAGCTCGCGCCCGAGCGGAATAATGCCCGTGCCCGCGTCGAGGATGATGGTGCGTCCGCCTGCGTTGATTTCTACGCAAGAAGTATTGCCGCCATACTTGACGGTGCTTGCGCCCGGTGTGGGGTAACTGCCACGCACGCCCCAGAATTTGACTGTGAAATCTTTGTTCATGTCTGCCTCCGTTTTGCTTCTACGCTTTCTATTATGTTCGTAATGAAAATTCCTTCAAGGAAAGTTTTCGCAAGGCAGGTGAGAAATATTTCCCATATTGATTGCTCTTGTCGGGGCTAAGCCCCGACAAGAGCATGGAAGGTTCGCGGCGGTATAATCTTCGTTATGCTCCCCGACCTGCAATTGAAAGATCACCTGCGTTTGCGCAAGCCACATCCCTGCGGCTCCTACGAATGGACCGTGGTGCGGCTTGGTGCAGATATCGGTTTGGAGTGCAATGGCTGTCAACATCGGGTGATGCTCACCCGCCGGGAGCTGGCAAAACGGATGAAAGTCAATTTGACTGAGCAGGAACGGGAAAAACAAAGAGACTCAGAAGAAAATAAAACGTAGATAGAGACAAACAAGGAGCATTCATGGATCCAAAAAATACAGAACTGCCCATCGGCTCGCTTCGTATTGGTTTATTTACCGATACCTATGCCCCGCAGGTAAATGGCGTCTCGGTCTCATTACAAATGATCTCAGAGGGATTAAAGAAACGCGGGCATCAGGTGACAATTTTTGCGCCCAAATTCCCTGGTTATAAAGATAACGAACCCAATGTGATGCGTCTGCCTTCATTGAAATATTTGAATAACCCGCCCATCTATGTCGCTGTGCTGGGCACGCCGCGTTCCACATGGAAACTCACTCGCGAGAATTTCGATGTGCTTCATGCCCACAGCCCGGCAAGCGTGGGGCTGCTGGCATACCTCACAGCATCCACCAAACGGCTGCCATTGATCTACACCTATCACACCTCCATCACCGACTACACCCATTACATAAAATTCATTGGCGGCACCGGGCTCATCAAACGTGCTGCGAGTTGGTTTAGCAAGGCATCCACTGATTTAGGCGACCAGATCGTTGTCCCTTCGCCGAAGTTTTATCGCCTGCTTTTGAATCAAAAAGTGAAACAACCCATCACGGTCATCCCGAACGGAATCGACCTGAGCATGTTCAAGACAGTGAAAAATCCCGGCGCACTGCGAAAGCGACTTGGCATCAGCGCCGATGCGCCCATCATGCTCACCGTTGGACGAATGGATCCTGAGAAACGACTCGATTTCATCGTAGAAGCCTTTGATCTGATTGCAGACCGTGTTCCCAATGCACACCTCGTCTTTGCCGGGGATGGCGGCGCCCGCAAGCATGTGGAAGAAAAAGCAAACGCCACCCGCGCCAGAGACCTCATCCACTTTTTGGGTATGGTCAACCGTGCCGACCTGCCCGACATCTTCCATGATGCCGATGTATTCCTCTCTGCATCCACAACCGAGGTACATCCCATCTCCGTCATCGAAGCCATCGCTTCGGGTCTGCCTTTTGTGGCTGTCCACGACGAAGCCTTTGAAGGCATGCTCGAAGACGGCATGAACGGCTATGCGATTCCGCTTGACGTGAAAAAATATGCCGATGTGCTTGCCGACCTACTCCCAGACCGTGAGCGATTAAAACGTTTCGGCATGCATTCCACAGAGTTGAGCGAAAAATATTCCATTGAAGCGCAGGTCAAAGCCTTGGAAAAACTCTACACAGAAGCCATCTTGCAAAACTGGCGCGGAAATTTATTTAAGCGCATGATCCCCAAACAGTTGAATGGAATCCCTCAACGCATCTCAAAAGAGATCAATGAATTCCCGCAAAAGATCACCAAGGAAATTAACAAGATACTGCCGGGGCAAAAGAAATAATATTTTACGGATTACGCATCACGAAATCCGTAATGCGTAATCCGTAAGGCTGAGAGGTATAATTCCAACCCGATGCCCATCCTCGATGCCCATATGTTGGAATTCTTTAGCCGCAGCCCCGAGCAAACCCGTCGGATCGGGTTGCGTTTGGGTGCTTTGCTTAAGCTTGGCGATATTATCTGTTTGCAGGGCGATCTGGGTGCAGGCAAAACCACCTTTACCCAGGGGCTTGCCCAAGGCTGGGGCTCACTCGATTCAGTTTCCAGCCCAACATTTATTTTGGTCAACCAATATCGCCGCGCCGATGGTTCCAAACTATTTCACATGGATGCCTACCGGCTCGACTCCGTGCCCGAAGCCGAGGAGCTCGACCTAGACTCTCTGCTCGCTGAAGGCGCGCTCATCATTGAGTGGCCCGAGCGCCTTGGCGATCTTATTCCCAAAGAGCATTTACACATTCGCCTCGAGCACATTTCGGAAGAACATCGTCAGATGAATTTTCACGCGCATGGCAAACATTATGACAACCTGATCGATTCCATTCGCCAGGCTATGGTGGGAGGGTAAGCATGCTTTTAGCAGTAGATACCTCCACCTCGTTAGTTGGATTAGCTTTATATGACGGTGACCAAGTCCTCGGTGAGATGACGTGGACCACTAAACAGCATCACACTACCGAGCTCTCCCCGGCCCTTTCTGGACTTTTGAAACGCTGCGGCGTGACCATGGCTTCGGTCAACGCTTTGGGCGTCGCTATCGGACCAGGGTCATTCACGAGTTTGCGAGTCGGGTTGTCTTTGGTAAAAGGCATTGCCTTAGCTCGTAACTTGCCCGTGATGGGCATCTCAACATTAGATGTGATCGCCGCGGCTCAGCCTTTGGCGAAACCTCCGCTGGTGGCAGTCCTGCAAGCCGGGCGGACGCGAATCGCTTACAGTGTGTATAAAAGTGATAAGAAAGCGTGGCAGGCTGAAGGCGGGGTACGAAGCGGAACTCTCGATGAGTTGTTGAATGAGATCGAGAGTCAAACTCTTGTGGCGGGTGAGTTAACATCCGAAGAGAGAAAGAAGATCGCAAAAATAAAAAAAGTGCAGCTGGCGTCTCCGACGTTGTGTGTGAGGCGTCCCGCTGTTTTGGCAGAACTGGCGTGGGCTCGCTGGCAGGATAATGATGTTGACGATGTTGCCGCACTTGCGCCGATCTATTTGCATGTGGCGGGAACGCCGATCCAATAATCTTTTGTTTGATTATGAATTCAAATCAGCCGCCTTCCCCGCAAGATTCATCTGGTGTGTTGATTCGCAAGATGATCGAAGCCGACCTTGAGCAGGTCGTTGCAATTGACCAGGTTTCTTTCTCACTGCCCTGGCCCGCGCGTTCGTTCCGTTATGAATTAGATGAGAACTTCACATCACGCAGTTGGGTGGCGGAGTGCGATGGTCGAGTGGCTGCCATGTTGGTGGGCTGGTTGATCGTGGACGAATTGCATGTTGCCACCATTGCGACTCATCCAGATTTTCGCGGGAGAGGCATCGGAAAAAAGATGTTGATCCATGCCCTTCGCGCCGCCAGGGACGAAGGTGTGATCCGTTCGTTTTTGGAAGTGCGCGAGAGCAATGCTGTAGCATTGAACATGTATCGCAGTTTGGGTTTTGTGGAAGATGGAAGACGCAAGGAATACTACAAAGATAATAATGAAGATGCCATTCTGATGTCGCTTAATGACCTGACGGGCATCGAAGGAGCATGAATGTCTGCCGCCGAAACCCTTGAACAAATTGCCCGCGAGATTTCTGTTTGCACGAAGTGTGCTCTGCACGAGTCGCGCAAGAAAGCAGTGACGGGTGAAGGTCCGGCAGATGCAGAGATCATGTTCATTGGCGAAGGTCCAGGGTTTCACGAGAACGAACAGGGACGTCCGTTCGTGGGAGCTTCAGGGAAGTTCTTAGACCAACTCCTCGAACAAGCGGGTGTTACCCGTGCTGATGTTTTCATTGCGAATGTGGTCAAGTGCCGTCCGCCTGCCAACCGTGACCCTCAACCGGATGAATTACAAGCTTGTAATGTGTACCTGGAGGGACAGATCGAAGCCATAAATCCGAGTATCATTGTGACCTTGGGGCGCATCTCTATGGGAAGGTATTTTCCCGGAGCGAAGATCACTTCGGTGCATGGGCAGATGCAAAATATCGGCGGAAGGTTTATCATTCCCATGTATCACCCGGCGGCGGCTCTGCATCAACCCGCCTTGCGCCCAGCGATCCTGGCAGATTTTGCGAAATTGCCCGATCAATTGAATGAAGCCCGCGCGGCATTAGGACGCCCACTGGTGGAAAAGAAAAAGATAGCGGCTCCTCAGCAATCTGAGAAGCCGCAACAACTCAGTTTATTTTGAGAGCAGGAGCATGCTCCGAAAGGATTTTTTAAATGACAACGAAAGAAATTTTGATCAAGAAGCTGCGAGATAAATCCGCAAAGATCGCCATTTTGGGCTTGGGGTATGTGGGCTTGCCCTTGGCGGTTGTGTTTGGTGAGGCTGGTTTTTCCATCACCGGTGTGGACCCTGATAAACGCAAGATCGATGCGTTGAAGGAGGGCAAGTCGTACATTCCAGATGTGCATACCGACAAGGTTGCAGCCCTGGTTAAAGCAGGGAAACTGACTTCCACTACCGATTTCTCTGTATTGAAGGAAATGGATGCTGTTAGCATTTGTGTGCCGACACCTTTGCGCCAAACAGGCGACCCGGATATGTCTTATATCATCTCTGCCATGGAAGAGTTGAATAAGTACATGCACAAGGGGATGGTGGTTGTGTTGGAATCCACCACCTATCCTGGAACAACACGTGAACTGTTATTGCCCAAACTTGGCATGGAACATGGCTTGACCGTGGGTGAAGACTGGTTCCTGGCATTCTCCCCCGAGCGTGTGGACCCTGGTCGTGAAGACTGGACAACCATCAACACACCGAAGGTCATGGGTGGTATTACAGAAGCCTGTGGTGAAGTTGCCACTGCCTGGTATGAAGGTGCCATCAAGACGATCCATCGAGTTTCTTCTGCCGAAGCCGCAGAGATGGCAAAACTGTTGGAAAACACTTTCCGTATGATCAACATTGGCATGGTCAACGAACTGGCGATCATGTGCGAACGTCTTGATGTAGATGTGTGGGAAGTGATTGATGCGGCAGCGACCAAGCCTTTTGGATTCATGAAATTCACTCCGGGTCCAGGCTTGGGTGGTCACTGCATTCCCATTGATCCGCTGTATCTTTCCTGGAAGATGAAGTCGCTTAACTACAATGCCCGCTTTATTGAGTTGGCATCTGAGATCAACACCAACATGCCGCGCTATGTGGTCAGCCGCCTGATGGAATCAATGAATGATCTGGGCAAGACCATCAAGAATTCGAAGATCCTCGTGCTAGGCGTTGCCTATAAACCGGATATTGATGATGTGCGCGAATCACCAGCATTGGATGTGATCGGTTTGTTGCAGAAAAAAGGTGCGGATGTGAAATATCACGACCCCTACATTCCGCACATTCATCACGAACATGATGGCTGGCAAATGGACAGTGTCAAGGACATGATGAAAGCAGTCAAAGAAGCCGATGCGGTGTTGGTAGTAACCAACCATAAGGAATATAACTACACTGAGATCATTGGTGCCGCGAAATTTGTCTTTGATACCCGTAACGCTACTGGCAAGATGGGCAAGTTCGCAAACGTGGAACGACTGTAAGTTATTACGCATTACGTATTTTGTGATACGTAATGCGTAATTGTTTAATTCGCAAAGGAGAATTATGGCACATTATCTGGTTACGGGAGCTGCTGGGTTTATCGGCTCGCATACTTCACATAAATTGTTAGAGCAGGGACATACCGTCGTTGGTATCGATAATGTCAATGATGCATATGATCCGCGCATGAAAGAATATCGCCTGAAGAAATTGCAGGCACTACCGGGATTTAAGTTCCACCGTCATGATATTTCGGATAAATCATGCATTGAGCTGTTCAATGGTGAGAAGCTCGATGGTGTTATTCACCTTGCGGCTCGGGCAGGTGTGCGCTACAGTGTTGAGAATCCCTGGGTATTTCTGGAATCAAATGTGACCGGCACCTTGAATATGCTGGAAGTGTGCCGTCAGTATGGCTGTAATAAGATCGTTATGGCTTCCACCTCCAGTATTTATGGAGAAAATCCACAATACCCAACACCTGAAACCGCATCTAGCAGCGAACCTATGCAACCCTACGCAGCCAGCAAAAAAGGTGCCGAGGCTTTGGTTCATTCGTATCATCATTTGTTTGGCATTGATGCGACTGTGGTTCGATACTTTACGGTGTATGGACCTGCCGGGCGACCTGACCTTGCCATCTTCCGTTTCGTGAAGTGGATCATGGAAGGTGAACCGATCCGCATTAACGGAGATGGAAATCAATCACGCGGCTTTACCTATGTGGATGATATTGCCCGCGGAACGATCGCAGCACTCAAGCCGCTTGGGTATGAGATCATTAACCTTGGCGGACATGAAGTGATCTCGATCAATGAGTTGGTCACCTTGGTTGAAGATCTGACCGGTAAAAAAGCGAACGTTCAATATGGTCCACCCAATTTGGCAGATATGTTTATGAACCAGGCAGATGTGACCAAGGCACGCGAAGTGCTGGGATGGAATCCGCAGGTCAATCTGCGCGAAGGCATCGGTAACTTGATCGAATGGTATAAAGAAAATCGTGAGTGGGCGAAGGATATTTTGACGCCATAGTCATCTAGACCTCGGAAGTCTCAAAGACTTCCGAGGTCTTTTTTTTAGCGTTTATAATTTCTCCTAATGTCCCTCCTCTCGAAATTCAAAAATGACCCGCTCTTTGCCAAGGTGATTCGTTCTAGCGGATCATTATTTAGCAACAACACCCTTGCGTTGGGATTAAGTGTCGTGCAGGGCATTATGGCGACACGCCTACTCGGACCTGCAGGGTTTGGTCTGATTGGTATAGTGATGGCGTTCGCTTCGACCGTGAACAGCGTATTCTCGTTTCGCATGAGCGAGTTGGTGGTGCGTTATGGCGGCGAGTACCTCAACAAGCAGGATAAAGAACAAGCCTTTGCTTTGCTCAAAGCTGCCAGCCTGACGGAAGGTGCAGTTTCGCTGTTGGCGTTTTTGGTGGTGCTTGTCACAGCACAACTCGCTGAAACCTACCTTGCCAAGACTCCCGACATTGCATGGATGTTCACGTTCTTTGCCATAAACCTGCTGGCAAATTTCAACACCGAAACTTCCACAGGGATTTTGCAAATTACTGAAAGAATCAAATTGCAGGGCACGGTCA
Source organism: Anaerolineae bacterium (assembly GCA_017303735.1). The sequence continues at coordinate 14,669 of JAFLCF010000083.1, forward strand.
ATTTGATCCAAGCCATCGTCACTACGCTCATCATTGCGGTGGCATTCTTCTTTGGCGGCACTATCACCACCGTGTTGGTTGCTTACCTCATTGGAAAATCCATTTTGGGATTAGGGCTTTTTACGCTGGCGCAAAGACAATTAAAAGAAAAACTCGGCAGTCTGTGGTGGCACACGCCTATCTCAAAACTCACTGCACGAAAAGAGATCTTCCGCTTTGCGTTTAGTTCCAATATCAGTGCGACCATTATCAAACTCTTCCGCGAAAGTGAACTGATCTGGATCGGTCTTTTCCTTGATACGACCGCCGTTGGTTATTATCGCGTTGCGTATACCATCACGCATTTCCTCGCCATCCCAGCCGATCCGCTGATCGCTACAACTTTCCCTGAGATCAATCGTCTCGCGGTTGAAAAAGCATGGGGCAGGCTCAAGAGTTTTCTCAAAAAGATCACAGCGTTTTCATTTGCTTATAACCTCGCCATCGGTGCGGGCTTGATTCTTTTTGGTCATTGGGTTATTCGGATTTACTCCGGCGCGGACTATCTCGCCGCCTATCCCGCCCTCGTTGCGTTGACCATTGGCTTGGTCTTCAATTACATCCTCTTTTGGAATCGTCCGCTCTTGCTGGCATTGGGCTTGCCGCAGTTCCCCGTCTATGTCACGCTTGCGGCGGGTGTTATCAAACTCGCACTTTCGTTCTGGCTTGTGCCGGTCTATGGCGTGGCGGCGGCGGGTGGGTTGCTTTCGTTCTATTACATTGCTTCGGTGGGCTTGATGGTATTGCGCGGAATTCGGGAAATTGGGCATCGGGAATCGGTATGAAAATTGCACTCATCACAAACTCACGCATCCCATCGCTTACGGCGAATTCGATTCAGGCAATGAAGGTCGCTCAAGCCTTAATGCAATTGGGACATGACATCAGAATGTTCGCGCCAGCCGAGTCGGAGTCTGTGACAAAAGAAACATTGCTATCTCACTACGGTTTGCGCCTCGCCCCCGACCTCGACCTGCTCCCATCCATCAGCAGACTCAAACGCCTCGACTTTATCGTCCATGCCCAGCGGGCTGCGAAGAAATTTGGCGCAGACTTGATCTACACCTGGCTGCCCCAGTCCGCGGCGTTGGGCGCGTGGATGGGTTACCCCGTTGTCCTCGAAATGCATGCGGATAATTCCGGTCGGCTCGGCGTGTGGTGGATGAGACAGTTCTGGAAACAAAACAAGCCCAAGGTGATGACGGTCACCACGTCAGCGTTGAGAAAGGCTTTGGAGCGCTCGACCCAGTTCCAGTTTAAGGATGATGCGGTGCTGCTCGCACCGAACGGCGTCGAGTTGGAGAAGTATGCGGGTTTGCCAAATCCTACCGAGGCGCGTCGTCAATTAAATTTGAAAGAAGGGTTGACGGTTGGATTCACGGGTCACATTTACCCGGGGCGCGGCGCGGACTTGTTATTTGAACTCGCGCGGCAAATGCCCGCTGTCAATTTTTTGTGGGTGGGCGGCACGCCGGAGTTGGTGGATTTTTGGCGTGGCAAACTGACCGAGGCGGGCATGACCAATGTGACGATGACCGGCTTTGTGAAGCATGAAGTGATCCCGCTGTATCAGGTGGCGGCGGATGTGCTGCTGATGCCGTACTCGCGTTCGATTGAGGCTTCGAGTGGGCAGGACATTGCCGAGGTGATCAACCCGATGAAGATGTTCGAGTATATGGCGGCGGGACGGGGAATCGTTTCGGCAGATTTGCCTTCGATCCGTGAAGTGTTGAATGAGGGCAATGCGGTGCTGGTGGAGCCGGTGGAAGAGGGGAATTGGGAAGCGGTCATTGGGACTTGGAAGGCGGCGATTGAGTCGCTGCTTGCTGATGAGCCGCGCCGGTTTGCATTGGGCAAACAAGCCCGCTTGGATGTTGAGCAGTTGACTTGGGTGAAGCGCGAAGAGCGGGTGATGGAGTTGTTTAATAAAAATCTCTGAGGTGTTAAGCCTCAGAGATTTTTATTAAGTCTTATTGTTTGTTTGATTCACCAATTCTTGCAAGGCAATTTGCCATGCCTTCTCCTGCCATTGTCGTGCCTCTTCCCATTCGGGTGAACTGCGCCAGCCTGAATGGATTAGGTTCACTTCAACGCCATCCTTGATCGGAATGAAGAAAACGACCACATGTGTTAGTGGGTCTGCGTTGTTTGCAAAATGTTTATATTGTTTTGGGCTGCGCCATTCGAACGAAAGGAACCTGTCTGGTTCTATCGCTGTTATTTTACAACCAATGGTACTGTCGTTTTCCTTGTCATCGGGATTCCAGAATAATTCGTAACTTCCGCCCGTGTAGGGCTCTACGTTTGCAACACCTGTTAGCCATGACTCAAGAACTTCTTCTTTGATAAATGATTCAAACGCGTAATGTGGATCACACTTGAGATTGACAGATAAATTAATAATCTTATCCATGCTAGCCTCCAATTTTTATGGTATCACGTATTTCTTGGTACTGACAAATAAATTTTATTCCCTCGTAATAAACCGGGTTTTGGGAGTTCGTTCATGCCGATAATCATTCGGTTTTTGAAAACTTATCGGCAAAGATAAAATTCACCCTTATGCACATTTCAGATTGAGATATATTCATTATCCCATCCCCGAAGTGACGGGTGCAGACAGAGGAGTTGAACATGCGTCAAATTCGCGGGTTGGCAAAACGATTCAAGGTTTCACCCGCCGTGTTTGTGTAGAAAAAACTCCGAGGTCTCAAAGACTTCGGAGTTTTTATTTATGCCTTTACAAGAGACAACATTATGTGGTCGTAAAACTTGTCGTCAAGATAAAAGTAATCGCGTAACATGCCTTCTTGTTTGAAACCCAACTTATTTAGCAAGTGAAGGGAGCGCGCGTTGTCGGGGTAGACCAGGGCTTCAATGCGATGGAGATTCATTTGCATAAACCCAAATTGAATAGCCGCAGATAGTGCTTCTCGCATATATCCTTGCCCCCATGCCTTGGGACTGAGGTCGTAGCCGACCTCGGCGCGTTGATGCGACTTGTTCCATTTGTGGAACCCGCAGGTGCCAATGCGTTGACCGCCCGTTTTGGAGACGATCACCCAGCGGTTATAGGGCTTGCTCGCTGAGTCCAAATAGAACTGCACAATTTCCTGCGCCTGTGACATATCTGTGACGGGCGGCTCATCCAAAAGATATTTTGCTACTTGCGGATTACTGAAATGTTGAAAGGTGAAGTCGAGGTCATCCGCTTGAAAGGGACGCAGGGTCAGGCGTTCGGTTTGGATGGGTGGAAAATCTTGCATGATCTATTCCTTCGTCACCGCAGTCAGATTCATCGTGAGTAGCACGCCGGGTTTGGGGAGTTCGTTCACGCCGATGACCGTCCGTGCGGGGCGATGGACTCCCATTTTGCTGATGTAGGCGCGGTTCATTTCTTCGAAGTCGCTCATGTTTTGTAGAAAGATGTTGATATGAACGACGTGTTGCAGGTCTGAATTTACCGACTCTAACATCACCTTGAACGAGTCGAGGATTTGTGCGGTTTGTGAAAAGACATCATCCCCTGCGAGTTGACCAGTGGCAGGGTTCACGCCTGCTGTCCCGCCGATGGTGATGAAGTTGCCAACCTTGGCTATGTGGTTATACGGTCCGATCGGAGTTGGAGTGTTGGGTGGGGTGGATGTTTCAACCTTTGGCATTTTCTTTTTCCTTTTGAATAAATTCG
>JAFLCF010000084.1 GCA_017303735.1 Anaerolineae bacterium
TGCTCGATGCCCACGCTCTGCTGGACGTGAAATCCACGCTGATCGCCTGTCGCGAGTTGAAGAAAACTTTCGAGAAGAAGGATGGCGAATTCCCACGCCTATGCCTGATCGCGGAAGGACTACCTGACTCGCACGGAATTGTAGACGCCATCACACGCATCCTCTCAGAGCGCGGCGAAGTGTTGGATTCTGCTTCCGTGAAATTAGCAGACATCCGCCGCAACTTGCGCATTGCCCACGACCGGCTGATGAGCCGCTTGCAAAAGTATGTGACAGACTCGAAGACATCGTCCATGCTGCAAGAATCCATCATCACCCAGCGTGATGGGCGCTATGTGATTCCGCTGCGGGCTGAATTCAAAGGCAAGATCAAAGCCGTTATTCACGATCAATCTTCCAGTGGCGCAACTCTTTTCATTGAACCACTCCCTATCGTGGAAGCCAATAATGAGATCCGCGAATTACAGCTTGCCGAACGCGACGAAGAATGGCGCATCCTCGCCGAAGTGTCATCGGTAGTCGGCGCACATGCAGCTGAGTTGAAATACGGCGTGGAAAACCTGGCTGTTTTAGATTTGGCGTTTGCGAAAGCGAAGTATGGGGATGAGTTGAAGGCAAGTGAACCTTTATTGAAAGAACCGTCGAAAGTCAAAGGCGATGCCCTGAGCATGTCGAAGGGTCAAAAGTCAAACGACCTTCAACCTTCGACCTTCGACCTGAAACTTCTCCAGGCTCGTCACCCCTTGCTCGACCCAGACAACGTCGTGCCCGTTGATGTTGACCCGCGCGAAGGGACTCGCGCCATTGTCATCACCGGTCCGAATACCGGCGGCAAGACGGTTTCACTTAAGACCGTCGGCTTGCTGGTGCTGATGGCGCAAAGCGGACTTCACATCCCCGCTCAAAGCGGCTCGGAGCTGCCGTTCTTCAAATCGGTGTATGCCGATATTGGCGATGAGCAATCGATTGAACAGTCGCTTTCCACCTTTAGCGGACACATCACCAACATCATCCGCATTCTCAAGCAGATCGACAATCGTTCACTGGTGATCTTCGACGAACTCGGCTCGGGGACTGACCCGCAGGAAGGTGCTGCGATTGCGCGTGCGATTTTGAGTCATTTGCTTGAAGTGGGTGTGATGACGTTGGTTGCGACGCATTACCCTGAATTGAAAACCTTCGCGCATTCAACCGAAGGCGTGGTCAATGCTTCTTTGGAATTTGATATCAAGACGCTTCGCCCCACCTATAAGTTGACCATTGGTCTGCCAGGCAGGTCTAACGCCTTAGCCATCGCCCAAAAGCTGGGACTCCCCCAACCCATCATCGAGTCTGCTCGGGCGGAGATCAATCCGATCGATTTGCGGGCTGATAAATTATTGGATGATATTCGCAAAGAACGCAACCGCACTTCACGCGAACGTGAGAAGTTGGAAAAGCAACGTTCCAAGCTCGAAGCACAAAACGCAGACTTGGAAAAGCGCCTCGAGAAGATCGAAGATGAACGCCGCGAAACCCTCGCCAAAGCTCGCGCTGAAGGCGAACTCGAAGTGGCGTTGCTCAAACGCAACATCGACTCGTTGAAGTCTCAGTTGAAGAAAGCCAGCCAGCCTTTGCAAGCCATCCGTGCGATCGAAGAGAAGATCGAGAAGCTGGAAGAGAAGGTGGAAGCGCCGGTTGAGAGGAAAAGTGACCAGTCTTCAGTAACCAGTAACCAGGGATTGAAGCTGGGTGAGAAGGTCACTGTCAGCAGCTTGAATGCCGAGGGTGTAGTAACTGCTTTGGGTGAGTCTGATGCGGAGGTCCAGATCGGGACGATCCGTGTGCGGGCAAAATTATCTGATTTGATCAGAAGACAATCGGCGGAGGAGAATTCACAAAAAGAAAAGCCGAAACAGCAGTCATCGCCCACGGTCAATCGTCCATCGTCGGTCTCCCCCGGCATGGAAGTGGATTTGCGCGGGTTGATGTCTGAAGATGCGCTGGAGAAGATGGAGCGTTATTTAGAGCAGGCGTATCTTTCGGGTTTGCCTTGGGTGCGCATTATTCACGGCAAAGGGACCGGCAAGCTGCGCCACGCAGTGCGTGAGGCGTTGAAGGGGCATACTTATGTGAAGTCGTTTGAAGAAGGCGGGCACACTGAAGGTGGCGAAGGTGTGACCGTGGCAAAAATGAACGCGGGGTAGTACCTTTAGGTGTTCATCTTAACGCAATCGTAATCTGGCAGGTTTTCGAGTTCGCTTATAATTTTCTCAAGGAGACGATTATGTCCATTGACGATGCCATCAAAAAAATGTCCGAACTCGTAACCGCCGCCTGTGCCAGCGCTGAGATCAAAGCGACGAAGATGTCGGACGAAGAAGCGCGTTTGACCGTGCTTGCCCCCGCAGGCGATATGCAGAAAATAAAAGATGCCACTTTTCAGCCTGCCATTGATATGTTGAACACAGATGGCATGGATGTGCAGGTCTTTGTGTACGATAAAGATGCGCCGCCGCTTAAGGGTTGAAAGTTACAGGTTGAAGGTTGAAGGTTAATATGTTGAGTCCGCGTGAGAAAGATGTAGTTGGCTTGTTGCTGGAAGGCAAGAGTAACAAGCAGATCGCCTTCGCCCTTGGGCTTTCAGAGCGGACGGTTGAATTTCATCTCAATAATATTTATACGAAGATGCAAGTCGGTTCAAGGGTGGAGTTGATCCTTTTGCTGGGGAAAAGCGCAAACCCGGTGGAATCCACAGTTGTTTTGGATGGGGAAATTCTCGATAATGGCAATCAGCCCGTCTCGCCGAGATGGGCAAAACTTTGGAGAGATACCTTCTCTCTCATCCGAAAAGAGGTTGCCATGACCATCCGTATTTCATTTGAAGACTTGGAAAATTATCTACGAAGCCACCCTGCTTTATTTGGCTTTCTGTTATTTTCCACTGCCAGCCTGACGACTCGTTTTATGTTGACAGTGCTTGGTTTGTATCACTGGGCAGCGTATGTTTTGCTCGGGCTCATTTTAGTCGCAGGCAGCATCACACTTGGGATGCGCTGGAAAGCATTGAATGAAAAGTTCAATCCGCTCATGCTACTGGCGTTGACAGTACTTCTGCCATTGACGGCGGCTGTGTTCGACCAGGTCTATTTGAACACTGTACTGCGAAATGGCGGGCAGATCACAACATCGATCGCAGATGTTTCCACGCAAGCGGCGTGGCTGGTTAGCCCGGAAGGCTATCAGTATCTGCATACGGAACGGCACGCCACCTCCGATGCACTTTGGTGGATGGCGAGCCTTTCGGCGGGATTGTTGTTCCTGCTCACATCGGTTTCAAGCAAAAGGTTCAACAGGCAAGATGTTCACCCCGCATAGATTATCAGGTTTCAAAAAGACTCTCGTCACGAGAGTCTTTTTTATTTCAAGGGCGACCGTAAAGGTCGCCCCTACGGGTTGACCGCGCGCCAGACGATGTTGAGTGCATCCAAGCCGGTTTCGCGGTGGATGACTTTGGCTTCGTCGGTTAGATAAATATCACCCTGCAACGGACGATCTTTACGGGTGAATAATCCGCGGTTGGGCAGGTCTGAAACTGCCGCCCAGAAATTCCATAAAGGCAGATCATATTCAGCGGAGAGCATCGCCATATCGCGATTGATGCGAAAATCTTTTTCACGATTGTCCGCTTTGGTAGCAAGGATGGGAATCACACCTTGAGCCAGCAATTGGTCGATCACTCGCCGCAAGTAATCGGTGTTGCGTGATTCAAAATGCGAACCGATCTGAATGATGACAAAGGATGGGCGATGTGTGCGCAACTCGCAATCGACTGGCGTTTCACCAAATTGACAACCATATTCGCCGCGATGCCACTGGTCCCACAACAAGGAGCCGGGTGTGGTGCCATCTTGCGCGGTAGAGCTTTCGCGGTTGAACGAGCCGTTGAAATTCGCCACGGTCTCTTGCAACTCAGGCGCAAGGCTCGCCACAAGGTCTGCATCGGTTTCGTACAAACCAAAAAATTCTTCAGGGCGTGCCTGGCAATCACCAAAGATGGAAAAGGCATTGGGATCGTTGCCAAGGGCAAGTCCGCGTTCGTAAATGGCACGCAGATTCGTCCCCGGCTCCGGCTGGACCGGGAGACTCATCCACCCATTATCATCTGCTGTCACTGTAACCGTCGCGGACTCTATCACCGCTGTGGACTCAACCATCGGCGTGGACGTTGCCTGCTTTATCCGCGTCGCCTCTGCCGTGACCGTGGGCTGACTCTGCGAAGTGACGTCGTACCTCGGCGTGGGAATGACTCGGGCAGGCGTTTCCGTTTGCGGCGGCGTCGGAGGCGGAGTGGTTTGAGGGGTACAGGCGATGAGGAGAACCAATAAAAGAAGAAAAAGTTTTTTCATTTCAAAAGTAATCCGGTGGTTGAGTAGCCGCGATAGCGGCGTATCGAAACTACACGTTTGATTCAAACACAAAATTGCTTTGTAAATTGCTGGTTTCGACTGCTTGCGCTCAACCAGCGGAGTATGCCTGCCATACCTCGGCAAACTTCAAAATGCGCGGACGGATATAAAACGCATCCGGGTCGGCTTGCGGACGTTTGGACTTGATCAACTCCATCGCCGCAAGTGGACTCATGCCTTGCGCGATGAGGATGCAGGCTCCCATCGTCACGCCACGATGCGCGCCGTAGGCACAATGAGCATAGACTTTGCCGCCGTTCTGAATGACACCGAGCGCAGCTTTTGCCCCACGTACGAGCGGACGGATGGGAATCGGTATCAGCGGCGTATCAAAGGTTGGGAGCCAGAGCCGCTCCATGGGAGTCGGATGCGGGTCTCGGTGGGGCATCCGCTCGAAGCGCATGTTGATAACCAGGCGGATGCCAAGTCCGCGTAGTTGGTCATAATCCTTTTTATGGGGCGTGGTGCCGATGAAAAGGTCGGCGGTGATGGGAGAGAAGTTCATGCGGGAAGGATAGCATAAAATGGAAAGTGGGGAGCGGAAAGTGGGAAGATGGTTGTAAAATTGGGGAGTTGCAAGTGATGAGTGACGAGTAATGAGTGATAAGTAAAAAGGGCAGATAACATGGCAGACATTCAATACAAGTACGATGTTTTCATTTCTTACAGTCGAAAAGATGAAGACTGGGCGGTAAATACTTTATTGCCTGCTCTTGAAAATACAGGGCTAAAAGTCTGTATTGACTTCCGAGATTTTGAAGCAGGAAAACCTGCTGTATTGGCGATGCAGGATGCCGCTAAAGAGAGCCGCCATGTTGTGTTGGTATTAACTCGCAACTGGTTGGCAGGCGAGTGGACATTATTTGAAGCCTTAATCACAGGCACAAAAGACCCCGCAGGTATCCAGCGAAAATTAATCCCGATCTTGTATGAAACTGGAATTGAAAAAGATGTTCCGGAATTTATTTCCATGCGAATATGGGTGGAGTACTATCGTAAAGACCGCGAAGCCATTGCGTGGAAACAACTTTTTACCTCGCTTGGCAAACCAGATGCGCAGATTCCCGTTGCCAGCCCGCAAGAGACCCCAGAGAATACACCTGCCTCATGGTTCCTCGCCCATCCATATGGCATGCCGCCAAACTTCACAGGACGCAAAGCCGAGCGGACGATGCTGTCCGAATGGTTGTTGAATGACCAAAACCATCCTATGCTCATCCTGCGTGCTTTGGGTGGATTCGGTAAATCGGCACTCACTTGGCATTGGCTAACTCATGATGTTCCGGCAAGACAATTCATCAAAGTGGTTTTCTGGAGTTTTTATGAAGGCGATGCCAGTTTTGACAATTTCGTAAAAGAAACGCTCCAATATCTTGGCGTTTTGAATGCAGGACAATTATCGCAATACGAGCAAACTAATTTACTCCTCAACTATTTGAGAAACCCAGGTATTCTACTAATCCTCGATGGATTTGAAAGAGTTCTTCGTGCTTATGGAAACATGGGCGCAGCGTACCAAGGGGATGAAATCCAAAACGACGATTCACAAGATATCAGCCGAGATTGCGTCAATATGTTTGCAGATGGTTTGCTTCGTTCGATTGGTGGGTACGGCGGGATGTTGAAAAGCAAAATCTTGATGACCACGCGCCTGACCCCGCGTGCCGTGGAAAAACATGGACAATTCCTACAAGGCGTTCGTGAAGAAGAATTGCGTGCCATGCATAAAGACGATGCCGTGGAATTCTTCCACACGCAAGGGATTCGTGGCACGCATACCGAGATCGAAGCCGCTTGCGAACCCTATGGTTATCATCCGCTCAGTTTGCGCATCCTCTCAGGGTATATCGTTAATGACCGTAATCTGCCGGGTGACATTGCAGCGGCGCGACACCTTGAAATCACAAAAGACATCATCCAAAACAAACACCATATTTTGGAAGTTGGCTTCAAGAGTTTATCCTCGCCACAAAAGAAATTACTTGGACGGATTGCCTGTTTTCGCTCAGCAATGGATTACGAAGCCTTGAAGACATTACATGGCGATGGAAAAGGAAGCTTGTCTTTTGACAATTCCTTGAAAATTTTAGAGTCGCGCGGCTTTCTGCATTGGGATCGCAAAACCAATAAATACGACCTGCACCCCATCGTACGGCGCTTTTCTTACGACCTTCTAACCGCCGCCGACCGTACCGGCGCACACGAACGCCTGGTCAATTATTTTCAGGCGATTCCTGAGCGTGAAAAAGTAGACAAACTGGAAGACCTCGCGCCCGTCATCGAACTATATCATCACATGGTCAGGGCGGGTAATTTGGATGAGGCGTGGCTTTTATTCCGTGACCGTATCTGGAAAACACTTTATTATCAACTTGGCGGCTATCAACTGCAAATCGAATTACTTACTGCACTATTTCTTGATGGTGAAAATAATCCACCAAGGTTGAAAGAAGAAGCACATCTAGCGCATTGCTTCAATGAACTCGCCAACGCCTACTCCCTGAGCGGACAGCCGCGCCGTGCTATTCCGCTGTTTGAAGGTTTCCTTTCTATATCTGAAAAAATGAAAAACAATATAAATATTGCTATTGGGTTAGGGAATATGGCAGAAGCAGCACAACTACATATTGGTGCTCTGCGTGTTGCTGAGTCCAACCTCTATCGAAGAATCGATCTTATAAAACCGACACAAGACAAATTCGATGAGGCTATTGGTCACCAACAACTTGGTTTGTTATTTATCTATTGCGGTAAGTGGAGTGAAGCAGAAAAAGAATTGAATGAGGCGTTAAATTTGTTCCAAGAATCTTCCTCACCAAAAGATTGGTTCTCAAAAAATTGGGCTTATTGCTCACTATTAGCAGCTTATAGATTCGACATTAATAATGCAAAAAAATATGCCCAAAATGCTCTTGATTTTTCTGAATTGGATGCGAAGGAGGCTTCTCCCTTAGAGCGTGATTTTATTAGAGATTATTGGCTTTTAGGAGTAGCCTATCGTCTCAGTATTCAATACGATATATCTGAGCGCCATTTGAATGAGGCACTCACTCGTTGTCGTAGGATCAATCTAGTAGACCACGAAGCCAACATCCTCATCGACCTCGCTCGCTTGCGTTATGACCAAAAGCATTATGAAGAAGCAAAATCTCTCGCCAATGAAGCACTGTCCATCACTGAACGTTGCGGCTACGTCTTGAAAGGCGCGGATGTGAACCTCTTCCTCGCCCAATATGCGCTGGAGCAGGAGAAGGACAAAGCCAAGGCAAAAGTCTATGCGGAGGAAGCCAAGAAACTCGCCACCTGCGATGGTCCGCCGTATTATTACAAGGTGGCGTATGAGGAAGCGGAAGCGATGTTGGAGAAACTCTAGCCCCCTCCCTTCCTCCCCCAAATACGACGATTTATATTTTGAATGAATCCAGAGAGAGTTTCAATGTCGTATTTGGGGGAGGTGCCGAAGGCGGAGGGGGTTGTGGTGGGGGTTCGTAACGTTACAAAATCAAGAGTGTTCCCTTTCTCATGGAAGAAAACTACGAACCACCCTCTATTGAACGCTCTCTCCTGCTGAGTGTGATGATCTTTGCACAGATCCTTGTGCTTGGCATGTTGATTGTCTGGGCGGTGCTGTACTTTTTTTCGCTCCTATCAGTTAAAACCGATAACCCCACGCTTGGACATAAAGTATTCCTCTTCCTTTTTAACACCTATCCGTTCTACTCTATGGGGTTTATGTTCATCGGCTGGATTGCTTATTTTTTCCGCCAGAACTGGATGTCGTGGATCATGGCTATTCTGCAGTTTCCCCCATTCATATATCTCCTCTATGAAGTTTTGCGTGCTTCATTATAAATTTACGATGGCGATTAGATAACATAAGGGATTTGGTTATAAGCCGAGTCCCTTTTCATTTAATCAAATAGGGAACATTTTATTTCCCATCCCCACTTTTTATGCTAGACTCACGGCAATGGAAACATTATCTTCCGCCCTCGACCCGCACCAGCCCGAATTCAAAGCCAATGCAGAACACAACCGCGCCCTTGCGCAAGAGTTGAAGAAACACCTTGCGGATGTCCGCGAAGGCGGCGGCGAGAAGTATCGCAAACGCCACGAGGAGCAGGGCAAATTATTCGTGCGCGAACGCATCGAACGTCTGCTTGACCCCGGCGCGCCCTTCCTTGAACTCTCTGCATTGGCGGCGCACAACCTCTACAATGGCGAAGCCCCAAGCGCAGGCATCGTCACCGGCATTGGGCGCATCTCGAATCGCGAAGTGCTCATCGTCGCCAACGACGCCACCGTCAAAGGCGGCTCGTATTTTCCGATGACGGTCAAGAAGCATCTCCGCGCCCAACAGATCGCCGAAGAAAATCATTTGCCCTGCCTCTACCTCGTCGACTCTGGCGGGGCGAATTTGCCGTTTCAAGATGAAGTCTTCCCCGATGTCAATCACTTCGGGCGCATCTTCTACAATCAGGCACGCATGTCTGCCAAGCGCATTCCGCAGATCGCGGCGGTGATGGGTTCCTGCACGGCGGGCGGCGCGTATGTCCCTGCGATGAGTGATGAAGCCATCATCGTCAAAGGCGCAGGGACAATTTTCCTCGGCGGACCTCCACTCGTCAAAGCTGCCACGGGTGAGGATGTCACTGCCGAAGAACTGGGCGGGGCGGATGTCCACACGCGCAAATCAGGCGTAGCCGATCACTTTGCAGAGGATGATGACCACGCGATTGAAATTTTACGCAGCATCGTCGAGACCTTACCGCGTGGACACGTGCATTCGCATCTTTCCGCGCTGGATGTTGCTCCACCCGAGGAGCCTTTATACCCCGCCGACGAATTGTACGGCGTCCTGCCGCGCACCTTCAAAGAGTCCTTCGACGTCCGCGAGATCATCGCCCGCATCGTAGACGGGTCCAAGTTCCGCGAGTTCAAAGCGCGTTACGGCACGACCCTCATCTGCGGCTTCGCCCGCATCCACGGCTACCCCGTCGGCATCATCGCCAATAACGGAGTCTTGTTCAGCGAGTCCGCGCTGAAAGGGACTCACTTCATTGAGCTGTGTGACCAACGCGGCATTCCGCTCATCTTTTTGCAGAACATCACCGGCTTCATGGTCGGCAAAGAATACGAAACCGGCGGCATCGCCAAAGACGGCGCGAAGATGGTTCATGCCGTTGCCACAACTCGTGTGCCAAAACTGACTCTCGTCATCGGCGGCTCCTTCGGCGCGGGCAACTACGCCATGGCTGGACGTGCCTACGGCTCGCGCTTCCTGTGGATGTGGCCCAACGCACGCATCTCCGTCATGGGCGGCGAGCAAGCCGCGAACGTGCTCTTAACCATCAAACAAGATCAACTCGTCAGAGAAGGCAAACCAGCTCTGAGCGCGGAAGAAGCGGAAGAGTTCAAGCGTCCATTATTGGAGAAATACGAACGTGAAGGCAGTCCCTATCACTCCTCGGCACGTCTTTGGGATGACGGTGTTATTGACCCCGCCGATACGCGGCAAGTGCTTGGTTTGGCTTTATCCGTTGTGTTAAACGCTCCGAAAGAAGAAGGCGGCTTCGGGGTGTTTAGGATGTAATCCCGAAGGGATGGCAGGATTATAGATAATTGGCATGGTATTTCCAAATCCCGAAGGGATGGCAGGATTATAGATAATTGGCATGGTATTTCCAAATCCCGAAGGGATGACATAGCTCTTACACCCCTTCGGGGTTGATAATAATTCATCTGAAAATCTATAATCATTTCACTCCTTCGGAGTTGGATATATCAAATAAAAGGATTTTGATCATGACCTTCGAAAAAACAACCGGAAGCCCTCATCATTTTCTTGCGCAATTGGCAGGGAATTGGAAAGGCAGTAGCAAGTTATGGATCGAACCCGACACCCTCGCCAATGAAGCTCCCATCGTCGGAACGATCCAGATCATCCTCGATGGTCGCTTCGCGCTTTTCCTTTACCAATCGTCCATCGAAGGTGAAGCGCAACACGGCATGTTTACCTTTGGCTACAACACCTTGCTTGACCGATACGAAGCGAGTTGGGTCGACTCCTTTCATAACAATACTGCTGTTATGTTCTGCACGGGCAATTCGCAGGATAATGGCTTTAGCGTCCTCGGCTCCTACCCCGACCCCAGCGGCGGACCGGACTGGGGTTGGCGCACCGACGTGGAATTGCGCGACAATGAACTCATCATCACTGCCTATAACATCATGCCCGAAGGCGAAGAAGTCAAAGCCACCGAAATCACTCTCAAGAAGGTCAATACATGAAAATTCTCATCATTGGGGGCACACGCTTTATCGGACGCCACCTCGTCACCTCTGCTCGCGCACGCGGACACGAAGTGACTCTCTTCAACCGCGGAAAGACCAACCCCGATCTTTTTCGAAGAGTCAAAACCATCAGAGGCGATAGAGAAACTGACCTGGAGCAGTTATCGGGGCAGTGGGATGCGGTCATCGATACCTGTGGATATCTGCCGCGCATTGTCAAGTTATCCGCTGAAGCGTTGAAAGATAAAGTCGGGCGTTATGTTTTTATTTCCAGCATTTCGGTCTATGCCAGTTTCAAAAAGATCGGCATAAAAGAAAGCGATGCAGTCGGCGCGCTCAGCGATGAAAGCATCGAAGAGATCACCGGCGAAACCTACGGACCCTTGAAAGCGCTCTGCGAAAAAGCTGTGCAGGATGTGTATGGTCCGCGCTCCCTCATCATCCGTCCCGGTCTCATCGTCGGTCCACACGACCCAACCGACCGCTTCACCTACTGGCCCCTGCGCATCGCCAAAGGCGGCGACGTCCTCGCGCCTGACCGCCCCGCCACCATGACCCAGTTCATCGACGCGCGCGACCTGGCAGACTTCATCATCAAATTGACCGATCAAAATGTTTCGGGCATCTTCAATGCCACGGGAAATCCCGTTACGCTCAATACGGTCTTTGAAACCTGCAAACGCATCAGCAAAAGCAATGCCAGTTTCAAATGGGCTTCGGTGGAGTTCCTTGAAAAGAACAACGTCGCCCCGTGGAGTGACATGCCCGCATGGATCCCTGAAACCGGTGACGATGCAGGCGTTTCACAGGTCGATGTTTCCAAAGCGGTTCACGCCGGTCTTACATTCAGCCCGCTCACCGACACCATCAAAGCCATCTACGATTGGGAATTTGAAAGACCCGAAGGGCATGAACTAAAAGCAGGCTTGAAACAAGAGAGAGAAAAAGAACTCTTAAAATTATTAACCCATGTTCAATAAAATTCTCATCGCCAATCGCGGCGAGATCGCCATTCGCATCATGCGTGCCTGCCGCGAGCTTGGCATCAAAACCGTCGCCGTTTATTCCGAAGCGGATGCTCACGCTCAACACGTGCAATTCGCCGACGAAGCCATTTTGCTTGGTGGCGCTGCCCCAAAAGAATCCTATTTGAATGTAGATGCCTTGCTCCGAGCCGCGCGCGACTCTCAAGCCGATGCCATTCATCCGGGCTATGGCTTCCTCTCAGAGAACGCCTCTTTCGCCGCCGCAGTTGAATCAGCGAACCTAACCTTTATCGGTCCCTCAGCCGATTCGATTCGTGCGATGGGCGATAAAGCCGAATCAAAGATTCTGATGAAGAAAGCGGGCGTGCCCACCGTCCCCGGTTACGAAGGCTTGGAAACGTACGAAGAATTCCGAAAAGCCGCGAATGAAATAGGCTATCCTGTTCTCGTCAAAGCAGCGGCGGGGGGAGGCGGCAAAGGCATGCGCGTGGTCAACGCCGAAAGCGAATTAAAGGAAGCCATCGAACTCGCCCGGCGTGAAGCACTCAACGCCTTTGGAGATGAACGCTTGCTCATCGAAAAATATCTCGCTGAAGCGCATCATATTGAAATTCAAGTCTTTGGTGACAAACACGGCAACCTCGTCCATCTTTTTGAGCGTGAATGCTCCGTGCAGCGTCGTCACCAAAAGATCATTGAAGAATCTCCTTCGCCCCTGCTCACTCCTGAACTACGCGCCAAGATTGGTGAAGCTGCGGTTAATGCAGCGAAAGCCGTCAATTATTACAATGCCGGAACCGTTGAATTCATCTTCGACCCCAAACTTTCCTCTTTCTTCTTTCTAGAAATGAATACAAGATTGCAAGTGGAACACCCAGTCACCGAACTCGTCACCGGGCTCGACCTCGTCCACTGGCAGATTCGTATCGCGGCGGGAGAGAAATTCCCCTTCACCCAAAGCAACTTGCACCAGCACGGTCACGCCATCGAATGCCGTGTTTATGCAGAAGACCCGTCCACGGGCTTTTTGCCCAGCACCGGCAAATTGCTGCAATTCATCCAACCGCAGGGACCGGGCATCCGCGTGGACTCTGGTTTTGCTACTGGTGATGAAGTCACCCACTTCTATGATCCCCTGCTGGCGAAACTCATCGTTCATGCTGGCAATCGCGAAGACGCCATCAAACGCATGAAGAACGCGCTCAATGATTTCATTGTCCACGGGGTGGTGACGAACATAGATTACATGCGCGCCGTTTTAGAAACGGATGATTTCAAGCAGGGCAAAGTCACCACGCGCTGGGTCGAAACCAAATTTGGCGAATGGACTGTGCCGCAACCCGAACTGCACGCCCTCATCGCCGCCGCACTCGCGGATGTGGTCTTTGTGGGCGGCAAGGCACAGTCTGCCGTCTCAAATGAGACCGATCCCTTCAGCCCGTGGAAGCAGACTGGGAATTATCGCAATTAAGCTCACGTCGGGGCTAAGCCCTGACTTGGAGCAGGTGTAATCATGAAAACAACCTTCGACACGCAAAGCATTGAACTCAATCCATCAGGCGATCAGTACATCGCCACTGTAAATGGCAAGACCGTCACCGTGCAAGTTGTGCGCGCCGCGAACGGGCGCATGGATTTACTTGTGGATGGGCAACGTGTGACGGCACATGTCTCATCAGACATGGCAAAGCGTTGGATCACCATCAACGGGCAGACTCTGATGCTCACGAAAACGTCGGGCGCGAAACAAGGTGTCAGACACGAGCATGCCGGGGGACTCATCGCCCCGATGCCGGGGCAGATTCGAAGCGTGGCTGTGAGTGTAGGCGATGTTGTGAAGAAAGGTCAAACCTTGCTGACGATGGAGGCGATGAAGATGGAAATCCGCATTCAGGCGTTGAAAGATGGCGTGGTCAAATCAGTATCGGTGACGCAAGGTCAAACCGTGGAGCGCGAACAGATTTTGGTGGAGGTGGAATGATGACCGGAAAATATTTCGATGAACTCGAAGTTGGCATGACCTTCAAACACGGCGGGCGGACGGTGACCGAGATGGATAATGTGCTTTTCTCTGCGCTGACGATGAACACGCAACCGCTGCACGTCAACGAAGATTTTGCTTCCAAGACCGAGTTTGGTCAGCGGCTGGTGAATGGGATCTTCACGTTCGGTCTGGTCGTCGGTTTGACGGTGGCGGATTTGACCGAAGGAACCATCATTGCGAATCTTGGATACGACAAGTTAAATCATCCAAGTCCTGTCTTTCATGGGGATACCATTTATGCTGAAAGCGAGATCATTGAAAAGCGAGAATCAAAGTCAAGACCGAATGCAGGTTTAGTAAAGATAAAATGCACTGGTCGTAAACCTGACGGGACAATTGTGGTTGAATTTGAACGAACGGCAATGTTTTTGAAGAAGGCAAGTTAAAACGTTGACAAGTTGGAATGTTTGAACGTTACAACCTTCCAACTTTCAAACATGAAAACGGAGACCTATGCACTCACGACGCGCACTACTTTACATGCCCGGTGACAATTGGAAGATGATCACCAAGTCCATTACCCTGGGCGTGGATTCCATTTGCATGGACATGGAAGATGGCACAGCCATCAACAAAAAAGCCGAAGCACGCACCACCATTGCCAAAGCGCTGAAAGAACTGGACTTTGGCACGAGCGAAAAACTGGCACGTATCAACTCGGTCGGTTCGGGCTGGGAGCAGGATGATATCGAAGCCGTCCTCCCCCATCACCCAGATGGGATCGTGATTCCGAAGGTTGAGTCTTTCGAGCAGGTAGAGTGGGCAAGCAAAATCATTGAAGATGCCGAGTTGAAGAACGGCTGGAAGGTCAACTCGATTCGGATTTTGATCGGTGTTGAAACTGCCAAGGGGATCTTGAATCTCAAAGAAATCGCGGCGCATCCGCGCTTGGATGCAATCATCTTCGGCGGCGAAGATTTCGCGGCGTCGATTGGCGCGGTCCGCACGAAGGATGCGATTGAATTGCTGTATGCGCGTCAGGCGGTCATCGTGGCTTGTGCAGCGTATGACTTGCAGCCGATCGATATTGTCACCATTGATTACAAAGATTTGGAAGCGCTCAAAGTCGAGTCGGAGTTTGGAGCAAGACTCGGTTTCAGCGGGAAACAGATCATTCACCCGAATCAAGTTCAGGCGGTGCAAGAGGCGTTCACTCCATCCGCTGAGGCAATTGCCTACGCAAGAAGAATTGTCGAGACCTTTGAAGCCAGTCAAAAAGAAGGCAAGGGAGCGTATTCGCTGGATGGCAAGATGATCGATATGCCGTTGTTGAAGAACGCACAAAAAGTGCTGGCGCGCGCGAACGCGGCAGGGAAATAAAGCAAAACTCCGAGGTCATGACCTCGGAGTTTTTTATTATCCTAATTTCTCCATAAAGACATTATCGTCATAATGGTTTTGGATGGCGTTCTGATAGAACAGAATCACATCCAATGAGATCGGACGGAAGAAGTGACAATCTGTGCCTACGTTCAATCCATTGCGTTTGACCATCTGCAATTGATGGACGTGCCCAAATAAAAAGAACTCCCCCGCTGTTGCTTCATCTGGTTCGTGGACAAGTTGAAAGCGATGCCCGTCCACTTCGATGACCGTGTTGGGCTGGATGATTTCGCAACTCCGCGCAAGGACTTCGAGCATCTCCAGCGTTTCGTAATTCCCCGGCAGGAGGATGATTTTGCCGTTGAGTTGATTCACATAGTCCAAACATTCCACTGCCCCAAAATCACCGAGGTGATAGACCGTATCTCCCGGCTGGACTACTGAATTCCAATTTGCGATCAATGCCGCGTCCATGGATGCCACATCCGCGAAAGGACGGCGTGAGAACTCCAAGGTGCGTTGATGTCCAAAATGCGTATCAGAAGTAAAGAATATGCTCATGACTTGGGTTTTATGGCTTTCTTTTTTTGCGCCGTCTGTGCGGATACTTCTTTGACGCGGAACTGAGTGATCTTCGTAATCAACGCATATGGAATCGGCTTATCCAGCGGAAACTTGACCGAGCCCTTCGCCCCTTCATACGCGGACAATTCTTTCTTAAATTTCTCAATGCCCGTGGGCGTGGGATAAAAGCCAATATGCTCCTTGAACGCCGAGAAATGGACAAGGTTCTTGCCATTGAGCTTAAAGGTGGGAATCCCATAACTCATCGCCTCTTCCGCCCCCGGCGCGGACTTTTGAATTGTCGCTCGAATCTTTTGCAGAATGGTTTGGATTTCAGGCGGGTATTGAGAGATGAATTGGTCTATGGGGTTGGTGGGCATGGGAAATTATTCCCTTTAAAAGATGGTTATTGCTCTTGACTTTTATAATAGTTGATACACGTTTTGCTGAATATATTTTTATTTAAGAAATTTCCCGTGGGCAACACAAATTTTGCAACCACAAGATATGTCTGAAAAATGCCTTACACCAACTACCATAACACCTTTTCTATCTGCTCGCTGAAACACTAAGTCAAACAACTCGTTTTCATTATTTTCAAGATAGCGCCTTAAAGCATAAGCGCATAAATCGGCAACCTGTACCATGCCCGTAAGTTCACTGTTTACAAACAATGGCGTCTCAATTATGCTCTTTAAATTTGTCCATAGAGTCCCACCTTCATGAAATTTTTTCATCAAGAGCGTATGTTTTTTGGCTACAGTCTCGTTATTATCATGAATTAATAAACCAAAATTCTTTTGTGGGACATTGAGTCCAGTAACTTGCAGGTATTGTTCAAATCGTGAAACTACCTGCTCAAATGCTTGCTCATCAATAGTTTTAGGGGTTCGAGATGGGTCAAAATGAATTTTATCGATGCATTCAGCAAACAAACGTGCGAATCCCCAATTTGATACAGTACGAGCAATATCGCGAATTAAATTTTTTCGCTCATCATAAGTAAGATGAATATAGTCATCAGTCTTTTGATAGTTTTTTCGAGTTTGTTTATAAAGAGATGGGTTTCTTGAACGTTGAAGACGGAGAAGTTCGGTGTTACGAAAAGCATTTACCTGATAACGCCTTTGTTGATAATCAAGAGCATCGAAACCAGGAATTCTCCTCTGCTCAGGATAACTTCTTAAAATCCATGCCACATGGATTTCTTTGTCAAGAATTTTGTAACGCTGTTTAATAGTTTCAATATCTTTATCGCAATCTTTCCAGTATTGAACAGGAATTGAAACACCAGCCAAAATATAGTGTGATGTATTTCCAGGTATATCTGGAGTCCCCGACTCGTCAATGTAGCAAAAATACATAAATTCTCCCTTTTCAGAAAAAAAAAGCGACTGGGGTAAGGGCTTATAGCCCTTAGATGAGACGCTTGGCGACTCATCCCAGACGCAATTAAACTTTACACCTGAATAATTTAGATGTCAAGCTAAAAATCAAAATTCTCATTTTTCTTTGCGAAGCACTCACTATGGCATTGTACATCTGACTATATAAGACACGTATTTTAATCGTATTTTAATACTTCCCATACCTCTTTCGGATTTCCGGCAGGAAGTACTCCTCAAAGAAACGATCCACATCGTAATCGGGCTTCCAATTCCAATCCTTGCGGGCGCGGGCGTCATCCACGTCTTCGGGCCACGAGTCGACAATGCCTTGGCGGCGCGGATTCGGCTCATAGGTCACAGCTGCATTCGGGAATGCCTTCAACGCACGTTGACGGAAATCTTCGGCGGTGATGGCAAATGCCGCCACGTTATACACATTCGTCGTCAATGTTTCGCGCGGAGCGTCCATTAACATCAATAAAGACTTGATCGCATCCGGCATCGCCATGAAAGAGATCTTCGTATCGGCACGCACAAAACACGAATACGGTTTACCTTGCGCCGCCGCATGCAAAATTTCAGGACCATAATCACTCGTCCCACCGGTGGGCAAGGTAAAGGCACTGATCAAGCCCGGGAAGCGGATCGCTCGAAAGTCCAGCATGACCGGAGGCTTTTCATCCAAATGTTTTTGACCATAGAACTTGCTGTAATACATCCCCAACTTTTCACAATACAATTTATTGCAGCCATACATCGTGTGCGGATAATCCCAATCCTCTTCCTTCACCGCACCCGCGCCATGTTTCGCATCCAAGGTCGGCATGCCATAGGCAGCGATCGAACTTGGGAACAAAAACTTCACCGACTTGCCATACTTCTCCGAACGATACGCCGCCAGCATCAACAGCTGCATCGTCCCTTCCACATTGATGCGATGTGCTTCTTCCGTGGCGATCTCTGCCTTTGAAGAAAGCGAAGCCGCCAAATGGAATATCACATCGAAATCATAATCATAAAAAACTTTTACTTTATAAACCAGGTCACCCTGCACATGCTCCGCCACCAAACTTTTGATCGAGTCCGGCAAGGGAGCCATATCCGATGTCACAATGCGATAGCCGCCCTTCTTCGCCAACTCTTGCACCAGCGCCTGACCAATTTCTCCACACGCACCTGTTATCAGC